>MVRS01000236.1 GCA_002067975.1 Syntrophorhabdus sp. PtaU1.Bin058
ATGAAGAGAAGAATAGTACGATAAGACAGTCAATAGCAGAAAGACAGTCGATAGTCGATAGTGAATAGTAGATAGCAAACAAAAAAAGCAGGTTAAGGCTCAGGCTAAAGGAGCTGATTCTTTGGTTTCTCGCTATTTGCTATCTACTATTCACTATCGACTATCGACCGGTTTATCGCTATCTACTATTCACTATCGACTATCGACCGGTTTATTACTATCGACTATCGACCGGTTTTATCAGTCTGAGGCAGATCCTTTCAATAATATCTTGTATTATCTCAGGGTCGGTACTGAAATTGTTTATCAGTATTGCAAAGGCCAGTCTCTCGCCGCCCGCTGTTGTCACGTAACCGGAAAGGTTCCGGACGTGGTTCATCGAGCCTGTTTTGCCCCTCAGATTGCCCTGAAGGGGAGGAGACTGCATCTTTTTCTTCAGAGTACCGTCCGTACCTGCTATGGCAAGGGAACCGTAGAATACACCGAAGTATCGACTCCGCGCCATGTGATCGAGCAGGGCCACGATGACTTTTGGCGTGACGAGGTTGTACCGGGAGAGCCCGGAGCCATCGACAATATAGAGATCGGCGGCGTCCGCGCCGATCCTTTCCGTGTATTCTTTAATGGCTGTTGCCGACGCCGTCTGGTTTCCTTCGCCCTTTTGCATCTTCCCTATGGTCAGGAAGAGTTGTTCGGCAGCAAAGTTGCTGCTCCTCTTGTTGACGACCTTGATGATCTCAGAGAGCCGCGGGGACCTGTAGGTTGCCACAGTCGTCTCACCGGCCTCACCGGAGACCCCACCCCGATGCCCGCAATCTATGCGTCCTTGCAGGGAAATGCCTCTTTGGGCCAGTATCTCTTTGAAGATGAGCCCTCCGTAACAGGCAGGCCTTTCCATTGCGACCATCACCCTGTATCCGGGATGGTCCACGGGCAGGCCCCCGGAGATGGTTATTGTATTCGTGCAGGGCTCTTTCCCGATAGATATATCATCCATGCCCTCCCTGTGGCCTGTCTTTGCGTTATTGACGATGACAAGGTCTCCGGGGCCCGGTTCGATGCGTACGGTGACGGGATCGCCGGCAGAATTGCCCGGCGCCACAGTTACGGCAATGCAATTGTTATTAAACGAAAAGGCGTCGTTCGGGGCCGAATAGCAGAAAGGCTCGTCGTCCCAGCTCCAGCCCGGCCCAAGGGGAGTTGCCCGGAAGAAGGAACTGTCGATGACGATATTGCCTGTTATTGCCTGGATGCCTGACTGTTTCAGGGCCTCTGCCCAGTCCTCGAAGACCTTTGTGGGATTGCCGTCATGGAAGTACCCCGAGATCGTGGGGTCGCCGGAACCGACGATTAGCAGGTCGCCTTTCAGGACGCCCGACTCGACAACGCCATGCCGCATCAGCTTGGTCTCATAGACGAAATCGGGCGTGAGATACTCAAGCCCTGCGGCAACGGTAAAGAGCTTGACATTCGATGCAGGGATGAAGCGTTGGCCTGCGTTGTATGAAAAGAGGACCTCGTCCCTGTCTAAGGATCTTACCTCAATACCGATGTGGCTCGATCTCAGAATATCCTCCTTCAGCAACTCCGTCAGGTCCCCTTTCAGGGAGGCGGAAGGTGGAGAGTGTCGTGACATTGAAGCACAACTGTAGAATGATATTGATAAAATTAAAATACAGATCAGGTGAAGGCACCGTTTCAGCACAGGTAATAATATCATAATAATTAATATCAACCCAGATATTAAAGCAGCCGTCAGCAACAAACCCGTAAGTCGTAAGGCGTGAGGCGATAGACTCCTCCGTAAGGCGTAAATCGTAAAGCGTAAGGGGTAAAAGAAAAGCCCGTTTACGTCTTGTCATTGCGAGGAGTGAAGTGACGCGGCAATCTCATTGATATGATCGCCACGGCTCCGCTATCTGCTTTTTTCAAACCTTGAACGTTGAACATAGAACGTTGAACAGATTTTTATCTATTTATTATATACAAGACAACGTTCGTTCATACATCGAAGCACTGTCAGCGGCCTTGAGGTCTTCTCCTGTAGCACGGCGAGCCTCTTCTTCTTGAGCACTGTAAAGACACCTTTCTCCGAATTGAGAAGGGCGACGAGGTCATTGTCGTTGATAAAGATATCTTTCGCATCTTCGTATCGTGAACCCATCTCCAGTTCGCCCTTATAGGAGGCTATCAATACCTTTGACCGCGTATAAAAGGGCAATGTCTGGTCGTAGGCCGCATAGTTGACGATGATGTCCCGGCCGGTCTTCTTCTCGTTGATGACGGCAGAGAGTTCTTTCGTTGAGTTCATCCTGTCGATAACGGGTGTGTTTGCGATGATTGCAAGAACGAGAACGAGAGAGAAGGCGGTGAAAAGGCGGAAGATGATCGGGAACGTGTTGAGCCTCCGTACGATCAGCACGCAGAAGATGACAAAGGAAGTGATGGACACGGCAATAGAAAAACCTCTGAGGTCCTTCATGATGACCGGGGCCTCTTCCGATACGGTGTGGATGTATGTATCGAAGGCGGCAATAGACGGCAGGAGGGCGGAAAGGGCAAATACGGCGAAGATCACCATATAGATAGTTATCTCTGTCTTCTGTTGTATGCGTCCTTCCCAATGGCTGTGGATCAGGTGACCGATGATGATCGCAAGGGCAGGAAAGACGGGGAGGATATAGGGAGGGAGCTTTGAACCGGAAAGGCTGAAGAAGATAAAGACCACAAAGGTCCAGATCGTAAAGAGCCTCAGTTCGCTGTTCCTCCAGGCGTTGGCGATGCCCCTCGGTATCAGCACCGACCAGGGCAGGAGTCCGGCAAACAACACCGGCAGGAAGTAGTAGATGGGTCCCGACCGCTTGTGTTTTGACGTAAAGAACCTCAATACATGCTGGTCTATAAAGAAGAAGTAGAGGAACTCCTTCTCCTTCAGGGCCATAGCGATGATCCAGGGCAGGGTGATGACTGCATAGATCGCGAGGCCGCGGAGGGGCTTTAAGTCCCTGAGAAAGGCAAGGTTCCCTTCCGTGAAGAGAAACATCACAATAGTGATGCCCGTGAGGATCACGCAGACAGGGCCCTTTGTGAGGGTTGCGAGGCCAAGGGCCACGTAAAAGAGATAGAGGAACCACCCCTTCCGTTCCCTGTAGTACCCGGCAAAGGCTATGAGCGCGCAAAAGAGCCAGAGTGTAAAGAACATATCGAGCGTCACTATCCTTGCCATCGCAAAGAAACCGAATGACGACAGGAGGACCACCGATGATATGAATGCAACCTCTTCAGGGAACCTTCGTCGAAGGGCGAAATAAAGGATCATGATGCATGCAAGGGCAGAGAGGGCGTTGGGGAACCGGAAGGACCATTCGTTAATACCGAATATCTTGTAGGAGACCGCTACGGTCCAGTAGAACAGCGGCGGTTTTTCAAAATATCTCACATGGTCCAGATGGGGGACCACCCAGTCGCCGCCCTCGACCATCTCCCGCGGGATCTCCGCGTACCTGCCCTCGTCAGGTTCTTTCAGGGAGTAGCAGCCGATGCCTTGAAAGAGGATGATGTATGAGAGGATGAGGAGGACGGCAACATGTATGATCTGCTTATTCTTCTTCACGATACCTATCCATTACCCTCCGTGTTTCCGATAGCGGGCGAGGACCATTTCCGTGTCGCCTATCTTCTCTTCCAGGACTATGTCGGTGTCTGTCAGGGCCTTGCGCGCCTCCCCGATGTCCCGCTTCCGGGTCACCAGATAGAACTCATCGAGCCGTTGCCTTAGTTGCTGCAATTCCCCGGTCCTGTGTTCATCGACATGGATGGCCTGTTTCCCTGTATAGTATATGTAAACGCCCCTCATGCTGCCATAGTAGACCCACGGCGTATCCTTTTGCAAATAATGACTGACCTTCTCGCAAAAAGCCCGCGGCGATTTATAGTGGTTCAATTTGTCGTATATCCATATATTGGCTGTCATGTAAGTCATTGAGAGGAAGACGAAGAGAATACAGGCAACCGCCTCTGTCCTTTTCAGCAAGGCAGACCATGCAATTCCTGTTGCAACGAGCAGGGACAGGATGCCGATAGCGATCCTTTCAGGACGGAATTCCCCGTACATCGCTGTCTTTACGGCGATAAGGATGATGCCGAGGGCAAGGAAGATTGTCGCGAGCAGCGCGGATACGTAAAAGACATATTTTTTGTGTTCCGTCGTGAATGCCCGGGCGGTCATCAGTGCCATGGCAGGCAGAAGCGGGATCATGTACTTGCTGATCTTTCCGGACGAAAGCGAAAAGAACAGGAACATCCATAGAAACCAGATGAGGAAGAAGCGCATACCGGGATCATCTTTCCAGCCCTTTACGGCAAGGTAGATACCCATGGGGAGAAAGAGGCTCCAGGGGAAGTAATCAAGGGGGAGGGTGGTGAAATAGTAATATATGGGCCGCTTGTGGCTCCATGCGTCAAAGAACCGCGTGATGTTCTGATGGATAATGTTCTCCTGGAGGTAAGGGAAACCTTCCTTCACATAGACCAGCAGGTACCACGGCACGATTATCAGCAGAAAGATACATATGCCGATAGCGGTCTCTTTCCTTTTAAAGATACGGAGGTCTCTCTGCGACCAGCAATATATGAGAATAACGGGCAATATGAGGATCACCGCCAGAGGCCCCTTGGTCATAAAGGCGAGCCCGGCAAGGACATAGAAAAGGATGTACGGGAGCCTCTTTCCCTGATGATAGAACCGGAAAAAGCACAAAAGACTTGATGCGACAAGGGCGGCAAAGACCATATCGACCTGCAGGTATCGTGCCTGCCAGTAGTAAAGAGGAGAGCTTATGAGGATGAGCGTGGCGAGAAGCGCCTCCTTTTCCCCGAAGGACCTGGAGGCGACATAGAGGAGGAGAAGGGCTGCCAGCAAGGCAGCCAATGCGGTGGGGATGCGCATCGATGCTTCGTCCCTGAGGGGACTGAAGACCTTTGCCGACAGGTAGTTCAGGTAATAGAAGAGGGGAGGCTTTTCACCGTAGGGCTTGCCGTTTAAGTGCGGTACGATCAGGTTGTCGCCAAGCTCTTTTGTGATCTGCGCGAAATCCCCTTCGTCAGGGGCCCAGAAGTCTCTTGACTGTATGTTGGAGAAAAAGAGTAGGACCGCGATGATACAGGTGATCAGGAAGATCTTTTTCATACATGGTTCTTTACGATGCTGTCGAGGTCGTTCACGGCGTCTTCCATACCGCGGGTATTCAGGACGTAGCCGTCGGCAAGGGCAACCGGTACGGCAGCACCGTATGCGATCTCCCTCATATCCCTGTCGTTAAAGGCATCGGCTGAATCGTCCGATCTTCCCCGTGACATGATCCTTTCCAGCCTCAGTTTCCGTGGGGCCAAGAAGGCGACCACCACACACTCAACGCTTTCCCTGATAAGCGTTACCTCCTGCAGCGAGCGTATGCCCTCCATGAAGACAATGTTGTTTTTTGATTCCATTACGCGCGAGAGGACCAGCCGCGTGACGCCCATGCCGTCGGTGCCCCGTAATTGCGTTGAGACCATAGCGGTATTTTCTGCGTTCGGCTCCAGTCCCTGTCTTTTCACTTCTTCACGGACCGCGTCGCCGGTGGCAAAATAGGGGATCTGCCTTGATTCGGCGTAGCTCCTCGCAATGTTCTTACCCGATGCGGGCATCCCGACAATAACAAAAAGTATCATTCGACCTCCCTGTATTCATGCGGGGAGCGATTGGCAATTGTTCCCTGCATGGCGTGACCGCAATAGTGTATGGTGTCTTCGTCATAGTATAAAAAAGGGGTAGACTGTAAGCCGGGTTCTGTCTCCCGCCTTGGGGCGGGACGGTGATCATTTCTCTTATTGATCCAGGTTGCCCTGAATCTATTGCGGCCTACCCGGGTATTTGGACGGGCCATCCTTGTCGCGCCAAGGCGCGACACCCTTTTTGGCCTTGCATCAGATGGGGTTTACCAAGCTGTCTGGTCACCCAGGCACTGGTGAGCTCTTACCTCACCTTTTCACCCTTACCCCGTCTTGCAACGGGGCGGTGTCTTTTCTGTGGCACTTTCCTTAGGGTTGCCCCCAGTCCCCGTTAAGGACCATCCTGCCCTTTGATGCCCGGACTTTCCTCTCCGCTAAAAACAGAGCGATCACCCGTCTACCCCTTTCTTATCGCTTCCTTTGCAAGCCTGTCGGCTATTGTATTCCTTTCCCTCGGGATATATTGTACCGTAAAGTGGTGAAAATTGCTTACAATATTCTTAATAGTTGCAACATATGCCCTTAAGTTCTCATTTTTGATCTTGAACTTCCCCAGTACCTGGTTGGCGAGGAGGAGGGAATCGGTATAGACCGATATATCCAGGACCTTTGCCTCCTGCGCCTTTTTCAGGGCAAAGAGGAGGGCTTCATATTCTGCCATGTTATTCGTCATGTGGCCAAGGAAGATGTTGTCGCGGAAAAGCTCTTTGTTCTCGTCGTCGAACACAACCAGGCCTGCACCCGATCGCCCGGGGTTGCCGGAAGAAGCGCCATCGATGTACATATGCCAGTGCATTATTCGCTATCTGTGAAATAGAGGATACGGTTGCAGCTGGGGCACTGTATGAGCCTTTTGTTCTTCGTTACCTCTATGAAAAGCTGCGGGGGGATATTCATGAAACAACCCAGGCACACCCCGTTCTTGACATTCGTTACGGCTATACCGCCGCGCCTCACCTTGAGCATATCGTATTTCGACCTCAGCTCATTGCTGACAACAGAAAGGAGGTTATCCCTTTGCACCTTCAGCTCTCCGATGATCTTGTCCATCGATTGGACCTCCGTGTCCAATCTTGCCTTTTCAACCTCAATGTCCTTCCCGCGTTTCTGGAGTTTCACCTGTGATGATTCGTAATCCTTTTTCAGTTCCTCGATCTTTTCCATAAGCGTGAGGATATCTTCTTCCGTCTTGTCGTTCGTTGCCTTTGCAGCCTCTATCTCTTTTAAAAGGGCCTGATATTCTTTGTTTGTTTTTACCTCGTAGAGCTTTGATTCGATCTTTTTGATCTTGTCCTTGTCCACATCCAGTTCTTTTTCCTTTTTTTTCCTTTCTTTCTCCAATTCCTCAAAGATCGTCTTTTCCTTTTCCAATCTTTCTTTTAATTGTTTCAGTTCCTCATCCATTTCCTGCAATTTTTTTGGCGCTGTCTGTCGTTTTGTTTCCTTTTCTATGATCTGTAATTCTATCTTTTGTGCCTCGTAAAGCGTGCCAAGTTCATGCTCCAAGTGCGACCTCCAAAATTTTAAAGGGGGTGAACCTTATGGTCACCCCCTTTAAGAAAGTTTTTTAATATCTGTTTTGCAATATTTTCGTATCATATACGTTATTTGGGCCCACCTGGGTTCGAACCAGGGGCCTACCGGTTATGAGCCGGTGGCTCTTCCAGCTGAGCTATGGGCCCGCTGGATTATAGATTAAACGATAACGGTGTTTTTGTCAAGGTCGCGAAAGAGAGAATGACACGGTTTGAAGTTTATTGAAAATTCTGATAGATATTATCTCAAAACAGTTGCTATAGTATACATCTCAAAGGGTTTTTTATGGAGAAAGAGAAGAAGGCGGGTATTATCCTCATCGTGATAGGCATATGCATACCCCTTCTGTCGCTGCCTTTTGTGACGGGTTTTGAACGGCACAAGGGGTTTCTCAGGAACGTATACGAGACCGGGATACCGTTGGTTGACCCTGAAAAGAGTGGAGCAGGTATAAGGCCAGAGACAGAAAGGCCAAAGTCGGAAAGGCCAAAGACGGAAGGTGCAAAGGACACAAGGTCTTTCGTAGAGAGGTTTACGCCCAGGATGCTGCCCTTGCGGTACATCCTTGCCCTTGGTGTTTTCCTTATATTCCTGGGTATTCTGAGGATAGACAAGGCGTTGAACAGGAAGGGCGGCGAATAGTAAAAGAGCAGTGAATAGTATATCGTATTTCGTATATAGTGAATTGCAAAAGTGCCCTTTAAGCACCTGCAATGTCTATATACTGTAGACAGACCGAGCTTTCTGGCTGAGAGCTGAATGCTGACCGCTGTCGGCTGGTTCTCGAACATTTTGTCAAATTTTCGTTCCATTTTTTCTGAATTCTTTATAGAATGTCTTTTGACATAAAAATGTCGCTCAACTATTGAGGAGGGGAGGAATTATGAGTGATTCCAAGGTAACAAAAGAAGAGCTTCTTGCGAAGGCAAAGAAGCCGGCCCAGGACGCAATGAAGATGCATCCCTATTACAAGGGCAAGATAGAGGTGATACCGAAATGCGTTATCAGGGACATCAAGGACTTTGCCATATGGTATACGCCCGGTGTTGCCGAACCCTGCAAGGATATTCAGCAGAACCCCGGAATGGTCTTCGAACATACGAACAAGGCAAACATGGTGGGGATCGTTACGGACGGGACCAGGGTGCTCGGCCTCGGAGACATAGGGCCCATGGCAGGACTCCCTGTTATGGAAGGAAAGGCGCTCCTTTTCAAGTACCTTGGCGGAGTGGATGCCTTCCCGATCTGTCTTGATACGAAAGACCCTGATGAATTCATCAAGACCGTCAAATACCTCTGCCCGACCTTTGGCGGGATAAACCTTGAGGATATCGAAAACCCTAAATGCTTCTATATCCTTGACAGGCTGCGTGCGGAAGCGCCGATCCCGGTGTGGCACGATGACCAGCAGGGTACCGCGGCAGTCACGCTGGCGGGGTTGATCAATGCCCTGAAGGTTGTGGGGAAGAAGATCGAGGACGCGAAGATCACTATGATCGGGATAGGGGCTGCCAACGTTTGCATCACCAAAATGATCATTAAGGCCGGTGCCGATCCGAAGAAGTTCATCGTTGTCGACAGCAAGGGCATCCTTAACAGAAAGAGGGACGATATCAAGCCGACGCACAAGGAAAAGCTCGAGTTCTGCCAGATGACGAATGGAGAGAACAGGGACGGCGGTATGGAAGAGGCAATAAAAGGCCAGGACGTGGTCATTGCCCTTTCAAAGCCGGGACCGGATACTATTAAGAAGGAATGGATCAGCACCATGGCGGACAACGGCATCGTCTTTGTCTGCGCGAACCCGATACCGGAGATGTGGCCATGGGATGCAAAGGAGGCAGGGGCGCGGGTGGTTGCTACAGGGAGAAGCGATTTCCCCAACCAGGTCAACAATTCCGTAGGGTTCCCCGCAATATTCAGGGGTACCCTCGATGTGATGGCCACAACGATCACCGACGAGATGTGTATCGCCGCCGCCGTCGAGCTTGCAAAGTGCGCGGAGGATAAAGGGCTCCGCGAAGATTATCTCCTCCCTACGATGGATGAATGGGAGGTGTTCCCGAGAGAGGCGGTAGCCGTTGCGAAAAAGGCAATGGAACAGGGGGTCGCGCGCCTGAAGATAGATGAGAAAGAGCTTTTCAGGATGGCCGAGATGAAGATACGCAGGGCGAGAGATGAGGTAGGCATACTGATGGAGAAGGGGATTATCGCGCCTTATAAGGAGTGAGCTATGAGAGAGGTTCATACAGACAGTATTATTGCTGCCGTGGAAAATCTGTTTATTGATGCCAACATCAATCTTTCCCAGAACGTTTTTGATGCATTGAACCAGGCCATAGAGAAGGAGGAATCCCCCGTGGGCAAAGAGGTGATCCGGGAACTGGTCACCAATGCGAACATCGCCAGGACAGAGCATATGCCCATATGCCAGGATACGGGTCTGGCCGTTACGTTCGTGGAGGTCGGCCAGGATGTCCATGTTGTTGGGGGTACCCTTACGGACGCAATAGCGGAAGGGGTGCGCCGGGCATACAAGAACGGCTATCTGAGGAAATCGTGCTGCGATCCCTTTTCGAGGAAGAATACCGGTGACAACACCCCCCCGATTATCCACACCCACATCGTACCAGGGGACACCATAAAGATCGTCGCGTTGCCCAAGGGCGGGGGGAGCGAGAACTATGGCGAAGTGCGGATGCTGGTGCCCTCCCAGGGGAAAGAAGGCGTGAAATCATTTGTCATCGATATGGTTACAAAAGGCGGGCCCAATCCATGCCCTCCGATCATTGTCGGTGTCGGGATAGGGGGTAATTTTGAGACCTCGGCGCTGCTTTCAAAGGAGGCGCTCATGGCGCCCATCGGTCAGAGGAACCCTGACCCGGCGATAGCGGCATTTGAACTGGAGATCCTTGACGCGATAAACAAGACAGGTATAGGGCCCCAGGGCTACGGCGGGACTGTGACCGCCCTTGACGTCCACATCAGGATGCTGCCCTGTCATATAGCGTCATTGCCCGCTGCAGTGAACATACAGTGTCACGCGCACCGGATCAAGGAGATAACCATTTAGCCCGGGAGGTTAGAGGAGCAGAAGGCAAGAGGGGAAGAGAGAGGTATATATGGAGATAAAAAGGATTCAAACACCGCTTGACGATGGTGTAATAAACCAGTTGAAGGCCGGGGAAAAGGTCTTTCTGAACGGTTTCATCTTTACCGCCAGGGATTCTGCGCACAAAAGGTTTTTCGAGACACTCGACAGGGGCGAGGAACTGCCCTTTGATATACGCAACCAGATCATCTACTACTGCGGGCCTTCTCCTGCGCCTCCGGGGAAGGTCATCGGGTCCTGCGGCCCGACGACAAGCTCGAGGATGGACGCATATGCCCCGCGGCTGATCTCGCTGGGGCTGAAAGGCATGATCGGCAAAGGGAAACGTTCGCAGGCCGTGAAAGATTCATTAAAACAATACAAAGCGGTCTATTTCGGCGCGACCGGTGGGGCAGGGGCATTACTCTCCAAAAGTGTTATTTCATCGGAGACCATCGCTTATGAGGACCTCGGACCGGAAGCGGTGGTAAAGCTTGGTGTACAGGACATGCCCCTTTTTGTGATTAATGATATATTCGGAAATGATCTCTATGAAACGGGTATGCAGCAATATCGAAGATAGGCGATCCATATTTTTTTTGACATTTCAGGACAAATATTTTAAAAGAAGAAAAATTACAAGAGGATGAAATGCGAAAGATCCGTGTTGCCATAGCCGGCGTTGGTAATTGTGCGAGTTCGCTTATACAGGGGCTATATTATTATTCAAAGAAAAAGGACGGGACCATAGGGCTTATGCACTATGACATATGCGGCTACGAGCCCAGAGACATCAGGATCGTCGCTGCATTTGACATCGACAAGAGGAAGGTCGGGAGGCCCGTAGAAAAGGCCATATTTTCGGAGCCGAACTGTACCAAGACGATCGAGGAGAAGATACCGCCAACGGGCGTGTCGGTCTCCATGGGGCACATCCTTGACGGTGTTTCGCCGCATATGCAGGACTATCCGCCTGAAAGGACCTTTGCCCCCTCCGGCGAAAAACCGGTTGACGTAGTCAAAATACTCAGGGAGAATGAGGTCGAGATACTGGTGAACTATCTCCCTGTCGGCTCGGAAAAGGCTGCCCGTTTTTATGCCCAGTGCTGTCTTGAGAGCGGGGTCAGCCTCATCAACTGTATCCCTGTCTTTATCGCATCCGATGCTTCATGGGCCGAGAGGTTCAGGAAAAAGGGGATACCGGTTGTAGGGGATGACGTGAAATCCCAGATCGGCGCAACGATCATCCACAGAAACCTTGTCAAGCTGTTCCATGACAGGGGTGTCGCGATCGACAGGACGTACCAACTCAACACGGGCGGGAATACTGATTTTCTCAATATGCTGAACAGGAAGCGGCTTGTTTCCAAGAAGATCTCAAAGACAGAGGCTGTGCAGTCTATGCTCGACGTTCCAATGCCTCCTCACAATATCCACATAGGACCTTCCGATTACGTCCCCTGGCAGAATGATAACAAGGTCTGCTTTATGCGGATCGAAGGGAGGATCTTCGGCGATGTACCGATCAACCTCGAGATGCGACTTTCCGTAGAGGATTCACCGAACAGCGCCGGTTGTATGGTTGACGCGATACGTTGTTGCAAGGTGGCAAGGGACCGTGGAGTGGGAGGGGTACTCGAGTCGATATCGGCATATACGATGAAGCATCCTATAAAACAATACCCCGATGAGGTCGCAAGGGTAATGGTTGAAGAATTCATAAGGGGAGACAGGGAAAGATAGGCGAACCTTTTGATAAGCTCAAAGATCGGCCATTCTCTTGATCCGGCAATCTTAAAGATATATCGTTTTTTCTTCCGCAGCAGGATCATTGACCCCAACGCGTTGACGCTCTGCGGGACATTTTTCGGGTTCCTTTCCGCGTTGTCGATAGCATTTGGTTTTTTGATATCAGGCGGGGCTGCCCTCCTGGTATCGGGTTTTTTCGACCTCCTCGACGGGGCAATCGCACGGCAAACAAACAGGGTCTCCCTTTTCGGAGGGTTTCTGGATTCTGTCCTTGACCGCTATTCCGATCTTGCCGTGATGCTGGGTATCCTTGTGTTTTATTTAAACGGGAACGAGCGTGCCTATGCCGTTGTGACCTTTATCGCATCGATAGGCATAGCGATCATACCCTATGCAAGGGCGAGGGCGGAGGCCGCCTCGCTTACGTGCAGGTCAGGCTTCATGGAGAGGCCTGAGAGGATTATATTGCTGCTCATAGGTCTTTTTTCCGGTGTCCTGCATTATGCCGTTATTGTCCTTGCAGTCTTAAGCCACGTCACAGTGATCCAGAGGATCATACATGTGAAGAGAAAAGCAGAAAACCAGTCGATAGTCGATAGTGAATAGTAGATAGTGAGAAACCCATAGTCGTAAGGCGTGAGGCGATAAACTCCGTGAGGCGTAAATCGTAAGTCGTAAGGGGTGCAGTCCATATACGATATACGGTTATTAAAGGGGTGCCGCATTTGTCACGGCAAAGGGAATTGTTTCTTTTGTTTCGTGCTATCTACTATTCACTATCGACTGACGACTGTCTTTATGCTATCTACTGCCTTAAGAGATTATAGATCTCTTCCTTCAGCACGTCATTGGCGATCTCTTTCGGGATGCCCGTCTTCACTACCTTGCCTTTGGCAAAAAGTACTGCCTTATTCATGCCGAAGGCAACACCTATATCCGCTTCCTTTGCCTCGCCGGGACCGTTTACTTCGCATCCCATAATAGCCACGTTGAGATGTTTGTCGAAGTAGTTTATATCCTTTTCGAACTCATCTACAATCTCTGTCAGATTGACCTTGCAGCGTCCGCAGGTGGGGCAGGATATTATATTGATCCCTCTTTTTCTGAGTCCCATATCCCTCAGGATATGGTAGGCGGCGATGACCTCGTATACCGGATTGCCGGTCAGGGAAACCCGGAGGGTATCGCCTATACCCTCGTACAGCAGAATACCCATCCCGATAGCGGATTTAATAACGCCCGAAAAAACGGGTCCTGCCTCTGTAACCCCGATGTGAAGGGGATAATCGGAGAGTTTTGAGAATTTCTTGTAGGCGTCAACGGTCTGAAAGATGTCCGATGCCTTTAATGATACCTTTAATTCCGTCCATCCTATGTCTTCGAAGAGGCCGATGTAATAGAGTGCGCTCTCCACCATAGCCTCTGCATTGGGTTTGTGATATTTCTTCAATATCCTCTTTTCCACGGAACCTATATTCATCCCTATCCGCACAGGGGTTTTGGTGTCTTTGGCGCACAGGGCGACCTCTTTGACTTTCCTTACATTGTTGATTGTTCCCGGATTGATCCTTATTGCGTCGATCCCCAATCGCATAGCCTTTAAGGCTATTTTATGATTGAAGTGGATATCCCCGATGATCGGGACATCGACCTCTTTTTTCAGAAAAGGTATGATCTTGCATGTCTCTTCCTGCGGCAGGGCGATCCTTACCAGTTCGCAGCCCGCCTTTTTCAACTCCCTTGTTTGGTTCAGTGTTTCCTGGAAGTTTTCAGGATTCGTTTTCAGCATCGATTGGACAACGATGGGGCTGTCGCCGCCGATGAAAACGTTTCCAATCCTGATCTTCTTGGTCTTCTTCCTTTTCATAATATAAAAGAGTGTTTTGTTACAAGATCCCTGCCAACAGATGCATTCTATACCCTGTCAATGCCCATTGTCAATGACATGTATCAATTTTTATTTCTATGATTACACGGAAAATATTTCAAGGGATTCTTCATGGAATACATGTAAAATTGAGGAAAAAGGCGGTACAAGGTAAAAGCATCCTGTATCGGTATCTTATGAATATTTAAGATAATCATAACTATGTTACAGATTTCACTTGACTCTGCACCAACAGTGATATAGTTATTTTGTCATCACGACACAAAGTAATGTGCATCAAACGTCTGAAGTATTCAATATATCTGGGAGGTGGCAAGCATGATGGATAAATGGACCTTCGGAATGACTATGCTTGTGGTAGGCATGGGCGGCACTATATGTACCCTTGTTATCTTCAGCCTCATTATGTCAGCGCTGAAGAAGATCTTTCCTTACAAAAAAGAAGAAGAATAATTAAGGAGGGCTGAGATATGTTTGATGCTATGGTTGGCGGGTTATCTGGGCTTGTTGCAGGTTTCGTTCACCTCCACTGGTCTAATCTGGTGATGATGTGTATCGGGGGTATCCTCCTTTATCTTGGTATCAAAAAGGATTTCGAGCCTTTGCTCCTTGTCCCCATCGGCTTCGGGTGTATCCTCGTGAATGTACCTCTTGCCGACCTTATGGAGAAAGAGGGCTTTTTGAGAATCATCTATGATGCCGGTGTTATAACCGAGTTATTTCCTCTCCTTATCTTTGTCGGGATCGGCGCCATGACGGACTTCAGACCTGTGCTGGAAAACCCTTACACGTTCCTTCTCGGCGCGGCTGGACAATTCGGCATATTCCTGACGCTGCTCCTTGCCCTGGCATTGAATTTCCCTTACAAAGATGCAGTAACGATAGGCATTATCGGGGCCTGTGACGGACCGACGGTTATCTATGTAGCATCGCAGTATGCGCAGCATCTGCTTGGCCCTGTCTCTGTTGCGGCATATTCCTACATGTCCCTTGTCCCTGTGCTGCAGCCGCCGATCATGAGGGTGCTGACCTCGAAAAAAGAGCGTGAGACGATCATGAAGACCCACCAGAAGACGGTTTCAAAGACTACAGCGATGCTTTTTCCTATAATCATTACGATCATCGGGGGTCTCATTGCTCCAAAGGGACTGCCGCTTTTGGCCACGATCATGCTTGGAAACCTTATGAAGGAATCCGGCGCAGTGAGCAGGCTTACCAAGGCCTCCGAGAATGAGATCTCGAACATCGTTACTCTGCTCCTCGGCATATCAATCGGCGCGACGATGAGCGGCCCGGTGTTTGTCAAGCCGACAACAATAGTCATCCTCTGCCTGGGTCTTATTGCGATATGTCTTGATACGGTATGTGGTGTGCTCTTTGGAAAGGTGCTGTATTATATAACCGGCGGCAAAGTGAACCCTCTCATCGGTGCTGCCGGCATTTCGGCCTTCCCTATGTCTGCACGCGTTGTCCAGAAAGAGGGTCAAAAATATAATAGGAAGAGCTATCTCCTGATGCATGCGATGGGTGCAAATGCAGGCGGCCAGGTAGGTTCCGTAATGGCAGCGGCGGTTATGCTTTCAGTTCTGAAGGGGATGGGCATTATTTGACAGAGAAGAATAAAGAACGGCCATAAGGTCCGGAGATTAATTGAAAAACGGAGGATAACATGATGTGGGCAGATGCAACAAGAGTAGCTGTTATAGGGTTTTCCGTAGTATTTATCACGTTATTGCTTCTTGCGATCAGCGTAAGAATCATGAGTTTCGTATGCAGGCGGATCGAGAAGAAAGGGGGTAAGTGAGATATGGATTCCAACCTCTTTAATGAATTATTGCTGAAAACAGGTGTTGTACACCTTACCATTGGCCATGTGGTCATGTGGCTCATCGGTTGTTTTTTTATATTCCTTGCTATTAAAAAGGATTTTGAGCCCCTGCTTCTTGTGCCTATCGGCTTCAGTATCTTCCTCGTCAACATGCCCATTGCCCCGCTTACCGGGCCCGGAGACCTTATCAACCTTTTCTTCAAATACGGGCTCGAAACGGAGATCATTCCCTGCTTGATCTTTCTGGGGATCGGTGCGCTTACCGATTTTGGTCCCATGATCGCGAACCCGAAGACCCTGATCCTCGGTGCAAGTGCACAACTTGGAGTATACATTGCCTTCTTCGGCTCCATCTTTTTCGGTTTTACACTCAAAGAGGCGGCGAGCATCGGCATCATCGGCGGCGCCGACGGTCCTACGACAATATATCTGTCAACCTCTCTGGCGCCCCATATGGTAGGCATGGTGGCAGTCGCCGCATACTCATACATGTCCATGGTCCCTCTTATCCAGCCGCCGATCATGAGGCTCCTTACGACGAAAGCGGAAAGAAAGATAAAGATGAAGCAACTGCGTCCGGTAAGCAAACTTGAAAGGATCCTCTATCCCATCGTCGCAACGGTCGTTATCTGTCTGCTGACACCTCCTGCAGCCCCGCTGATGGGCCTTTTAATGATCGGCAACCTGTTCAGGGAATGCAAGGTTGTAGACAGGTTGTTAAAGACCGCGCAGAACGACCTCCTCAACATCGTGACTATAATCCTCGGCATTGCCGTCGGTGCGACCATGAAGGCGGAGATCTTCCTGAGGCCGCAGCCGATCTTTATATTCTTTCTGGGGCTTGTTGCCTTTGCATTTTCTACCGTAGGTGGTTTGATCCTTGCAAAGATAATGAACCTCTTCCTGAAAGAGAAGATCAACCCTCTCATCGGCTCCGCCGGTGTTTCGGCGGTCCCTATGGCGGCACGTGTAAGCCAGAAGGTAGGACTGGAATCAGACCCGAAGAACCATCTCCTCATGCATGCCATGGGCCCTAATGTGGCCGGGGTCATCGGTACTGCTGTAGCGGCAGGTATGTTCCTGTCTCTGCTGAAATAGACATCCCGCAGGATATTGTAAAAAAGGCCCTTTTTTAATCGTATCCCGATTAAAGAAGGGCCTTTTTCCGTAAGACGATAAAACCCGTAAAAGGTGAAAGGTAAAAAACCCTCGTAATTCGTGAATCGTAATTCGTAATTGGATCAACCATGTAAAAGATGAAAAGTAAATGTGTCATTGCGAGCGGGGCGCGGCAATCTCATCCAGCGCTCCGTGTCCTTTGCGCTACGCTTTAATCCGCTCACGACTGACGACTTACGGATTTATCACCGGTATCGTTCGTCTTAACGTTGAACATAGAACGTTGAACAGGTTTTCTCTTACGACTTACGGGTATCCCGCTATGCGCTTTGCGCTATGCTGATTCCGTATCCAGCGGCCAGTAACGAGTATCAGGTGTACCGCTATCAGAAAAAGAGAAAGGTTACCAGAAGAAAAACCGGTATGAGGATGATAAAGGACCATGCCATATATCCGAAGAAGGAGGGCATGCCGATATCGTTTTCTTCGCATATGGCCTTTACCATAAAATTGGGGCCATTTCCTATGTAGGTATTTGCGCCCATCATTACAGCACCCACGGAGATGGCTTTAAGGTATACCTCGGGCACACCGACGACAAGATTATGCACAATGTTATTTGCCAGGGCAACACTTTGGGCTGACGAGAAAAGGATGAGGTATGTCGGCGCGTTATCAAGAAAACTCGATAAAGTCCCTGTTGCCCAGAAAAACTGCCATGGTTCATTGAACCCCAGCCTGCTTCCGTTAACTTCGAGGATTTTTATCGCCGGTGCCATTGTCACAAAGATACCGGCGAAGAGGACTGCTACCTCGATAATCGGGTGGTACGTAAAGGCATTCTCTTCCCGAAGGGCGACTGACGTGAAGTATATTGAAAGGGCCATGGCCGCAAGCATGACCATCTCTCTTAAGACGTGCGGCAGGAATAAAGAACCGATAACGATGAGGAGAAAGACAAAGTTGATTTTACCCTTGATCTCTATCTTTTTCTGCGATATCTCATCTACCGTCTCAAGAAAGACGCCTTTATCCTCTTTTTTGATCATGATGGCATCAAAGATATAAAAAACAGCCAGGAGGATCACAACGGTAAATATCCAGAACGGGAATAACTTCATTGTCCAGACGAAGGGAACCCCTCGCAGGAAACCCAGAAAGAGCGGCGGGTCGCCCAGGGGAGTGAGGAGACCGCCGATATTGGAGACAAGGAAGATAAAGAATATGAAGATGTGGGAAACGTGTTTTCTCCGCCTGTTGGCACGCAGCATCGGCCTTATAAGAACCATGCTGGCACCGGTTGTGCCGATGAAGCTTGCGAAGAAGGCACCAAGAAGCAACAGGGTACAGTTTAGTATCGGGGTGCCCCTGGCGCCCAACCTGATGACGATCCCTCCTGCAACGACAAAGAGTGAGCCAAGGAGAATGATAAACGAAAGGTATTCGTCAAATATGTGGAGAAGAAGGGTCGATTCTTTCGTGATGACGACAAATGCGGCGGGAACGGCAAGAAGAAAGGTAAACATGTAGTAGTGTCTTGACCACCATTCGGATGCTGCAAGAGGAAAAACTGCTATGGACAAAAGCAGCACGATAAAGAATGTGCAGCTCCACAGAGGAAACTGTGTCGCTTCAGTTTGACGGCAAAAATAGACGACGGCAAGCAGAAGGGCGAGATAAGCTGTTGTAGCGCATACTGGAATAATTCGTTCTTTTGTCATGGATCTAATAAAGATTGCGCGAAAGCACTCCGAATTTCAGATTGTCTTCGACTTTCTTTAGTCCCCTGATATTCCAGAGGGTCTTGAAAAGCTGTTTCTTTTTTTCCTCCCCTCCAATGATGCCTTTCACGGAGAGTACATCCACGTCAACAGCCTCGAAGGAAATTCTGCCGAAATCACCGGCAAAGTCTTGCCGGGAGAGGAGGATCTCCGCCTTTTTTTCCAGAAGTCTCTTTCTCAGAAAGGTTTCCGCCCCTTCGTGGTCGACGCCGGAGAAGTACTTATTTGCATAGTTTACCGATATATCAATAGCGTTGTCGAGCGTTACCAGACTTGCATTTAATGTGAGATGGAACTTCAGGGGATCGAAGAGTTCCCTGTCGAAGTAATAACTGATAAAATTTTTTTTTGCCTTATCCTTTTTTTCGATGAGCCGCAAGGCCTCCTCGTAGGGGATGTTCTTGTCTGCGGCGATGTCCCGGATACGGTCAGACAGATTCCTCACCACCTGGATACTTACCATGCCCGGATAGCCTTCAAGGATCAGGTGCGCTCCACCGCCGACGAACACGATATCGTTCTTCAGGGCAAAATCATAAATGCACGCCGAGAGTGCCGTTTTAAAGGAACTTTTCCGCGTAAGCATATCTTTGGCACGCTGAAAAAAACTGGGGCTTGGCTCGTCCTCTATGCTTGCCAGGAGGGCTTCGGAAACCCCTGAATCATAGCCTATGCAGTTGACGAATGATTCATCGGCATAAGCATAACCGAGGTTTTCGGCAAGACGGCGTGCAAAGAGACTGCCCGCTGAGCCGTATGACCGTGAAACGGTAATGACCATCATAATATTGTACCATGTCCTGTTGTGCTCACATTAACCTTTTTCACAAGACAAAACAAGCAAAAATGGATACCTGTCTGCAAGAATCTCGGATAGGGTGGGTTGACAGGCACGAGCATGGTATAGTAGCTTTTTTCACCGGGGCTTGCCCGTGGGAGAATCTATTAAAAGGAGAGGTTTGATTCGATGGAACTACGTGAGTGTCATTACATGCCCATCGAGCATGTGGCCGACAGGTTTGATACGCGGATCGGAGAGGGTCTGACCCAGGCTGAAGCTGAAGAACGCCTGAGGGAGCATGGTCCCAATGAGCTGGCAGAGAAACCCCGGCCCGGTTTTTTCAAGATGCTCATGACCCAGTTCGGTAATTTCCTCGTAATCATCCTGATCGTCGCGGCGGCAGCCTCGCTTCTTCTGGGCGAGGTCGTCGATGCGGTCGCGATAATGGTCATTGTTGTCCTTAATGCCGTTGTGGGTGTTGTGCAGGAGTCCAAAGCGGAAGCTGCACTCGCCGCACTTCAGAAGATGGCGGCCCCAAATGCCCAGGTAATAAGGGGAGGCCACCGGATTACCGTACCTTCAAGAGAATTGGTCCCGGGCGACATCGTCACCATAGAGGCTGGAAATTATGTACCGGCAGATCTGCGCCTCACCGAAAGCGTAAACCTCAGGATCGAAGAGGCATCGCTTACCGGTGAGTCCGTTCCCGTAGAGAAACACGCGAATACCGTTCTGGACAGGGAGATCCCCGTCGGTGACCGCAAGAACTCTGCCTTTATGAGCACGGTTGTGACGTACGGAAGGGGGAGCGGGATCGTGGTTGCAACGGGCATGCATACCCAGATCGGTCTGATAGCCGAGATGCTGCAATCCTATGAAGCGGAACCGACTCCTCTTCAGAAGAAACTTGACCAGTTGGCAAAGGTGCTTGGGGTTGGCTGCCTCGCTATTTGCTGCATAATCTTTGCGTGGGGCCTGATACGGGATACACATTTCGGCACGGTCTTCCAGCAAGGGATACCGGCATATCTCTCCGCCGAGAAGAGGGACATTATCAGTCTTTTCATGACCGCTGTCAGCCTTGCCATAGCGGCTGTACCCGAAGGTCTGCCTGCGGTTGTAACAATATGCCTCGCCCTTGGTATGCAGCGCATGATAAAGCGCCATGCACTGATCCGTAAATTGCCCGCCGTTGAAACGCTCGGTTGTGCAACGGTTATCTGCTCCGATAAGACAGGGACGCTGACACAGAATGAGATGACCGTCGTGCAGGGATGGGCCGGAGGAAAGCGTTTTCAGATATCGGGAGAAGGATATATGCCAAGGGGTGAATTTCTGATCGATAATATGCCCTTCAATGTATTTGATTATAAGGAAACCGCCCTCTTGCTTTACGGCTCATTGCTCTGCAATGATGCGAAACTGGAAGAGAGCGGTGAAGAGAACGGAGCCAGAACGTGGCGGATGGCCGGAGACCCGACCGAAGGGGCGATGGTTGTCGCTGCTGCAAAAGGGGGGATATGGCGGGCGGATGCGGATGAGATGTTCCCCCGTGTAATGGAGGTCCCCTTTGATTCTGAAAGAAAAAGGATGACGACGATCCATCAATTCCGGAGATCCGCACAACGTGACAACAGGATCGGTTTCGATCCCCCGGAGGTGATTGCCTTTGTGAAAGGGGCGCCGGATGTGGTCCTTGACCTCTGTACGGATTTTATTAAGGATGGGAAGGTCATGCCTCTCGACGAGGCAGGGAAACAGGGGATGCTGGAGGCCAACAGTGATATGGCGCAGCAGGCGCTGAGGGTCCTCGGTATTGCCTGCAAGCCGATGGACAGCGTACCCGGATCATGTGATTGTGCTGTTATCGAACAGGGGTTGGTCTTCGTTGGGCTTCTGGGTATGATAGATCCGCCCCGGCCCGAGGTGAAGCAGGCGGTGAGAGTAGCCCACGGGGCCGGGATAAGAAGTGTTATGATTACCGGTGACTATAAAGAGACTGCCGAGGCGGTGGCAAGGGAGATCGGCATACTCTCGCCGGCAGGGAAGGTATTTACCGGGGCCGAGCTCGATTCGATGAGCGATCACGATCTCGCAGAGGTCGTCGATGACGTAAACGTGTGCTGCCGGGTCTCACCGCAGCACAAGACAAAGGTCGTCAATGCCTTTAAGGCAAAGGGACACGTGGTTGCCATGACGGGGGATGGTGTAAATGATGCCCCGGCACTGAAAATGGCAAATATCGGTGTGGCCATGGGTATTACCGGGACTGACGTCTCAAAGGAGACGGCCGACATGATCCTCACCGATGATAACTATGCAAGTATCGTCTCTGCCGTGGAGGAAGGCCGGGTCATCTATTCCAATATCAGAAAATTTGTCTTCTTCCTCTTGGCCTGTAACATCGGCGAGGTCTTGATAGTCTTTCTCTCCATGCTTTTCGGTATGCCTGTCCCCTTAAGGCCTATCCACTTGCTGTGGCTGAACCTGGTGACCGACGGTGCGCCGGCACTTGCGCTCGGCCTGGAAAAGGGCGAACCCGATGTCATGAAACTTCCGCCAAGGCCGGCAACAGAACCGGTTATAAACAGGAATATGTCATTAGGCCTTCTTGTGATCCCCATTGTCGATACCGTTGCGATACTTTCCGTTTTTGCAATAGGGATTGTCCGGTTTCCCGATAATCTTGCGGCTGCGCAGACCATGGCCTTTATAACGCTCTGCATGTCGGAACTGTTGAGGGCATATACCGCACGATCAGAATACTACAGCATTTTCACGATCGGTGTTTTTTCGAACCGCTGGATGCAGCTGGGGGTTATCAGTTCCATATTTCTTGTCCTCATAACGGTATATATCCCGTTTCTGAGGCCGTTCTTCGGCACGGCATTCCTCGGTGTTGCAGATTGGGCTATAATGATCCCCTTTGTGTTTATGGCCCCTGTGGCAATGGAGATCGTAAAGGTCTTCCTGAGGAGGAAACCCAGGAGGCACTAAACGTCTACGCGGATCGGCAGTATCATCGCAGCAATCCCGTCCCACTGCAGGCGTCTCTGGATGGCAAAGGCAGTTTCGTTGTGGAGTATCTTCTGAAAAGGGTTTTCATGTCTGAAGACCAGCTTCCCCGTAAAGACAGTAGAGTGAGGGAATTCTTTGACTGCCTTTTCCACTAATTCGGTCACCGTATCGACAACGTCGGTCCCGACGTCAAACCGGTAATCTGCCGGAAAGCCGTGTACCCTGGTTATCTTTACATACTTTTCAAGGTCTTTTTTTACCGACTCCTTCAACGCCTCCATTTCGGCTATCCCTTTAAAGGAACCGGAATCCACCTCTGCCACGGAGATATAGATGTAATTCTTGTAGATATTGGGAAAATTTTTAACGATGGACAGCAGCGTGTGCAGTCCGAACCCGCTGAAACCGCCGACAAGGAGTATTGCGGTCATGTCCTTCGGATTGAGGGGATTGTCGTTATATTGATCAGAGGGCGGCATGTTGGAGAGGGTCTCTTCGAGGTGACGGATGCTTTGCCTTACTTTGGCGTAGTGCCTCTTTATCATGTAGCACAGGCCGATGAAGACCGATGTTAATACAAGCGTTACCCACCCGCCTTCCTCGAATTTTTCGTAAATGGTGACCGAAAGGATCGTGAGACAGAGAATGAGTCCTATGATGTGAATAACGATGTGTTGCTTCCATTTCTTGTCCCTGTTCCTGTTTTTTACAAAGAACCGTGACATGCCGAACTGGGACAGGGAGAAGGTAATAAAGACGTTGATGGAGTACATGATGACGAGTGCAGTAATAGACCCATGGGTATAGAGAAGCAGGACCAGGGCGGCAATGCCCATTAAGATGACCCCGTCCTGCATGGTGAGGCGCTCGGAGAGTGACGCAAAACGCCGTGGGAGCCATGAATCTATGGCCATGTTGGACATAACCCTCGGTCCGTCGATGAATCCTGTCTGGGCGGCAACAATGAGAAGGGCGCCCTCTGAAAGGATAGTGATCAAGGCGATCCAATGCCCGAAGGGCCAGTTCCTGAAGATCTCTGCGGAGAGGATCGCGTTGAGCGTTCTCCCTTCCTCGGGTCTTATCCTGAAAAGCAGATAGCAGACAAGAAGACCTCCGGCTGTTATAGAGAGGGATGTCGCCAGGTATACCATAGTCCTTTTTCCTGTATGGACCCTTGGTTCCCGCATGATCTGCATACCGTTTGAAACGGCCTCGATGCCGGTATATGTCCCGGCACCCATGGAAAATGCCCTCAGGAAAATTGCAAGAAGGCCGATCCCTCCGAGGCTGGAAAGGCCTGCCTGAAAATTATTTTTGATCTCCCCGGCGAGGGGTTTTACCTGATTGATATGGGTTGTGAAACCGTATCCGATGAGCAGGGCATGGGTTAAAACAAAAAGCATAAAGATAGGCGCAAGTATTGTTACGGATTCTTTGACCCCCCGGAGATTTAATATGACAAGGAGCACGATGAGGAATCCCACGAAAATTAACTTGTACTTATGGAAAGGCAACGGCAGGAAACTGAATATGGCGTCACCGCATGATACGACGGAGACTGTGATCGTTAACATGTAGTCCACAAGGAGCGCGCAGCCCGAGACTACCCCTGCATTTTTGTTGATGGTGTGGGTCGCTACAATGTAACCCCCTCCTCCATGAGGGAAGTGCTCGATGATCCTGGTATAAGAATAGGATATGATGATAACGGTGATCGCCGATGCGAGGGCAATAAAAACTGCGAGGTATGTATGGGGGCCCAGCGTCCGGAATGCCTCTTCAGGACCGTATGAGGATGACGAAAGACCGTCGCCCCCGAGACCTATCCATGCAAGTATCGGTACGAGGGACAACCTGTGGAAGATCGAGGGTTCGTTGATATTGTGGGGCGTGCCTATTATCGTGCGTTTTATCTTTTCAAATAACGATCGTTGCTGCTCCGAAGGGTCTTGCTCCATTCCGTCTCCTTGATGGCTGTATTAGTTATTTTACCGGGTTTAAGGTATGTATGTAGTGAACGGGATAAACATTAAAAGTTATTGTAACGCCTTTAATATGTAAATGCAATATCGTGGACAAAAATCCGTTCAACGTTCTATGTTCAACGTTCAAGGTTTGGAAAAGACAGATTACGCCTCACGGAGTCTATCGCCTGACGCCTTACGATTCGCAGGTTTCTCGCTATCTACTATTCACTATCGACTGCGGAGTTTATCGCCTTACGCCTCACGGGTTTGTTGCTATCTACTATTCACTATCGACTATCGACTGCCTTGACAAAAATCCGTTCAACGTTCAAGGTTTGGAAAAGACAGATTACGCCTCACGGAGTTTATCGCCTGACGCCTTACTATTTGCGGGTTTCTCGCTGTCTACTATTCACTATCGACTATCGACTGTCTTTATCATTTGATCTGGTCGATGTCCTTTGTCTTTCCGATCACCACGAGGACCTCGCTGTCCTTGATCGTATAGTGCGTCGGCACCATCTGGATCTTGTCGGTCAGGGTATCCCTGATGGCGATAACATCGATGTGGTACTTGCTCCGCAGATGAACGTCCGCCAAGGTTTTCCCGATAAAACCTGCGGGCGGTGCGATCTCGCAGATCATGTAATCCTCGGTGAGAGGGATGTAGTCAAGGACGTTGGGTGAGAGGATGCCCTTGGCTATCTTGCTGGCCATCTCCTTTTCCGGGATGATGACCTCGGTTGCCCCGACCTTTTCCAGCACAAGCTTGTGCTCCATGTTCGGCGCCTTTACGATGATGTTTTTTATTTTGAGTTGTTTCAGGTGAAGGGTGATAAGCGTGCTTGCCGCGAGGTCCTCACCAAAGGAGACGATAACGATATCGTCTTCGTGAAAACCTATGGATTCAATGATGTCCTTATCGAGACCGTCAGCGAGAACGGCCTTTGTGCAATAATCCTTTACCTGCTGTATAGACTCCCTTTTTTTATCGATTGCAATAACCTCTATGCCGTTTTCATAGAGTTCTTTTACAATGTTAAAGCCGAAGATCCCTATCCCTATCACGACAACCCTTTTTTTCATACCGAACCTCCCTTAACCTACCATAACCGTTTCTTCGGCATACGACAAGGTTTTTTTATCAGACCGCAAGGTGAGAGAAAGCGCCAGCGTCAACGGCCCGACCCTTCCGGCAAACATCAGTATAATGACCGCCAGTTTCTGAAAGGTATTCAGGTCCTGGGTCACACCCATGGAAAGACCGACAGTTCCAAATGCCGAGACGGATTCAAAGAGATACTGGACAAGCAGGTGCCGGCTTTCAATGGGCGTCACCTTGTCGGCGGCGCTGAAGAGTAAAGCCGATGTTATAAGCGCGATCGAAAACGCAGATGCGAAGATGATAAAGATTGTTTTTGTGGATATCTCTCTTGGAATTGTCCGGTTGAATACATTGACCTCCTGGTTTCCCTTCAACCTGTTCCAGATCATGAGGAAGAGGATCGCGGCGCTTGTTGTCTTTACCCCGCCCCCTGTTGAGCCGGGCGAAGCGCCGATGAACATGAGGATGGTCAGGATAAGCAGGGTGTCGTTGGTGAGATGCCCGATATCGACGGTGTTGAAGCCGCATGTCCTGGCGGTTACGGACTGGAAAAGGGAGACGAGGATGGCGGTATCGAATGAAAAGCCCTTTATGATATGGTTTCTTTCAAAGAAATAGAAAAGGATCGCCCCGGCAATGACGAGGATAAAGGTGGTGACGAGCACGATCTTTGTATGGACGGAGAGGCGTTTTTCCAGACCCCGCAACCGGAACATTACCTCATGGAGGACGACAAAACCGATGCCGCCGAGCAGGATCAGTCCGATTATCGTGCCGTTAATGATGTAGTCGCCTTTGTAGTTCGTCAAGCTCTCGGAAAGGAGTGAATATCCGCAATTGTTGAACGCAGAAACGGCGTGATATACAGAGACATACAGGGCCTGCCAGAAAGGGAAATCATGGATAAAGCGGATGAGAAGGAGGAGAGTCCCTATCGCTTCAATGAAAAAGGTAAAGATAAAGACGGTCTTGAGTATCTGATAGAAGTTGGTCTTCGGACTATGGAGGAAGGTTGTCTGTACGATCTCCCTCCCTTTGAAAGAGACATTGAGACCCATCATGCCGAAAAAAAACACGGAAAAGGTTATGATGCCCAGCCCGCCGCATTGGAAGAGGACGATGGTTATGATCTGACCCGTCAGGGAAAGGTCTCTGCCGATGTCAATAACGGTAAGCCCTGTTACACAGACTGCTGACGCTGAGCTGAAGAGGGCATCGATAAATGTCAGTTGTTCTTTGTTCGCCGAGAAGGGGAACCAGAGTAAGACTGCGCCGATGAGGATCACCAGCGCAAAGCTTATAATAAAGATCCGGGCCGGCGAGAGGATCCTTGAAGAGATGATCTTTATTGTAACGAGAGGGTTTTTTAACATAGGCTGCATATAGTTTTTGAATAGTGAAATGTTACACCATTATCTTTTTCAAATTCAACTATTAGTTAATAAGCATTTTTCAGGTTACCATTTAAGCTGCTTTAGCTTATTCATCGCAGTTTACTTCAGCATTGATCTATAAACAGGTGAAATAATTGCATCGTATCTGATTTTCGTTGACACATTTCATTGAATATATATTATAATTGTATTCAGAAAATGCCATCATAGAAGGGGAATCATGGAAAAACTCACCATTGTGACAAGGAGAAAGCGGGCACAACAGTTGGGACAGGATTCGCCGGTCAACACAATTGAACCTGCCCCGAAGGAGCAGGAGATTCAGGAAGTATCGAATGTCCCGAACCTTATGCTGCCGCCGAGCTTCCATATCCATGATGGTGATAACCTGATCTTCAAAGAGGTTACCGGTGATGAGGAGCAGATATTCTCTATCGAGCTGACGCCCCAGCAGTCGCAGGTTGTCCAGTCAATGAACCTGATAAAGGATCTGGTGAACGGGAAACACCAGGGCGTGAAGATATCGATGGAGGAGGCTGAAGACGGTAAGACTGCATTCAATTTTCATTTTAAGCCTGTGTATACTACGAGGATGCTCAATCCCAAAGATGTGGCAACGATGCTCCAGATAAGCAAAAGCTTTCTTTACAAGCTTGTGAGGACGAAAGAGATAAAGAGCTACAAGATCGGTAAGCTGAGGCGTTTTTTACTTGAGGATGTCATCGATTACCTGAGCGGCAATATTCAGTTATAAGGGAACAGGGAGGGTTATCGTAGATGATAACAGAAGTAGTTGCAACGAAGTCTTTTCCCGCTATAGAAGGAGGTCAACTACATGTACACTGATTACTGGGGTCTTAAAAAGCCACCCTTTGATAACGTGCCGGACCCGTCGATGTATGTGGAATCCCATGCGTCGGTTGAAAATACAATAGCCGAGACCCTTTTCGCAATCGAGGAGGGAAATGAATGTCTCACCGTTATTGTCGGCGACGTGGGGCTGGGAAAAACCCTTTCGTTAAGGATGATCCTTGATTCGCTGGATCACGAGAAATACAAGATCGCTTTCGTCACGAACCCCGATATGTCCTTTGTCCAGCTTTTACGGGAGATCATCGGTCAATTGACGGGAAAACAGTGCGAGAGAAGAGGCAAGGTTGACCTTCTGGAGACATTCAACAAACTTTTATTTGAGACGATCGATGAAGGGAAGAAGGTGCTCATATTTATAGACGAGGCTAATGCCATATCCCCTGCCAACTTAGAGAGCCTGAGGCTCCTTACGAATATGCAGGACGATACAAGGAATCTCTTCACCATAGTACTTGCCGGACAGATGGAACTGGCGAGGAGACTGGAGCACCCGAAACGGGCCAATCTTTTCCAGCGTATCGGGACGTACAACAGGATCGACAAGATAGAGTCTGAGGAACTGGTCAAGAACTACGTTGAGACGCGGTTGAAACTGGCAGGTGGAACAAGGATCATCTTTTCCGATGAGGCGATCCACTGGCTCTGGGAATACTCGGACCACGGAGTGCCCAGGCTTGTCAACAAGATTGCAAAGTTATGTCTGAAGGCAGGCGAGACGAACCAGTTCGATGCCATTTCGGGCGATGTGGTGAAACAGATCGGTGAGCGTTTTGAGAAGCTGACAGGTCCTGCTATCCAGAAGAGAAAGAGCAGGGAGAGACCGACGCCCCAGATATCGCGTGAAGAGATCATTACCGAAAAGGAAGGGAAGAAAAAGGTTGCTCCTGAAGAGGCGAAGACAGAATATGTTGCACCACCGCCTCCGCCGGAAAGTACGGTGGAGCCGCCTCCCGTAGAGGCAGCACCTCCTCCTCCACCGCCACCTCCTCCACCTCCGCCGGAAAGGACAGCGGAGCCGCCTCCCGTAGAGGCAGCACCGCCACCACCGCCGCCTCCTCCGGAAGCCGCACCACCGCCACCTCCTCCGCCGGAAGCTCCGCCTGCTCCGCCGGACGAACCGGATATGGCAACGATCGCCGGGTTTAAGATCAAGATCGACATCCCGCCTCATATCCTTGAGCAGACACGGTCCGCTAACACCGAGCACCGGAGAAAGATCGCCGGGGTGCTGGCAGCACAGACGCTTGAGAAGAACCCCCAGTTGACGGCGTCACCGTCTGTTGATCCGGTATCGATATGGAGCGAGATACTGAACGTGATAATGAAGAAACTTGAGTCCTAAGAGGATTGATTCTCTTCGAGGCCTTTCAGCATCTGAAGGGCCTTTGAGTTTTTTGGATTGATCGAGAGGATAAAATATAATCTTTTCCTGATCTCTTCAGCCTTTTCAACGGCGAGGTTTTCCAGATTTTTTTCATATTCTAAACGTGCAAGGTTAAAGTGTGCCTCTTCCTGGAAGTTGTTGAGACTCAGCGATCGCCTGTAGGCAGGTATCGCCTCTTCGTGTTTCCCCATCTCCTCGTAGATCGAACCAAGGTTGTTCCACGCGTCTGCGTTCTTGTCGTCAAGCTCCAATACCCGTCTGAAGCATTCCAGCGATTTGTTGTACTCGCCGTGTTGGATATACAGATTACCGAGATTGAATAAGGCCTTGATGTGGTCGGAATCTATTTTGAGGACCTCCCGGTATTGTTCCATGGCCTCGTCAAACATGTCGTGCCTGTCATACATAACGGCAAGACAAAAATGCGGCGATGCTGTACTGGGATCTACCTCTATTGCCCTTTTCCAGAGATCGATGGCGCCGTTGTAATCGCCCTGAAGATCGGCGATGTTGGCAAGGTTGACGAACGCCTCGGGGTCATTGGGGTTTAGCTGGAGGGCCTTCTGGAACATCTGCTTTGCGCTTCCGAACCGCTCCATCTTTTCATAGACGTACCCCAGATTGTTGTAAGCCTCGATGCTGTCAGGTTCCAACTGTACTACCTTGCTGAAATATTTCAATGCCTTTTCGTATTCATTTTTGTTGAGAAAGATAAAGCCAAGGTTTACATATGCGTCAGTGAATTTGTCGTCAAGCTGGATGCATTTTTTATATGCGGCAATCGACTTGTCCGATAACGGTTCGATGAGGTTATGGTTATAGGCTTCCATGAACCATTCTCGAGCAGTCTTTTTGGGTGCCATTTTATCTCCTCTTGTTCATATGAACAACGCTTCAATTAGCATCATGTTAGCAAAGAGAGTATTGCGTGTCAAGGGTAAAAGGGGTACGCCGCACGTTGAAAAAACAACAGAAATATATTACTGCGGATAAAAGATCAACCCGTCATGATGTCCGGATACCCGGCTGCTTTTTTTGAAAAAAACGGCTCACAAAGTAGGCGACGATTAAGATACAGACGCCTGCGATATCCGTATAGATACCCGGCTTGATAAGCAGTATTGCACCCGCTATGAGCAGGACCCTTACAGGGATTCCTACAGCCCTTCCCCAGAGCCAACCCTGCATACCGCAGGCAAGGGCAAAGGTGCCCAGGAGAGCTGTGATTGCCACAATGATTACGTCCGCTACGTTGCCTATGAAGAGCATGGCCGGGCTGAAGATGAACATATAGGGGGCTATGAAGGCTGCTATCCCGAGCTTCATGGCAGTAAATCCTACCCTGTTCGGAGATGCCTTTGCTATGGCGGCGCCTGCGTAGGCTGCAAGCGCAACCGGCGGAGTGATAGCGGAGATACAGGCGAAGTAGAAGACAAAAAGGTGTGCGGCTATCGGTATTGCGCCGAGCTTGATCAGGCCTGTCGTGATGACGGCGGCGCATATTGCGTAGGCGGCGGTTGTGGGCATTCCCATTCCGAGAACAATGGCCACGACCATTGACAGGAACAGGGCGAGCGGGAGTATGCCCTTCGAATACTCGAGGAGGATTGTGGCAAATTTAAGGCCGATCCCTGTCTGGGATATGACGCCGATGACGATCCCTGCCGCTGCGCACGTCCCTGCCATCTCTATTGCGCCCTTTGCCCCGTTTGCGAGGGAATCGATAACCTTTTTCAGGCCCATCCTGGTCTCTTTGCTGGTCCAGCTCACCGCGATGCATCCTACGACTGCCAGGGTGCCGGCCTTGATGATAGAGGCCATTTCAATTGCTATGTAGTAAACGAGGACTGCCAGGGGGGCGAACATGTATAGCCTTTTGAAGGTCTCTTTTTTGTTGGGGATCTGATCCGGCGGGAGACCGACAAGCCCGGTCTTTGCCGCTTCAAAATCGACCATGAAATAGACGGCAAGGTAGTACATGGCAGCCGGCAATATCGCCGCTATGAGAACCTTCACGTAAGGTATCCCAAGGATCTCGGCCATGAGAAAGGCACCTGCGCCCATCACGGGCGGCATTATCTGGCCCCCTGTTGAAGCAACAGCCTCAACGGCCCCGGCAAAATGCGATTTGTAGCCCATGCTCTTCATCATGGGGATAGTGAAGCTCCCTGTGCCGACGACGTTTGCAGCAGAGCTTCCCGACACGGTACCGAAAAGAGAGCTTGAGATGATGGCAACCTTGGCAGGGCCTCCCCGTGCCCAGCCCACGATAGCGTTGGCAAACTGGATGAAGTAGGCGCCTACCCCGGAGCTCCTGAGAAAGGCGCCGAAGATCACAAATATATAGACGTATGCAGCAGATACAAAGATGGGAAGGCCAAGGATCCCGTCGAGACTGAAGAGGTAGGTAAAGATCCTTGGCCAACTGTAACCTCTGTGATAAAAGAGACCGGGCAAGGAGTTGCCGAAATGTCCGTAGATGATAAATATCACTGCGATGATGGTAAGGGCGAGTCCCGTGGTCCTTCTTGTCATCTCCAGGATCGCCACGACGAATATGAGAGAGATGACCGTGTCCCAGGTGGTGGGCACAACGCCGACCCTGTAGATCCACTCATCAAAGTTTACGACCATGTAGATGTAAGGGACGATGATCATGAGGATCAGGATGTAATCGACGAAGTGTACCTTTTTGCTTGCACCATCCCATCCGGGGTAGAGGAGAAAACAGAGGGTGGCGAGGAAGACGATATGCATTCCTCTGAAAAACCAGGGGTCAATCGGGCTTATGAGAAGGCAGTAGAGATGAAACAGCGAACAGACTGCACCGACTATGTATATGACCCAGGATCCAAACTTCCCAAACTCCCTTGTACGTATTAATTCCGCATCCTTTATCTTGCCGAGATCGACCGTCTTCTCTTCCTCTTTCATCTCCGTCTCCTCGTCTCTTTATGGTTTTCAGATCCGGTTATTGTCCCTTCAATTCTTTTGGAAGCTTGATGCCGATCTCTTCATAGTATTTTACTGCGCCGGGATGGAGGGGGATCGGGCAATAGAGGATATTCTTAGGCTCTACTTCCTTTGCGGATTTGTGGACGCTTATGAGGAGCGGTTTATTTTTGAAGATCTCTTTCGTAAACTCATACACCAGGTCGGCGGGCATGTCCTTGTGGGTGATCATGAAGTTCCACACCGTTAACGTTGTTACATCGTTCGGTGCGCTTTTGTACGTTCCCTTCGGGATAATACCCTTTGCAAAATCAGGATGCTTCTTGATGAACCTGTCGGCTATGTCGCTCTCAACGCCGATGACGACAATGTCGTGGGTTGTTTCGTCGGCAGAGATAAGCCCCCACGGCAGTCCAACCGATTGACCGTTGGCATCGAGGAGCCCATCCTTCAACTGGTTGTCGAGGTCTGATGAAGAGGCGTTGACGATCCTTTTCGGCTTTACCCCTGCCTCTGCGATGATCATCGGCCAGTAGGTAGCCGGTGTCCCGCCTACAGGGCCTGTGCCGATGGATTTGCCGCCGAAATCTTTAACGCTTTTGACCCCGCTCTTCTTCAATGCGTACATCTGGAAATAGGTTGTATACATGGGAAAGATGGCGCGGATGTCCTGGTACTTCTTGCCCTTAGCCCAGCCGGTTCCGGTCCAGCCCTCATAGGCGGGCGCCGCGGTAACCATGCCGAAATCAAGCTGTTTGACATTGACAAGCTGGACATTGTGGACAGGGCCGCCTGTCGATTCGACGGAGGCGGGGATGCCGAGCTTTTCCCCCAGTACCTTTGCAGGACCGCCGGCCCAGATGTAATAGACACCGCCGATCGGAGCAGCGCCGATAGTCACACCCTTTGTCGGCCAGCCCTTTCTCTGTTGCGCGTCCGATAAAGAAACAACGGCAAAAACAAACATAACGGATACAAGGATTATAAGTAATTTTTTCATACAATACCCCCTAATTGTAATTTTACTTATCCTCTATTACACAGTCTTGCAAAATTATTGTCAACAAAAAACTGTTATTGGGGCTCACGTCGCCCCCTCTTCGGGCAAAGCCCGAAGAGCCTCCCCCTCTCGCTCAAGAATTCGCTACAAAATATTTATCATAGGGCTCACGTCGCCCCCTCTTCGGGCAAAGCCCGAAGAGCCTCCCGCACCCACTTCGTGGGTACCCGGCTCAAGAACGGGCTACAGAAAAACAACCGGTATCAAGCAACCAGCGACCAATAACCAGCAACCAGCTACGAGTATCGAGCATCCAGCATCTGGTCTGTTTTGTCTTGTTCGTCTTAACGTTGAACGTTGAACATAGAACATTGAACAGATTTTTGGTTACATGGATGCGAGCATGTCCCTGAGCCCTGAGATGTTTTCATGGGTAAAGGCCCTGTCGTGAAAGTATATCTCTTCGTAAGACCTCACAAAGGCCGAGGCCTGCTCACGGAGCGTATCGTCATCTATCTGCGACACAAACTCTTCAAGCCCTTGTGATGTCTTCTTGCGGTAGCCGTGTTTCTCCATCTTTTGCAGGAAGGCTGAGAGCAGCTTCTTTTCCCGGGACTGTCGCGGTTTGGTAAACAGCCGGACAATGAAGATCATCCCGGCGATCATGAGGGCGATGGCAAGGTATTTCAGAGAGGTGTCCTTACCGAGCCTTAATCTCAAAGAAGGCCTCTTTATCCCCGTCCTGACCTTCCGGAGGAACGAGATCTGTTTTTCAAGGTTGTAGTTGATGATAAATGCGTACCAGTAGTAGTTGACGGTATCGAGGAACACACGTACCCTGAGCAGGGGATCCCCCTGCAGCGGAAAGGCGAAGTTTTCAATGGATGCCGGCGTAGGGTCATACCTGAACCAGCCTTTCCGGGGGACAAACGCCTCTACCCAGACATGGGCGTTCTTTTGCGGTATCAGGTAGTACTGTCCGACGTCATTATAATATCCTCCCCTGTATCCGCCGATGACCCTTGAGGGGACCCCCGCGATACGGAGCATAACGGCGAAGGTCGACGCGAAGTACTCGCAGTTGCCGTATCTGCTCACAAAAAGAAATGTCTCCAGCGGGTTCTTTGAGACAGGGAGGTTTTGCAGGGAATATCTGAATTCCCCGTCGTGCAGGAATGCATAGAGCGACCTTATCTTCTCCGGCCCCTCTTTCCCGCGGGTTATTACATTGACAAGATCGACTATCCTCGGTGATATGCCTTTGGGGACCTGCAGATACCTCTCCTGGTCTATCTCCTTATCTTCGATGGAATCTCCTACGACGGAAAGGACCTCATATCTCATCCTCCTCTCAATGAATATCGACGAAGAGAAGCTGAAATCATCGTATTTTTTTACGTAGCGTGTGGATATAAATACGGGCCTGTCGAGTCCGAAGAGATAGATGTTCTGGTAAGGTTCAAGGTATATTAATTGTTTGATGCGCCTGCCCTCGATCCTTGTTTTTTCATTAGCGACAAAAAGACGTTTCTCAAGGCTTCTCCATGAGGTCCCGTCAAAGTAGTCGAGTGCAATGCCCCTCCAGTAAAGGATATTCTCGTCGACCTTTTCCATACTTGCCCTGAATATGATGCTCGCATCTTCCTGGATATTCGAGACCTCTCCGAGCTTTACCCTATCGGTGAACCCTGTTTTTGCCCTGTCGGGTTTGTTGAGAAAATCGAGGAGCGGATACTGGGTGCGGGGCAATATAACAAACATCACCACGGAAAGCGGGACGGCGAGAATCGGTATCCAGAGGCATTTGACCGTCAGCTTCACCATCGATCTTTTCGAAAATTCCAGTTCGCTGTCCTGGGCATAGTAGGTGAGCAGGACGAATGCGATGGAAAGGAGAAAGATGAGGATAAGAAAATAGATCACAAAGTCGATACCCAGTGTCATAAGCCCCAGACCCGACAAGAGAAACAATGCGATGGCGTATATCTGCATGTAGTCACGTATCTGTTTTTTTTCAATAAACTTTATCCCGAGGAGTACGAGGAGCGCTTCAAGCGTCTGCGTTACAAGCTCGCTGGAATCGAATTTATAGAGGAAGAAGAGGATGACGAGGACAGAGAATACAGTCAGCACCCAGCGCGGTATATAGAAGTTATTCCTGTATTCAAAGTATATGGAGAGAAGGAGCATGAAAAGAAAGAAGATGGAATATCCGCCGTGGATGTGCTCGTAGATACCGGCGAACCCTATGATGCCTATGAGATAGGAGATGACGTTCACTGCATGCCCTATCCTGATCTGCTGAACGTTTTTCAATATCATGTTGCCGCACCGCCGGGGTCCCTGTGAACGGGGTCACCCTTTGTGTTCCTGTTGTAGAGGGCAAGTTCTTTCAGCATACTTATTTTATGGGCATAGGAGGTATCGGGTTCATAAAGCCTGCCGTTTATCTTTAAGCCGATGGGTACGTTCTTTTTCAGCAACTGGACGATCGAATAGGCGATGCATGATATCTTTTCTTCCGTATCCCTGATGGTAACCTTTTCGAAATCGATAACGATCGGCTGGTATGTGAGGGTTGAGAGTTCTTTCGTCTTCAGCTTCCCTGTCTTTGCCGTTGCCTTCCAGTGAATGTATTTGAGCGGGTCTCCGTGGACATATTCCCTTATGGAGACGATATCGGATTCAAACCCGATCCTGTCCGAGGTCTTTTCTCCTTTTGCCTTTCTATCTTTTTCGTAGAGCGCATAGAGTTCGCAGTGTTTCAGTCCGGGAAACACAACGACATCGATAGCGCCCTCAAGTTGACGGAAGCGGGTAAAAAAATTGAAAGGGAATACGGAGTTGACCACGGCCCCTTTCAGGCGATAGAGACCCCGCTCCGGGAGGGAGATGCCGACATACTTGGTTGTTTCCCCTCTTGTATCGGTAAAGGGGAAGAGGGTTTCGAAGATATCCGTCTTGAGGCGTATAAGAAAGGCCGGCAGAAACCTTTTCTCGTTTCTGATCGTCACCTTCACGGGGAATTTATTACCTGCATATATCTCCTGCGGGAAATCGATATGTAGCGCAATCTTCGAAAGGTTGTTCTTGCCGAATATACCGGAGATGCTCATGAAGGCGAGAAGTGCCGACACGATCATATAGATGAGGTTGTTGCCGGTGTTCGCAGCGGCAATGCCGAGGAATATTGTGAGGAGGATGTAAAGGAACCCTGCCTTGGATATCTTTATTACAGGGGTGCCGGTATTTCTTCTATTAAAGATTTTATAATCTCCCGTTTGTTCAGGCTCTCATACTCTTCCTTGAATATGACCCTGTGCGGAATGGTGTACTCAGCCAATTCCCTGATATCCTCGGGGATCACGAAGTCTCTTCCACGGAAATAGGCGTTCGTTCTGGCGGTATTCGTAATCGTCAGGGCCCCTCTTGTTGAAAGGCCGGCCGAAAGGTACCCGTTGCCCCTTGTTGCCTGTATGATCGAAAGGGTGTAATCGAGGATCTTGTCGGATATATGGACCTTCCTGATGATCTCTTCCTGGATGTGAATTACCTCTTCGTGGTCCATTACAGGCTCGATCAGGTAGATCTCCTCCCGTTTGCTGCCGATCTTAAGGATCTCTCTTTCCGCATCCCTCGACGGATAGCCGATGCTGATCTTCATCATAAACCTGTCGAGCTGTGATTCGGGAAGCGGGAAAGTACCGAACTGCTCGGCGGGGTTCTGCGTTGCGATGACGCAGAAAAGCTTCGGGAGCTTGTATGTCTTACCTTCTATGGTAACCTGTTTTTCTTCCATGGCTTCAAGCAGGGCGCTCTGCGTCTTCGGCGTTGCCCTGTTGATCTCGTCGCAGAGGACGATGTTGTTGAAGATGGGGCCGGGATGGAATTCGAACTCCCCGCTGCTTTTGTTGTAAATGGAGAGACCGGTGATATCGGTGGGGAGGAGATCGCTCGTGCACTGGATCCTGCCGAAGCTTAATCCGAGCGACTTGGCTATGCCGATTGCAAGGGTAGTCTTCCCGAGGCCCGGCAGGTCCTCAATAAGGAGGTGTCCCTTAGAAAAAAAGGATATGAGGGAAAGGCCGAGGGCCCTTTCTTTACCCTGCAGGTAGTCTGACAGTGATTGCGTGATATATTCTATCTTGTTGGTCTCTTTTTCCATATCATTCCTTAGATATGCAGTTTTATAATAGTATCATATTTTTGCGACAAACACCCTTGAAACATCGTGTTTGACAAACAGCCGGTTTTCGTATTCAATTATGGTGTAATGTCTATAATACCGGAATTCCCGAATTTCAAGAGTATTGAGTTGCAGGACCGGGAATTTCTCCATGACAGCCTCTGGCGTTACAGGCCACAGGCTTCCGAATATACCTTTACAAACCTTTTTATCTGGCGATCCCATTACAGGTTCGAATGGTCCGTATATAAAGACTGGCTGCTCGTATCCTGCAGGGAGAACAGCGGAGGTCTCTGCGGGATCGGGCCTGTCGGCCCGCCTCCGAGAAAGGACGCGGCGCTCCTGTTCCTCGATTGGATAAGAGAAAAGAACGTGCAAAGAGATGCCAGGATAGAACGGGCGGATGCAATGCTCGTCACGGAGTTGGAAGGCGTCTGGAGCGTTGTGTGCAAGCCGGTGCGTGATCATTTCGACTACGTGTACCTGAAGGAGGAACTGGTGCAGCTCACCGGCAGCAGATACCACTCCAAGCGGAACCATATCAGCCAGGTGCTTCGTTCCTACGGTTTGTCCTATGACGATTTAAAGGACGAGCACATTGCACCATGTCTTGAGCTTCAGGATAAATGGTGTATGGAAAAGCGTTGTGAAGAGGACATGAATCTCCTCAGTGAATGGGAAGCGGTAAGGGAGATACTCGTACATTTCCACGAGTTAAAGGTGCATGGCGGAGTCATTACAACAGGGGGCAGGGTAGGGGCATTTACCATAGGCGAACTCCTGAACCCGGAGACTGCCGTGGTGCATATAGAAAAGGCTGACCCTGATATCCCCGGCCTTTATCCGGTCATTAACCAGCAGTTCTGCGAAAAGGCATGGCCGGGTGTTACCTATATAAACAGGGAACAGGACCTTGGGATACCGGGTCTCCGCAAGGCAAAGCTCTCCTACTACCCGCACCATTTTGTTGAAAAATACTCTATCAGGCTGAAGTAGAAAAGTGAAAGGCAATAAAAGGCAGTCGATAGTGAATAGTAGATAGTCGATAGTGAGAAGCTAAAGAGACAACTCCTTAGGTCTGCTTTTTTTGCCTGCTATCTACTATTCACTATCGACTATCGACCGGTTTATCACTATCGACCGGTTTATCACTATCGACCGGTTTATCACTATCGACCGGTTTATCACTCGACCGGTTCTCTTGTTATTCCCGCCAAAGGAATGTATTATAATACCACGCAGTAAGAACCTACGGGAAAAGGGAGGCACTGTCCATGGACGGATTATCAGACAATGAACTGCTCCGTTATGCGCGGCAGATTATCATACCCGCTGTCGGGGAAGAAGGACAGGGGAAGATCAAACGGGCAAAGGTGTTCATAGCCGGTCTCGGCGGACTTGGCTCCATATCTTCCTATTATCTTGCTGCTGCCGGGATCGGCAGCCTGAAGATCGCGGACAGGGATAACGTAGACGTAACCAACCTTAACCGCCAGGTCATTCACTGGACGCAGGATATAGGTTCTCCAAAAGCATCTTCAGCAGAGATGAAACTCCGGTCTCTTAATCCGCACGTTCACATTGAGGCGATACAGCAGGAGATCCGTGAAGAAAACATCATCGATATTGTGGGTGATTGTTCGGTCATCGTTGATGCCACTGATAACATGGAGACCAGGAATGCCCTTAATGTTGCCTCCGTGAAGATGAAGATACCCTTTATTTACGGAGGGGTTAATAGTTTCAGCGGTATGGTAACGACCTTTATCCCGGGAGAGACGCCATGCTTTCACTGTATCTTCCCTTATGAAGCAAAAAAGGGAGAGACCATCGGCGTGATAGGCCCTGCACCGTGCGTTGTAGCTGCGCTCCAGGCAATGGAAGCGTTAAAGATAATCCTTGGGATGAAGGGGCTCCTTACGGGCAGACTTCTTTATTTTTCAGGTGCTGATATGAGCTTCCGGGAGATCAGGATTGAGAGGAACCCTGATTGCAAAATATGTAGTAAATACTAAAGACCCGTAATATTAATTTATTATATCTGATCCATAATCTTAACGATAAAAATATGTGCCTATTACACAAAAAAGGCTTGTCTTTTTTTAAATAAACAATGTAAAAGATAATTATGTCACGCCTCTGAAACTTGCTTGTATGGTCGTTGCGGGTATAAAAGGGGCGGAAATCCCATATATTGAGATTCCCACCTTTTGTCCGGAACGACTTAGTAGAAGATCGGGCCGGCATGACACGAGGTGGGGGACAACAATAAATCGCGAGGAGATGATATGAGGTATCGTTACTCGGAGGAGGGGGGAGGGATGAAGTGGGGACTGATAAACTTTGAATTTGATTCTTTTAAAGTATTGGCAGACTCTATCCCTGGTTTCATTTGGGTAAAAGATACGGAAGGGAGATTCGTTCTGGTAAACCGGGCAATGAATGACCGGATATTCCGCGAAAAGGATATCGGGGATGTTATCGGTAAAACGGATGCCGAGATAGCGCTGCCGGTTCGGAATGCCGGATGCCAGCATGATTTTGATATGAAATGCACTGAAAGCGACATGATCGTATACGAGACAAAGACACCCCGGAAGTTTAACCAGTATGGATATTTCAAGGACAGCTTCATGCACTTAGAGGTTTATAAGGCACCGGTTTTCAGCGCTGAAAATGAGATAGTAGGTATCGTCGGGTATGCAAGGGACATTACCGGCACGGAGCCACAGGAACCTTTATATGACCAGAGACACAACTTTGAGATACTCGCAGAGCAGGCACCCTTCGGCCTGGCGTTGATTGACAGGGACAACAACTTCAGATATGTGAATAAAAAATTCAGAGAGATGTTCGGTTACGATCTTACGGATATACCGAACGGGAAAACGTGGCTTAAAGCGGCATACCCTGACCCTGAATACAGAAAAAGGATTATTGCACAGTGGAAGGCCGATTTTGAGGATTTTAAGCCCGGAGAGAAAAAACCGTGGATATTCACCGTGCGGTGCAAGGACCGGTCCGAAAAGATCATCAACTTCGTTTCCGTACAGCTTGAGACAGGGGAGTTTGCGATGGCATGCGAGGATATTACCAGATATGCCACTGCACAGCGGGCGCTTGAGGATTCCCAGCGACGATTAGCCGATATTGTGAATTATCTGCCGGACGCCACCATGGTTATCGATCGTGACGGGAAGGTCATTGCCTGGAACAAGTCTATGGAGAAATTCACAGGGATGTGCGCGGAGGATATCATCGGGGCCGGTGATTATGAGTATGCGGTCCCCTTCTATGGAAAAAGAAGGCCTATCTTAGTCGATCTGGCACTGAACCCCGGAGACAAGGCCATTGAGGGAGAGTATCCTTCCGTGACGCGCGAAGAGGACACGTTTCTTACGGAACTCTTCGTGCCTACATTCGGACAGAGGGGGGCATATATATGGGCGAAGGCAAAGCCTTTGTACGATACGGCCGGCAATATTGTCGGTGCCATTGAAACGATCCGCGATATAACGGAGACGAGACTGGGCGAAGAAGCGATCAAGCAATCAGCAGAAAAATACCGGACACTTTTTGAAGAATCGCTGGATGTTATCTTTATCGCAACACCGGAAGGAAACCTGATCGATATCAATCCCGCCGGAGTAAAACTTTTCGGTTATGACTCCAAAGAAGAACTCCGTAAGGTTGACGTAGGCAGCGATCTTTACCTGAGCAAGGCGGATCTGCATTTTTACCGGGAGACAATTGAGAAGGAAGGCTGTGTAAACGGCTTTGAGCTTACGCTGAAGAAAAAAGACGGGAGGAAGGTCACCGTCTCCATGAATGCAACCGTGGTATTTGACGAGAAGGGAAAGGTCATAGCCCATCGCGGTACGATGCGGGACATAACGAATGTAAAGCTCCTTGAGCAACAGCTGCTGGAGTCGCAGAAGATGGAGACGCTGGGAAGACTTGCAGGGGGTATCGCCCACGATTTTAATAATATCCTCAATATCATACTCGGCGGCACCCAGCTTATCAAAATGAAGGCAACATTCGACGAAAAGATCAACGGGTACCTTTCCTCGATAGAGAAAGCGGTGTTCCGCGCATCGGATTTTGTGAAGCAGCTCCTTGCCTTCAGCAGACGCCAGACCTTAAATTTTGAAGTCGTTTCTTTGAATGACATCGTTGCTGATTTTACAAAGATGGTCAACAGGGTAATCGGTGAAAACATAGAGATGAAGATAATGCCCGCTGCGAACACGACAAAGACAAACGTCGATATTGCACAGGTACACCAGATATTGCTCAACCTTGTCGTCAACGCCCGTGACTCCATGGCAGAAGGCGGAACGCTCACAATATCGACGTCCTCAGAAATTGTAGACGAAGAGTTCTGCCTTTCTCACGTTGACGCAAAGCCCGGCAGCTATGCGGTGCTTAGCGTTTCAGACACCGGTGAAGGTATCGATCCGGAGACCGCGAAGAAGATCTACGAGCCCTTTTTTACAACAAAGAGATCCGGGGGAGGGACAGGGCTCGGTCTTTCCGTGGTATACGGGATCGTGAAACAACACGGAGGATTTATCACCGTTGAGAGCAAGCTTGGTGAAGGTACGACGTTCAGGATATATTTCGCTTCGGTGGAAGACAAAGAACAGGATGAGATGTCCTTTGCAGAGCCGGTTCTGGGCGGGACCGAGCAGATACTGATCGTAGAGGATGATGCAACGCTGCGCGAGATCTCGTCGGAGATGCTCAAAGTACTGGGTTACAGGGTGATCCTCGCATCAGACGGTGAAGAGGCGCTCCGCATCTTCCGGGAAAAGATGGACGTAATAGACCTCGTCATTATAGACCTCGTTATGCCGCGACTGGGCGGTAAAGAGACGTATACGCTGATAAAAGGCCTGAAGCCTTCTATCAAGGCACTCTTTGTTACAGGATATCAGATAGACAAGGCCCACACGGATTTTATTGTCGAACAAGGCCTCGACGCGGTCCAGAAGCCTTTTTCCGTTGAGGTACTGGGGAGAAAGGTCCGCGCTACGCTGAATAAGAAGACGTAACTGAAGCCGTATATCGTATTTCGTATATCGCATATCGTAAGAAACCTTTCTGAAGCCGTATTTCGTATATCGTATATCGTATATCGTGAGAAACCTTTGTTGGTAACATATCTTAGATCGTAATGATTTTTTTGCAGTTCACTATATACTATATACGATATACTATATACGGGGTTGTTATGCTCTCCACGGGGGCGGGGATACGGGCTGCACGAACTCTATCAGGTAAGGTTCGTCCCATGTGACATCCCGGAGCAGGATATGGCGAAGTCCTTTCAGGGTCCCTGTCCTCCTGGCCCTGATC
>MVRS01000237.1 GCA_002067975.1 Syntrophorhabdus sp. PtaU1.Bin058
TCTACATCAACCTTCAGACCGATCGTTTTTTCCATGGTTTTTGCCTTTTCTAATTGTACGATAATACCATTTCAGACAACACGCTGCAAATAGTATATCGTAGTTCGTATTTCGTATATAGTATATCGTATATCGTAACTTCCGGTTCTTCTCCTCGCGATGACAACGATAGATTCCTGTTCTTCTGCTCTTCTGCTGCCTTTCCCTTGAGAAATATTGTGTCAGACAGTATAATCATTCTCAGGAGGTGTTTATGAACAGAATACCGGTTGTCGCGCTTGTCCTGCTATCGTTCATTGTGCTGTTCCGGGCTGTGCCGGTTGCCTATGGATATAACCAGCAGGACCTCGATCAACTGAAAAGAACAAAACAGTGTTCAGCCTGCGACCTGTCGAATGCGCCTCTCGCCAATACAAACCTGACCAAGGCAAACCTTGAACGTGCAAATCTTTTCACTGCAAATCTATCCGGGGCGAACATGGCAGGGGCGAACATGGCAGGGGCGAATTGTATGAACGCAACCCTTTCAGGCGCAAGCCTTGTCAACACAGACCTGAGGAACGCGAACCTGACAGGCGCGAACATGTCCGGGGCAAACCTTTTCGATGCGAACCTTTCTCTTGCGGTCTGGACCGACGGCACAATCTGCAAGGAAGGCTCCATCGGGACCTGCAAAAAATAGCCGTCAGCAATAAATATGGTCTACCTGGTCTATTTTAGTTTGTTTCGTCTTGTTTGTCTCAACCTTGAACGTTGAACATAGAACATTGAACAGATTTTGTCCCCTTACGACTTACGATTCACGCCTTACGGATTTTTCGATATACGATATACGCACTACGATATACGGTATTTTTATGCCTTCAGGTTTGACTGGAGATAATACTCCAGCGTCCTCCGCAGGGCAGTGTCAAGGTCAACTACGGGCTGCCAGCCGATAAGCCTCTTCGCCTTCTCGATGGAGGGTACCCTCCTGTCGATGTCCTGATACCCCTCGCCATAGAAGTCCTTTGAATACACCTCGATGATCTCCGAGTGTTTTGCAAACCCTTTCGTTGCCGGATGGGCCATGAACATCTCCTTCAGCTTAACGGCAAGGTCCTTTATCGTTGCCTCATTATCCGGATTACCTATATTGAAGATCTCGCCGTTCAGGGCACCTTCCTTGTTCTCAATGATCTTCATAAGGCACGATATCCCATCATCAATATAGGTGAAGCAGCGCCTCTGCATGCCGCCGTCGACAAGGCGTATAGGCTCGGCAAGGAGGAGACTGCTGATAAACTGTGTCACCACCCTTGAGCTGCCTTCCTTCTCAGGGTCCGCGGTCAATTCGTCCAGCTTTGGCCCTATCCAGTTAAAGGGGCGGAAGAGGGTAAATTTCAGGCCCTGCTGAAAACCGTATCCCCAGATCACCCTGTCGAGGAGTTGTTTGGATGCGCTGTATATCCATCTCTGTTTACAGATGGGCCCGAGCACCAGCGGGCTCTCGTCCTCATTGAATGCCTTGTCCGGACACATCCCGTATACCTCCGATGTCGAGGGAAAGACAAGGCGCTTTTTGTACTTCACGCAGAGGCGGGCAATACGCAGGTTCTCCTCGAAATCAAGCTCGAAAACCCTGAGCGGCTCCCGCACGTATGTCGCAGGCGTAGCTATGGCAACGAGGGGCATGACGACGTCGCATTTTTTCACGTGATATTCTATCCATTCCTTATTAACCGCTATGTCGCCCTCCACAAAATGGAAGCGGTCGTGTCCATGGCAGGCGTCCAGCTTGTCGTCCCTGATGTCCATACCGTAGATCTCCCAGTCTGTTTCACTGAGCGCCCTTGCGGCAAAACTGTTCCCGATAAATCCGTTTACTCCGAGTATTAATATCTTCACGCAGTACCTCCGAATATTTTTCCCTCCATGTCATGAAGACGGGCAAAGGTCTCTCCGTCCATCTCTTCCTCACCCTCCAGTTGTACCGAAAGCAACCGCAATCCGCCTTTGCCGGTGCTAACCGTGAAGGGTACGAGGGAGATCACCTTTCCCGGCAGCGCATTGCGGGGTAGGTCCTCCGGAAATGCCTTCCAGATATAGAGCTTCTTTCCATCAAGGTATGTGAAGGCACCGGGATAAGGGTGTGTGACCGCCCTTGTGAGGTTGTATATCGACACCGCGTCCTTTTCCCACATCACTATACCGTCTTCCGGCCTTCTTCCGCCGAAATACGATGAGACTCCCGTCTGGGGCCTTCTCGTAAAGGTCCCTTCGCTCAGTTGCGGGAGCACCTCTTTCATCAGCCCCCGCGCCGCTTCAGCCATCTTCATGTAAACCGTGTATACATTATCCTCAAAATCGATGTCAATCTTTTTCTGGGCTACCATGTCCCCTGCGTCCGGCTTCTCAAGCATATAGTGAAGGGTAAGCCCCGTCTCCTTTTCTCCGGCTATAAGTACCCAGTTCACAGGGGATCTCCCTCTGAACCTGGGGAGAAGCGAACCGTGGAGGTTGAAGGCGCCGATCTTCGGGATATCGAGGATCTCTTTGGGGATCATCTTTCTGTAGTAGAATGAAAAGATGATATCGGGCCGTGCATCAGCGATCAATGCGGCCCATCGCGGGTCCTTCAGGCTTTCAGGCGTGTGGACGGGTATATTATGTTTTTCGGCCACGGTGACCGGTCGTCTGTACCATATCTCTTCACCGGGATCATCGCTGTGGGTAAAAAGACAGATAACGTCAGCGCCGAAATCGATGAGCTCTTCGAGGCAAACGTACCCTATCTCCTGGTAAGCAAATACTACTGCCCTCACATGAGTTCCTTTTTGACAATAAACCTCGGCCTTCTCCGCACCTCCTGGTATATCCTCCCTATGTACTCGCCGATGATACCGAGGGCGAATATCTGTATACCGATGAAAAAGAAGAGTATCGCAAAGAGTGTAAACGTACCCTCTACCTCAGGGCCGACAATAATCCTTCTCACAAAAAGGAAGAGGGCGAAGAGAAGACCCAGTATCGCTATGACTACCCCGAGGACGCCGATGAACTGTATCGGGAGCAGCGAAAAGTTTGTCATAAGGTCAAAGTTCAGCCGGAGGAGCCTGAAAGGACTGTATTTCGATATCCCCTTCCTTCTCTCGTCGTGTGCGACCTCGATCTCCACGATCCTCTTGGCGAAGGTATTCGCAAGCGCAGGGATAAAGCTCGAAGACTCGGGGCACATGTTCATGTAATCCACGATGCTCCTGCTATATGCCCTCAGCATGCACCCGTAGTCCCTCAGTTTCACGCCCACAAGCTTCGAGGTGATCTTGTTTACGATAAAGGAAGGGAGCCTCCTGAATATCGAGTCTTTCCGCTGTTTCCGGTATGTCCCTACCACCTCATATCCTTCCGCAATCTTCTGAACGAGCTTCGGTATCTCTTCCGGCGGGTTCTGAAGGTCCGCGTCTATCGTGACCACCATGTCACCTTTCGCGTATTCGAACCCTGCAAAAAGCGCCATGTGCTGCCCGTAGTTCCTGTTAAACTCGATAACCCTCACCGAACCGTCGCGGTCATGGAAACCCTCGAGTATTTGCTGGGTCCTGTCCGTGCTTCCATCGTTGATATAGATGATCTCATAGGGTCTTTCTATTGTCCCGAGGGTATCCTGAAGCCTCTTCTGGAGCTCGGGCAGCGATTCTTCTTCGTTCAGGACCGGCACCAATACCGATATGTAGGGTTTTTCAGCCATTTCTCCTCACATATATCGTGTAGTAATCCTTCTCATATTTTATCCGTTTCACGGGCAAGAACAACTTTTCCAGTTCCTTTTTGATGTTGACCCCCAGCCTTTCTTCAACGATAAGGAGTATATCATGTTTGATATCTTTTATCTCCTTAATATCCGCAAAGGACTGAACGGGTCTGCCAAGATAGTATATGAGGCCGGCAGAATTGAAACCGTATGTGTAGATCTCCCTGTACTGTTTATGGTCCCCGATCGGATCGGTCAGCAGGCGCAATGATTTTGATGTCCTGTCTGCCACGGGCATATAATACATATTATAAAACACCCCGATAAAGGTGAGGTATGCCAGCAAAAAGACCAGGGCCTGTTTCGCCCTTTTCCTGAAAAGGTTTATCAGCAAAGCAACACCCACGAGGAACAGTATGGCCATATAGACGTACAGGGACGACGGCCCTTCCCTGAATGCCTGCACATCATTATAGGGCGCAATGTAAAACGCCGCAACGGCAGCAACTGGCACCAGTATAAGGGCGATCGCAAATACCTTGAGCAGGATATTCGTTCCCGCCCGCTCTACCAGCACCGGCCATTTGTCTCGTATGTACACGCCGCACAGCAGGGCGCAGGCAGGATAACAGGAAAGGAGGTATATGGCCCTCTTACTTGTGGAAAACTCAAAGAACAGGAAGGTAAAGATAAACCAGACCAGGGGCAGCCAGAGTTTTTTCCTGTACGCGTGGTACAGGGCGAACGGAAGCGCTATGCTCCAGGGAAGGAAATTAAAGAATAACTTATGCAGGTAATAGAAGAGCGATTCCATGTGATCAAAGGCGTTTGTGTACCTCGTGATGTTCTGTCTCAGGATAAATTCTCTGATATACGCTTCACCGGCCGCAAAAAACCAGATCGAGGCAAGGCCGAGGGATAGAAGACACCCGAGGATCAAGGGGAGGATAAACCCTTTCATCTCCTTCCGGATTATAAGATATATGAACATGGTACCGGCAGGGATGACCAGACCGGCAGGGCCCTTCGTAAGGATGGCGAGCGCAGCCGGGAGAAATGACAGCGCGAAAAGCCATTTCCTTCCCTTTATCAGTGAAAGGTAGTTGAGAAAGATCGTGAGCCCGATAAAGAATGCAAAGGTCATATCCATGACCGATTCCCGTGCATTGGAGAGGAACTGGTAGTTGGCGGCAAGGACAATGGCGGACAGAAGTCCGCTCCCTTCGTCGCCGAACCTTCTTCCGAGAAGGAACGTAATGACCAGCAGGAGCGTCGCCGATATCGCTGCCGGCACCCTTGATGTGAACTCGTCAAGCTTACCGGTGATCTTTGATGCCGCGATGATCATCCAGGGATAGAGGGGAGGCTTCTCGAGGTACTCCCTGCCGTTTAAGTAAGGGTGTACGAAGTCATTCCTCTCCATCATCTCCCGCGCCATGATGGCCTGTCGCGGTTCATCGGGATCCCACAGCGACGTTGCGCCGAGATTCAGGAAAAACAGGATATAACACAACGCAAGGATGGCAAATATCTTTTTGAGCATATATCTTATGACCGGCTTACAGCTATCAGCGCTGAGCTGTCAGCTTTTTAAACATAAAAAATCATCTTAATGAATATAATAATTACAAAAAGCTGACAACAACCTGCTGACTGCCGACAGCTGACGGTTGATTGCTTAATAGTTTGAATTTATATGCTAATATTTGACATTTTGCAATATTTTTTATACCATATCCTTCAATTGTCAAATGGATACTGCCGAAAGTAAAGAAGAAATCTTTAACAGGGCAAAGGGGCAACACACAACGCTCGACCTGAGGCTGCAGATGCTCCTCAAAAAACCCTTTCTTACGGCAGAAGAAGAACTCGAGGTCAGGGAATTAAAAAAGAAAAAACTTTATTACAAAGACATTATGGAAAAAAACCGGTAAGCACCGGGGATATAAGGAGAGAGGTTGAAAAAGACAGGGGCACAGATATTCGTTGAATCTCTGGTAGCGGAAGGGATTGACACGATCTTCTGCTATCCCGGAGGCGCCACCCTTAACATAACCGACGCCCTCGGCGAGTGCGACATCCGGCAGATCGTTGTACGCCATGAGCAGGGTGCCGTGCATGCATCAGACGGATATGCAAGGGCATCGGGCAAGGTGGGTGTCTCGCTCGTTACATCGGGACCGGGCGCGACGAATACCGTTACCGGGATCGCGACCGCATATATGGACTCCATCCCTCTTGTCATATTCTCCTGTCAGGTCAATACGGCGCTCATCGGGAACGACGCGTTCCAGGAGGCGGATATCGTCGGAATTACAAGGCCCTGTACGAAACATAACTACCTCGTGAAAGACGTAAAAGACATCACGAGGATCATCAAGGAGGCCTTTCACATAGCACGATCGGGGAGACCGGGGCCCGTCCTCGTCGATATACCGAAAGACGTGTCTGCAAGCCTGGGGGAATTTAAATATCCCGACAGGGTACATATCAGGAGCTATCAGCCGACGTATATCGGGCATACAGGGCAGGTACAGAAGGCAATGAAAGCGATCGCTTCCGCAAAAAGACCGGTGCTCTATACAGGCGGCGGCATCATCCTCTCCGACGCATCGCATGAGCTTACGAAATTTGCCGAGGCGCTCTCCATCCCTGTTACCAATACCCTCATGGGGCTCGGAGGATTTCCCGGCAACCACCACCTCTTTCTTGGAATGCTCGGGATGCACGGGACATATGCGGCGAATATGGCGATCACCGAATCAGACCTGATCATTGCCATGGGCGCCAGATTTGACGACAGGGCAACGGGCAAGACCGACGAATTTGCACCCCACGCAAAGGTCATACACATTGACATCGACCCCACTTCGATCAGCAAGAACATAAAAGTAGACATACCGATCGTCGGCGACACAAAGAACGTCCTTCATAAGATGCTCGAGATCTCAGCCGAGGACAAGGAGTCCTTTAAAGACTTTCAGGCATCGATCGATGAGTGGCTGAAGAAGATCGCAAAATGGAAAAAGGATTTTCCCCTTACATACCAGAGAAACGGCGGACTCAAACCGCAGTATGTTATCGAAAAGATATACGAGCTCACAAAGGGAAAGGCGATCATTGCAACAGAGGTCGGGCAGAACCAGATGTGGACTGCCCAGTTTTACAAATTCCTCAGGCCGAGGACGATGCTTACCTCCGGCGGTCTCGGCACGATGGGATACGGATTCCCTGCTGCAATCGGCGCCCAGGTGGCATTCCCGAAATCGCTCGTTATCGATATCGCCGGCGATGGCAGCATACAGATGAATATCCAGGAGCTTGCAACGGCAGTCCAGCACAACCTCCCCGTGAAGGTTGTTATACTGAATAACGGATACCTCGGGATGGTAAGGCAGTGGCAGGAGTTGTTCTACAAAAAACGCTACACGTGGACATGCCTCCCCAGCCCCGATTTTGTAAAGGTCGCAGAGGCATATGGCGCTGCCGGTTACAGGATAGATAAAGAGGAGGAGGTTGACAAGGTGCTTAAAGAGGCATTCCGGAACAACCAGCCGGCCTTCATCGACGTCCACGTTGATCCCCTTGAGTGCGTCTACCCGATGGTCCCTGCCGGGGCCTCGCTCAAAGAGATGCTTCTCGTTTAGGAGGAAACCTTGAGACATATCATATCGGTTCTTGTGGAGAATGAATTCGGGGTGCTTTCGAGGATCTCCGGCCTGTTCAGCGGAAGGGGGTTCAACATCGAGAGCCTTTGCGTGGCCGAGACCTTAGATCCTACGGTCTCAACCATGACCATCGTGACAACAGGAGACGATGCGATCATAGAACAGATATTGAAGCAGCTCAATAAGCTGATCAACGTCATAAAGGTCATCGACTTCAGGGATACGGACTACGTCTCCAGGGAGATGGTGCTTGTAAAGGTCAATGCCGATGAAAAGACACGGGAGGAGATCCTGCGGATGGTGGAGATCTTCCGGGGCAAGATCATCGACGTCTCCCAGAAGACATATACGATCATGATCACCGGTGACGAAGAAAAGCTGAGGGCCTTCCTGGCACTCATCAGGCCGCTGGGAATAAAAGACCTTGTCAGGACCGGACCCGTAGCCATGGCGCGGGGCGACAAGACTATAAAGATGAAGGATAAACAACCAAAAGGAGGAAACGGAGATGGCTAAGATGTATTATGAACGTGACGCAGACCTTGGTATACTGAAAGGGAAAAAGGTCGCTATCATCGGATATGGGAGCCAGGGGCACGCACAGGCACAGAACCTGCGCGACAGCGGTGTTAATGTCATCGTTGCCGAACTGGAAGGGACAGAAAACTACAAGCTCGCGCTGAGCCATAAATTCAAACCCGTAAGCGCAGCGAAGGCGGCAAAGGAAGCGGACATCATCCAGATCCTTGCCCAGGACAACGTTCAGGCACAACTCTATAAAACGGATATCAAGGATAACCTGAAAAAGGGCGACACGCTCGTCTTTTCCCATGGCTTCAATATCCACTACAACCAGATAATCCCTCCGTCGGATATCGACGTCATCATGATAGCCCCCAAGGGTCCGGGCCACCTCGTCCGGAGGGAATATGAACGGGGCGCCGGCGTGCCCTCGCTGATCGCCGTCTACCAGGACTATACAAAAAAGGCAAAGAAGACAGCCCTCGCCTATGCAAAAGGGATCGGCGCCACCAGGGCCGGTGTTATTGAAACGAGCTTCAAGGAAGAGACGGAGACGGACCTCTTCGGGGAGCAGGCGGTACTGTGCGGCGGCGCCACAGAGCTCGTCAAGGCAGGATTCGACACCCTCGTTGAGGCCGGCTACCAGCCCGAGATCGCATACTTCGAATGTCTCCATGAGTTGAAGCTGATCGTGGACCTCATGTACGAGGGCGGCATGTCATACATGCGGTATTCCATAAGCGACACAGCAGAGTACGGCGATATGACGCGGGGACGCAGGGTCGTCTCCGAGGAGACCAGGGAAGAAATGAGGGCCATACTCGATGAGATCGTAAGCGGCGAGTTTGCGAGGGAATGGATTCTCGAGAATATGGCGGGCAGACCTGTTTACAATGCCTTAAAGAAGATAGAGAGCGAACACCTTGTTGAGAAGGTCGGGAAGGAACTCCGCTCGATGATGGGGTGGATCGGGAGAAAAGATTGAGAGAAAGTCCGGTTGCAAGGGAGGGGATAAAGCTTATTCTCCCCTCCCTTGTCCTTTCTATCCTTCTTCTTATTGCCCATGCATACATAATATCTTCGGTAGTCTTCCTTTTTTTCATCTTCTGCCTCTTCTTTTTCCGGAACCCAAGGCGTTTCTCCGCCGAACCGGACAATGTACTTCTCTCGCCGGCAGACGGCAAGGTAATGGGCGTTGAAGAGATAATGGAAAGGGAATTCATCAACGATACAATGCAGAGGATAAGCATCTTCATGTCTCCTGCCGATGTACACGTAAACAGGGCCCCCTGCGAAGGCCGGATCGTGAAAATGCTCCACAGGCCCGGTGAATTCGCACTGGCGTTCAAAAAGGACATCGATAAAGACAACGAACGGAATTATATCCTCATAGAACATCACAATGAAAGGTTTCTCGTTGTACAGATCGCCGGCTTCCTTGCGCGGAGGATCATCGCATACGTTAAAGAAGGCGACCATGTCGACAGGGGCGATACGGTGGGGATGATAGCCTTCGGCTCGCGGGTTGACATTTATTTTCCAAATAACTATGAAATTGTGGTAGACTTACACCAGAAGGTAAAGGCCGGAATAACACCTTTGGCGCAGAAAAGGGGGTAATATGAAACGGAGAAAAGGTAAGGGCATCTATATCCTGCCGAATCTTCTCACCTCGATAAGCCTCTTTGCAGGTTTCTATTCGATCGTTGCGACAATTGACAGGAAATTTATCTATGCCGCTGTGGCGATCTTCATCTCCTGCGTCTTCGATATGCTCGACGGCAGGGTTGCGCGTATGACGAAATCAAGCAGCAGGTTTGGCGTTGAGTATGATTCGCTCTCCGACCTTGTTGCATTCGGGGTAGCCCCCGGGCTTCTTGTGTATATATGGGCATTGAAAAGCTTCGGAAGGTTCGGATGGCTCGCGGCGTTCCTCTTTGTTGCCTGCGGCGCCCTGAGGCTTGCGCGGTTCAACGTACAGGTTGACACCGTCCAGAAAAAACATTTTCTCGGTCTGCCCATACCCGCAGCAGCGGCAACCATAGCAGGCAGCGTGCTTTTTTACTCCTGGCTTGGATTCCTGAGCGGGTTCAAGACGGTCCTTATGCCTATCCTTATATATATCCTCGCCTTTCTGATGGTCAGCGAGGTTCGCTATTACAGCTTCAAGGAAATGGGCTTCTTCAAGGGCAAGCCCTTCCGTTCAACGGTAACGGCCATCATGATCCTTGTCATTGTCTTTATTGAGCCGCAGTTGACCCTCTTCGCGGGAACCTTTGCCTATGTCCTCTCGGGACCCGTATATACGCTTGCGAGGAGAAAAAAGATTATTCTCGAGGACGCTGTTGCCCGTTCGAAAGAAAATCAAGCAGAGCAAGGTGGTCATCGATAACGGCATCTGCCCCTAAGCCGTCGCTTTTATAGGCAACAAAATCTACCCCTGCCGCAAGGGCAGTGTCCCTGTCAACTTCAGAGTCTCCTACAAAAAGGACATGGGCTCTGTCCAGTTTGAATGCCTCCAGGATCTTTTCCACGCTTTCCGGATGCGGTTTAGGGTTTGCCACATCAAGGGCGGTCACAACCATATCGAAGTACGGTGACAGTCCGTATCGTTCCATGATGTGGGGCATTGAGGTCGTTCTGTTCGTACTGATCGCACGTTTTATCCCTTTCTGTTTCAATGTCGTGAGGGTCTCGAGGAGGTTCGGCTCCATCTTCAGGTAGACAATAAAATCCTTGAAATCTATCTCTCTTTTTAAAAATTCAACTGCCCTCTTCTCAAGCGCTTCGTCCTCCCGGAACATATGGTGGAGCGATTCATGGACCGTATGGGTGTGACAGTACTGCAATTCGCTTTCCGTCAGCGGTTCCCGCCCTATCGCCAGGGCTATGCGGCCGTATAGTTTTGCATTTGCATCGAGAGAATCAAAGAGGACGCCGTCGCAATCATAGATAACGCAATCGATCCGCCGTTTCCGTATATTTTTTTTCATATCCCGTCAGCCTGCCTTTTACTGTATCGTTAAAAATATTTTTGTCTATTTTACCACACATTTCCATAAACATAAAATAAGCTAAAAGGATAAATCCCCTTTTTTCAGCATTCAGCCGTCAGCTATCAGCGATCAGGAAAAACACAAAGAAGTATCTGTTTGGTTATTTAAAATTTATAGTTTTAAATCGCCCAAGATATGTTACAATGGTATGACTAAATAGAGGAGGTGTCCATGATAAGTGTTTCCATTCCCGGATGGGGCGAGCTTGAGATCGAATATATTGTGCTTGATTATAATGGAACATGCGCGTTTAACGGGAAACTTAAAGAAGGCGTGAAAGAGATGCTGGAGAAGATATCCAGGTACATAAAGGTCTTCATCATCACTTCAGATACATACGACAACGTTGACCACGAAGTAAATGTTATGGGTTTTAACGTATTAAAAGTAAAAAAGGAAGAGAGCGGCACTGAAAAGGCAAAGATAGTGAAAGAGCTCGGCCCTGAAAAGGTCGTAGCAATCGGGAACGGCGCAAACGATGCCATGATGCTCAGAGAGGCGTCTCTCGGAATCGGGGTGATCGGCGAAGAAGGGTGCGCAACCTCGCTTATCAAAGAAGCTGATTTCGTTGTCACGGATATTATTGACGCACTGAGCATCGTCCTCCATCCGGAGAGAATAGTTGCAACGTTAAGGGAATGATAAGGCAGTCGTCAGTCGATAGTCGCCAGCAGATAGTTATCAGAAAAAGTCTTGAAAAAAAACTGAAGACCGACGACTGAAGTTAATCATGATCGGTAATCTCCTTAAAAAGATAGTCGGTACAAAAAACGAGAGGGAGCTGAAGAGGATTCAGCCTGTCATCGAAGCGGTGAACAGCCTCGAAGAAGGGATAAAACACTGTACCGACGACGAGCTGAAGGCAAAGACCCCTTACTTCAAGGAAAGGCTCGCGCAGGGAGAAGACCTCGATTCCATTCTGCCCGAGGCATTTGCCGTTGTCCGCGAAACAGCGAGGCGCACGATCAATATGCGCCATTTCGATGTCCAGCTTATCGGGGGCATCGTCCTCCACGAAGGGAAGATCGCCGAGATGGCCACAGGTGAAGGCAAGACGCTCGTGGCAACCCTTCCCGTGTATCTCAATGCGCTGACAGGACTCGGCGTCCACGTCGTTACCGTCAACGACTACCTCGCGAAGAGAGATGCCGAATGGATGGGTCCCATTTACACATTCCTCGGTCTCTCCTTTGGCGTCATAGTCCACGATCTGGACGATAACACGAGGAAGAGGGCTTACGGAAGCGACGTCACGTACGGCACAAACAATGAGTTTGGGTTTGATTACCTGAGAGACAACATGCACTATTCCTTTGAGGAATGTGTTCAGCGCGAATTCAACTACGCCATCGTCGATGAGGTCGACAGTATCCTTATTGACGAGGCGCGTACGCCTCTCATTATATCCGGCCCCGCCGAGGAGTCGACTGATAAATATTACAAGATAAACAGGCTCATCTACCAGCTTAAAAGAGAGAAAGATTTTATGGTCGACGAGAAGGCAAGGACAGCCTATCTCACTGAAGACGGCGTTGCGAAGATAGAAAGGCTCATCAACGTAGACAACCTCTACGATCCGAAATACGTGGATTTCCTCCACCATATAAACCAGGCGCTCAAGGCCCACCAACTCTTCCAGCGCGACGTGGACTACATCGTGAAGGATGGGCAGGTCATCATTGTCGATGAATTCACCGGCAGGCTGATGCCCGGAAGACGTTTCAGCGAAGGGCTCCACCAGGCACTGGAGGCAAAAGAGAATGTCAAGATCGAACGGGAGAACCAGACGCTCGCAACGGTTACCTTCCAGAACTATTTCAGGATGTATAAAAAGCTCGCCGGTATGACCGGTACTGCCGATACGGAGGCCATGGAGTTCAAAAAGATCTATAACCTCGATGTGCTCGTGATCCCCACCAATAAATCGCTCATCAGGACAAACTACACTGATGTGATATACAGGACGGAGAAGGAAAAATTCAGGGCTGCCGTGGGCGAGATCGAAGAACTCTACAAAAAAGGCAGGCCTACGCTCGTCGGCACCCTCTCCATCGAAAAATCAGAGAGACTGTCGGAGATGCTGAAGAGGAAAGGTATCCCGCACCACGTACTGAACGCGAAGAACCATGAACGTGAGGCAGAGATCGTCGCCCAGGCGGGAAGGTCGAAGGCCGTGACCCTTTCCACCAATATGGCCGGAAGGGGAACGGATATACTCCTCGGCGGAAACCCCGAATTCCTTGCCCTGAACATGAGCAAGGGGCAGAAGGGAACGGAAGAATACGACAGGGCGCTGGAGGAGGCAAGGAAGATCTGCGAGAAGGACAAACAGGAGGTCATCGCCCTCGGTGGACTGCATATAGTAGGCACTGAAAGACACGAGTCACGGAGGATCGATAACCAGTTGCGCGGGCGCTCAGGCAGGCAGGGCGATCCGGGATCATCAAGGTTCTATGTATCACTCGAAGACGAGATCATGAGGCTTTTCGGCTCCGATAAGGTATCGCCTATCCTTGCAAAACTCGGGATGGCAGAGGACGTCCCTATAGAACATCCGTTTATTACAAAGGCCATCGAGAACGCCCAGACACGGGTCGAAGGCCACAACTTCGAGATCCGTAAGTATCTCCTTGAATACGACAACGTGATGAACAAACAGAGGGAGACTATTTACGGCATGAGGCGGGAGATCATGAAAGGCAGCGACCAGAAAGACCGCATCCTTGATATGATCGAAGAGGTATGCCAGGACCTCGTATATGAATATGCGCCTGAAAAGGTCTATCCTGAAGAATGGGACCTCGTGTCATTAAAGAACAGGATCTTCGAGACCTTCTTCTTCCATATAGACTTTGACTCTATAGACCTGAAAGACACTACAAGGGAAGGTCTCCTTGATATGGTGATCGAAAAGGTCCTCGCGGTCCATGAAGACAAGACAAAAGAATTCGGCGAAGACGATCTCAGGGCAGTAGAGTATTTCATCACACTGAACTCACTCGACACGCACTGGAAAGAGCACCTCCTCGGCCTTGACCACCTGAAAGAAGGCATCGGTCTTCGGGGCTACGGCCAGAAAGACCCTCTCAGGGAGTACCAGAGGGAAAGCTTCGAGCTCTTCCTCGATATGCTCGAAAGGGTCAAATACGATACGGTCCGGAAGGTATTTGCCATACAACCCGCGAAAGAAGCCCCCACCCAGACAGAGCCCGTAATGTTTTTCAACAAGAATGCTTCACCCTCATTTGAAGGCAAGGACAGAAAAGACAGGAAGATCGGGAGAAACGACCCCTGCCCGTGCGGCAGCGGAAAAAAGTATAAGAAATGCTGCGGGAAATAACGCAGCCCAACTGTCGTTGGACTGCGGATTCGGAGTTCGTAGTTCGGCGTTTAGATCGCATAATCGATGTTCCATTAAACAGAGAGGGGATATATGATCAGCGGGATTGAGTTCGCAGGCACAGCGTCGGGCATCAAGCCGTCCGGGCTTGACCTGGGGCTTGTCTTTTTCAGGGGAGGGATGAACGTCTTTACGCTTTATACGAGGAACAAGGTCAAGGCGGCCCACATCCTTTACGATAAAACAGTGGAGACAGGACCGGTACGGGCGCTTCTCGTCAACAGTGGTTGCGCAAACGCCTGTACGGGGAAGGAAGGCGTGAATGACCTTGGCGTCATTGCCGGAAAACTTGCACCCATACTCAAGATCAGGCCCGCCGGACTCCTCTTTGCATCAACGGGCGTCATAGGGAAAAGGCTCCCTGCCGATACTATTATCCGTTCACTCCCGTTACTCGTGAAAAACCTGAAGGACACACACGTCGACGCCTTTTCACGCGCCATCATGACAACCGACACCTATCCGAAGGTCGTCAAGGAAACATTCAGGGGAAAAAAGGAATACAGCGTCATGGGCGTAGCAAAGGGCTCAGGCATGATAAACCCCCTTTTCGCGACGATGCTCGCCTTTGTCTTTACCGATTATCCTGTCCCGCAGGGCGCGCTGAAGAAGGAATTCGTCCATTCGGTGAAGGAGAGCTTCGAGCGGATAACCGTCGACGGCGAATGCAGTACAAACGATACGGTGATGCTCTTTACAAGAAGAGGGCCTGAAGATCGGCAGGGAATTGCCGGGTTCAAAGAGGCGCTGCTGTCGGTCATGCAGAATCTTGCAATGATGATCGTGAAAGACGGGGAAGGGGCAACGCGGGTAGCCCACATAATCGTTAACGGCGCGAAGAAAAAAGAGATAGCCGAAAAGATAGCGCGGAGAATAGCCGTATCGCCGCTGACAAAGACGGCGTTCTTCGGTTGCGACCCGAACTGGGGAAGGATCATCGCAGCGGCAGGCGATGCGGGCGTGTCCGTTCAGCAGTCAAAGATAGATATCATCCTCCAGGGGGAACAGGTAGCAAAGAACGGCGTGGAAGTCCCCTTTGACGAAGAGACAATGAAAAAGATGATGAGCAAAAAGGATATCAGCGTCATCGTCAACCTCAACGACGGCAAGGCGTCCTTCGACATATACACCACAGACCTTACATACGATTACGTTAAGATAAACGCATCATACAGAAGCTGACAGCAACACACCCGTAAGTCGTGAATCGTAAGTCGTAAGGGGTTTAATCGCCTAACGCCTCACGCCTTACGTCTTTACCCTGTCGGTTTCGCTGCCTTCGCACCTCATACGCCGATATGGCGAAGCTCATCGCCACATTGAGGGAGGGAAACCCTTCCGGTGTGGGGATCTTTATAAGGGCATCGCACCTTTCTATCGTAAGCCTCCGTAACCCGTCTTCGCCCCCGAAGACAAGACAAACAGGTCCTTTCAGGTCTATCTCCCACAAAGGGATTGTTCCTTTCTCGTCAAGGGCATAGCAGAAGACCCCTTTCGCCTTTAGCTCGTCGATGAACCTTGCGAGATTAACGACACGGACGATCTTCACGTGCTCCACGGCGCCGCGTGCGATATTCGTAACGGTCTCGGTTATCCCGCAGGAACGGTCCTTTGGAAGGATAACGGCCTCGGCACCGAGACACGCAGCGCTCCTGACGATATTCCCCAGGTTCTGCGGGTCGTAGACCCCGTCAAGGGCACAGAAAAAGGGGTCTCTCCTGGTATCGATGTCCCTGATAAGCTCATCAGGATCAATATAGGAGATCTCGTCCCGCTCAAGGCATATATGGGACTTTCCTTCTTTGAATCTCCTCGCAAAGGCCTCTTTCGGAAGTATCCTGAATTGAACGCCCTTCAGTTTCGCTTCCCTGATATATTCTTCGGATATCCTCTCGTGACCTGCTTCTATCCAGAGTTTCCTGACCCTTTCCGGATGTTCCCTGAGGGCTTCGAGTATACTGTTCCTATTTGTGAGGAACGCCACGCCTTATATCCTCGCTGATCTTTGCCAGCAGTTGCCGGGGGTTCTTACTGTCCCTTACCGCCCTGCCGAGGACAATGTACGTAGCCCCTTTCCGGACGGCGTCTACCGGTGTAATGGTCCTCTTCTGGTCATCCTTTTTTTCTTCAATCCTGACGCCGGGCGTAACGATGATGAAGTCTTTCCCGCACAGTTCCCGTATCATCTCGATCTCGCTCCCGCCGGCGACCACACCGTCAAGGCCTGCCTCCTTTGCGAGGAGGGCGAGCCTTTTCGTCAATTCATAGACCGGCATCTCGATCCCCATCCGTTTCAGTTCCTGGTCGTCGATGCTCGTGAGCACAGTGACGCCAATGATCTTGGGCCTCCGCACGTGAAGGCCCTTTGCGGTATCATGAAGGGCAGTCTGCGCCTCCTTCATCATGGTAAAGCCGCCGGCTGTATGGACATTCATCATATCAACACCGAGTTTTGCGGCTTCTATGGCTGCTTTTGCAACAGTATTCGGTATGTCGTGGTATTTCAGGTCTAAAAACACCTTCGATTTTTTCAATTTGATGAAGTCGACGATCTTGGGACCGCAATGCGTGAAAAGCTGTTTTCCGACCTTGAACATCCCCACATGGTCTTTAAACTCCATAACAAGTTCCTGAGCCTCCTGGAAATGTTCCACGTCAAGGGCAAAGATCAATTTTTCCTTCGGTTCCATCAATCCTCCTTATTTTAAACCTGGCTGTCAGCGAACAGCTATCAGCTACCTGTTTTTATCTTAACGAATTATCGTGTGTGTCTATAATAAAAAATTGACATCTAATGCCCTATCCATTAAAAATATGTTTGTGGAAAAGGAAGGCCTGTCCGATATCCTGCTTCTCTGCGTCGCGGCTATATGGGGGATCAATTTTGTCGCAGTAAAATTTCTCCTCACAGGGATTTCACCTGTTAACCTTATACTATTCAGATTTATTGTGGGGAGCATATTTTTATTCTTTCTACTCCTTTTTTTTGAAGATGTAAAGATACCTTTGAAAGATTTTTTGCATCTCTGCCTCCTCGGGGCCATCGGCATTACTGTCTACCAGTTCTTCTTTACTTATGCCCTGAAATATACATCGGTAACAAACGTCAGCATCATAATCAATACATCCCCCCTCTACGGCGGGATACTGGCAAGCCTCCTCGGGTATGAAAAATTTCAGCCAAAGAGGCTCTTCGCGATCGTAACGGGGTTCGCAGGCGTCTACATCCTCATAACGAAAGGAAGCCTCATGCTCGAAGGCGGCGACGCCAAGGGGAACATACTGGCCATTCTGTCAAGCATATTCTGGGCGTTCTACACAATCCTCTCCAAGCCGCTCCTCGACAAGCACTCGCCGCTGAAGGTCACAACATACAGCATGCTCACAGGGGCGGCGCTTCTGTGCCCCTTCATTCCATTTCACCTCCACCTCAAAGAATACAGCGCACTTTCCTTTATCGGATGGGCCAGCCTGTTCTACTCGGTGGTCTTCTCGATAGTAATCGCCTTCTTTCTCTGGTACAGGGGCGTGTCAAAGATAGGGGCTTCGCGTACTATGGTCTACCAGTATTCCGTTCCTGTCTTCGCCGCCTTTTCCGCCTATCTTCTGCTCGGAGAAAAACTCTACATCTCGCAGCTTATCGGCGCCGGGATAATTTTTTTCAGCATAACGCTGGCGAGAAAGAAGTGAAGATAAAAGCCGTTCAATGTTCTATGTTCAACGTTCAACGTTAAAACAGAATAGACCGAACGAACCAGATAGACCGGGGTCATCGCTGATAGCTGAATGCTGATCGCTGTCAGCTGGCTTAGTAGTCCAGCCCTTCTCTCGCCGGAACCCCTTTCCGGAAGATATGCTTTATCTCTTTCATCTCCGTGACGATATCGGCCATATCGAGAAGCGGGTCGGGCATATTTCGTCCGGTGAGAATTACATGCATCGCAGGATCCCGCCGGGAGAGAAAATCAATAACGGTTTTGACCGGGATAAGATCGAGATTGACGGCGGCAGCTATTTCATCAAGGATCAGGAGCTGGTATTGCCTCTCCCGTATCTTTTCCTCCATAAAAGACCATCCCTTTTGAACAGCCTCAATGTGGGGTTGTCTGTCACCACCGGGAAGGAGAAAACCGGCACCGAAAGGATGGATCTCAATGTTCTCGATGGCGGCATAATGCTCGCCGGACTTTTCCTGACCCTTCATGAACTGTATCATGAGTATCTTCATCTTGTGGCCGCTTGCCCTTAACGCCACCCCGAGGGCAGCCGTTGTCTTCCCTTTGCCGTCTCCGGTAAATACAATCATCATTCCCTTTTGTTCCTTCATCCTTCCTCCTGTGTTAACTCATAGTTTTTAACTGACAGCTTATAGCGTGAAAACGTAAATCGTCAGGCGTTAGGCGATTAAACCCCTTACGACTTACGACTCACGGGTGTACAGGTTATCCTTTTATCGATCCCAAAGGCACTATCTTCGCTACCAGTCTCGAAATACCGGCAGCATGGACGACCCTTACCACCTTCGACACATCCTTATATGCCTCAGGCGCCTCCTCCCCGAGGGTGCCTTTATGTGCCGCCCTCACATAGACACTTTTTTCTTCCAATTCCTTCTGCACGGAACGACCCTTTGTCCTCCGCAACGCCTCTCCCCTGCTCATTACGCGGCCCGCTCCGTGGCAGGTGCTGCCGAATGTACCCTCCATGGCGCGCTCTGTCCCGCACAGGACGTATGATGCCCTGCCCATATCCCCGGGGATCAATACCGGCTGGCCGACCTTCCGGTACTCCTCGGGCACTGCTATATGCCCCGGTGCGAAAGACCGTGTGGCCCCCTTCCGGTGGACACACAGCCTTGATTCCCTGTCCTTGACAATGTGGTTTTCCAGCTTCGCGATGTTGTGACATACATCATATACAAGTGACAGGCCAAGTCTCCCTGCGCCTGTATGAAAAACCTCTTCGAAGGTCTCCCTTACCCAATGTGTAATCATCTGTCTGTTCGCAAAGGCGTAATTCGCTGCGGCAGCCATCGCCGAGAAATACCTCTGCCCCTCCGGCGAATCAAAGGGCGCACAGCAGAGCTGCCTGTCGGGAAGCCGGATCCCGTACTTCTCCGATGCCTTTATCATCTCACGGATATAGTCATCACAGACCTGGTAGCCAAGCCCCCTTGAACCTGTATGGACCATGACGGTAATCTGGTCCCTGAAAAGTCCGAAGGTCTCCGCTGCCTTTTCATCATAGATCTCTGCAATACGGCCGACCTCCACGAAGTGGTTGCCGCTTCCCAGCGTGCCAAGCTGGTCCTTCCCGCGCTCGTATGCCTTGTCAGATACGCATTCAGGGTCTGCAAAAGGGAGTTGTCCGTTATCCTCCATGAACCGTACATCGTTCTCCGTACCATACCCCTGTCCTACCGCCCATTGTGCCCCTTTCGCAAGCACCTTTTCCAGGTCTCTCCTGCCGAGCTTCAGGTCCTTCCTGTGCGAACCCACACCACTGGGGATATTGATAAAAAGCCTGTCGATGATGTCGCTGACCTTCCCGCCCAGTTCCCGCACGGTCAACGCGGAGCGCATAAGCCTCACCCCGCAGTTTATGTCGTAGCCGACGCCGCCGGGGGAGATGACCCCTTCAGCAACATCAAAGGCAGCTACCCCGCCGATAGGAAAACCATAACCCCAGTGTATGTCGGGCATGGCCATGGAGGCGCCGACAATCCCCGGAAGACAGGCAACATTTTCCACCTGTCTGATGCTCTCATCCTTACCGAAATCCCTGAGGAGTTCCTCGTTGATATAGACAATCCCCTCAACGCGCATGGCGCCGTGCTTTTCAACAACATACCGGTTCTCGTCGATCTTTCGCAGTGATATGTTCGGTCTGTCTTCCATATACGCTTCGTTTTGTTATAGCTATCAGCAATCAGC
>MVRS01000238.1 GCA_002067975.1 Syntrophorhabdus sp. PtaU1.Bin058
TGAGTTCGAGGAGAAGCTGTGTGCGGCACGTGGTGCTTAACCGGTTGTCTCAAATAGGGGTGCATACCAACCCGTGAGGCGAGCGGCGAAAAGCTGTTCAACGTTCAAGGTTCTACGTTCAACGTTTTTTAAATGCATGCCTTCCACTACCCCATCCAGTCTCTCTGTTTTGTGTTAACATGGAACATAGAACATTGAACGGGTGTTATTTTTCCCCTCACGCCTCACGACTTACGCCTCACGGATGTTCCACGCCTCACGGGTTTTCAGTCTCGATATACGATATACGAACTACGATATACGATTCTCTCTGCTCTCCGCTCCTTGCTGTTCTATGAGCACTGACGCTATGTGCCTGTCCGGTTCCGGGAAATCGTATTGAAGGAGTTCATTGATTGTTACCCATCTGACCTCGTCGTGGTCCTTAAGCCGGATGTCGCCTCTCACGTATGAGGCGCGATAGGCATATATTCTGATTGCCGATTGACAGTTGAGGACATGCCTGACGGAGCAGAGATGCTCTCCCACGGCGATCTCTATGCCAAGCTCTTCCTCTATCTCTCTCTTCAGGCATTCTTCAAGGGATTCGCCCTCCTCCATCTTTCCCCCGGGGAATTCCCAGGGGTAGCCCGAATAAGCGCGCTTTCTCTTTGCAATAAGGATCATGCCGTCTTTTTCAATAACCGCGGCGGTAACAGGGATATAGTCGAGGTCGTTCATGTCTGTATTCCTTTGTTGCTACCTGATGAGGTCAATCTTCGTCAGCGTTGTCATGTTTGCTACCCTTGGCGCATTGACAAGGTTCCATGCAACGTACTGTTCCGCATAAAGGTCTTCCGCGGACATCCCGTCAACGGGCACAACGACCGAGAACCCCCTGAAGGCGGCGCCGCTCGCCGTATAGAGGACCGCCCCGTGGGCCGCTGTCCCAACGACGATGACCGTCTTTACACCCTTCTCCTTGAGGATCTTTTCGAGGTCGGTGCCGAGGAATTTGTCCGGTCCGGAGGTAACAACCGGTTCATCCGCACGGGGGGCAAGCGCCTGCGCGATATCTTTTACTGCGGCGCCGGGAGAGAGGCTGTAGACAACAGGGGCCCCCTTGGTGCGGGCAAGGGCAAGGAGTTTCCCGACCTCCGGTATAGATGCGATGCAGCGGGGCCGTCTTTCGGCATTACAGGTCTGTCTGTTAAAATCGAGCATCAGGAGGGCCGTTGTTTTCGGGTCTATGGTTACCGGTTTCAGTTCCGGCACTGCCGGGACCTTCACAATATTCCATTCGTCAATAATATTCCCGGCATCAAGAACGGGAGGGAGAAAAACGGAAAGGGTCATGAGAAAAGAGGCAAAGATTATCGCGTATCCCATAACGGAAACAAGGCGTTGCTTCATAGTGACCTCCATCTGCTCACCAATGCTAACGGTTTATATAGGGTTTGTCAATATGCGCGCACTAGGATCATTACTGGTAGCGGAATGTGAGGCGTAAGGGGAAAAATAACACCCGTTCAATGTTCTATGTTCAACGTTAACACAAAGCAGACCAGATGGAGAAAATGAACTAAATGAACACAATAGACCTTTGAAACCGGGTTTTGGCTGATGGCTGACTGCTGATAGCTGTACTATCACCTTAAGTTATTATAAAATCAGGCGACAAATCCTATGAAGGAATGTTTATGGAAAGTAGCGCACAGAAGAGGATCCTTGTGGCAGAGGACAGCAAATCTCAGGCAAGGATCCTTGCCGATACGCTTTCAAGGAACGGTTATGCCGTGACCCTTGCAGAGGATGGCCTGACAGGGCTTTACAAGCTCATGGAGACAAAACCCCATCTCGTTATCAGCGATGTATGGATGCCGCGGATGAACGGCTATGAATTTTGCCGGACAGTGAAGAGTGACAAGGACCTCCGGAATGTCCCCGTAATCCTCCTTACGTCGATGTCGGACACTGAGGATATTGTCAGGGGCCTCGAGGCCGGGGCGGATTATTACATTACCAAGCCCTACGATAAAAGTATCCTGCTTGCCAAGGTAGATCTGATCCTCTCCGGTATCGTGCCTTCAGCGACAGGCGATACGAGGACGCCTGTGGAGATAAAAACAAACGGCAAGGTGCACAGCGTCTTTCTGGAGCCGCAGAAGGTGGTCAATTTTCTTCTTTCTACCTATGAGAACCTTCTCTCCCAGAACAGGGACCTTACGCATACCAAGATAGAATTAAAGAGATTGAACGACCACCTCGAGGAAAGGGTCAGGGAGAAGACAGGGTACCTTGAAAAAGAGATAGCGGAACGGAAAAAAACCCAGGATGCACTCATGGAGTCAGAGAGGAGATACCGCAGCATCTTTGAGAACGCCGTTGAAGGCATCTTTCAAAGCGCCCCCGAAGGTCGCTTCATCAATATGAACCCCGCGTTTGTCAGGATGCTCGGCCATGGGTCGTTCCAGGAGGCGTACGAAGGCATCGATGACATCTCAATAAGGTTTTATGTTAATCCTGACGATAGGGCCCGTTTCATGGAGAAGCTTGAACAGCAGGGCATCATTAGCGAATTTGAAACAAGGGTATACAAGAAGGACAAAAACATCATCTGGGTCTCAATAAACGCCCATACCGTCAGGGACAAGAAGGGCAATATCCTTTACTATGAAGGCACCGTAGAGGATATTACGGAGTCGAAAAAGACGGAAGCGGCTCTGAAAAAGAGCTTTGAGTACCTCCGGAAGACCCTGGACGGTACGGTGAAGGCCCTTGCTACAACGATAGAGATACGCGACCCGTATACGGCGGGCCACCAGAGACGTGTTGCGCAGCTTGCATGTGCAATCACAAAAGAGATGGGATTCTCTGAAGACGCCATGGAGGGTATGCAGGTCATGGGGTTCCTCCACGACATCGGTAAGATCGTGGTCCCCGCAGAGATCCTCAGCAAACCCGGCGCCCTCAATGAGCTGGAATTCAATATGATCAAGGCCCACGCACAGGTCGGCTACAATATCCTGCAAGGGATCGAGTTCCCCTGGCCCGTGAATGATGTTGTCCTGCAGCACCATGAACGGCTGAACGGATCGGGATACCCGCAGGGGCTCACAAAAGAGAACATTATCGTGGAGGCCCGGATCCTCGCTGTTGCAGACGTTGTCGAATCGATGGCATCGCACAGACCCTATCGTCCCGCCCTCGGCATGGACAGGGCCCTCGAGGAGATCATGCAGAAAAAAGGCATCCTCTACGATGAAGATGTCGTGGATGCCTGCGCAAGGCTCTTTAATGAGAGGGGGTTTAAGCTGGAATAACGGACAGCCGTAAAGACCGGTGAATCGTATATCGTAGTTCGTATAGCGTATATCGAGATTACAAAAAACAGAAGACAAAAAAGTTGAAGTGGAAATTACGACATACGACATACTATATACGACATACTATCAGTTGAAAGCTGATCTTGCCTTTCCATCCCGCAGCGACTCTGATATACTATTGGGCCGTGTTGTCCCGATATCAGATAATAGTATCAACCTTAAGCCCCCTGAAGCAGAAATTCTTCAGGGTGCTCTGGCTGACAAACGTCGTATCCCTCGTAGGCACGCTCATGCACGACGTCGGGGCTGCATGGTTCATGACCACGCTTGCGCCAACCCCTTTTATGGTTGCAATGGTCCAGACCGCGTCAACGTTCCCTTTCTTCATCCTCGCCCTTCCGGCAGGCGCCCTCGCCGACATCATAGACCGAAGGCGCCTTTTATTGACGGCGCAGATATGGATGCTCGTCGCATCCGTCCTTCTCGGCGTGCTGACCGTTTCGGGTATGACAACGCCTTTGGTCCTCCTTGTATTGACCTTCTTTCTTGCGCTGGGGGCTGCCGTCAACGGTCCTTCATGGCAGGCGATCATCCCTGAGCTGGTGGAGCGAAATGAACTGCCTTCAGCAATAGCCCTTGGCTCAGTGGGGTTTAACCTCGCGCGCGCCGTGGGACCGGTAATCGGCGGTTTGATCGTTGCAGCCTTCGGACCCGGTGTAACCTTCCTTCTGAACGGCGTCTCGTTTCTTGGCGTTGTAGTTGTTTTGAAGAAATGGAAGAGGGTGGAACAGATGAGCACTCTTAAGGAGGAACGGCTGGTGAGCGCGATGCGGGCCGGTATACGCTATATCAGGCATGCCCAGGAGGTAAGGTCGGCGTTGATCCACAGCCTTCTCCTTTCCTTTTTCTGCAGTTCGCTCCCGGCCCTTCTGCCGATCCTTTCGAAGAAATATCTCGGACTCGGCTCATCGGGATTCGGTATCCTCCTCGGCTTCTTCGGATTCGGAGCCCTCCTCGGAGCGCCTTTTTTACCGATTCTCCGGCAGAGGTTATCGCTCAACGTTATTGTCCTTGTGGGAACGAATCTCTTTGCGCTTGCAGCTGCTACCATAGCCAACCTCCATTCTTTCGTCTTCATCGCAATCGCCATGGTAGCGGGCGGCATGGCCTGGCTTATCCTTATCTCTACCCTTATCGCGGTGATCCAGTCGGTGATCCCTTCATGGGTGCGGGGGCGGGTACTGTCAGTCCATATGCTCTCGTTCTTCGGCGGCCTGGCCGGAGGAAGCGCCCTGTTCGGTTTTATAGCAGGCGGGATCGGCATACCCTCAACACTGAACGTTGTAGCCGGATGCTTAGTCGTTACTTCAGCCGTTACCTGGAATTATAAACTGAAAAGCGGGGAAGAACTCGACCTGAGCCCGTCCATGCACTGGCCCTCACTCGCTGTCTCCTGTCAACCCGATTTTGACGATGGACCGGTCCTCGTTGTCGTTGAATATCGTATAGATCCGGAAAAGGCCCAGGGGTTTGCGGATTCCATGTATGCGCTTAAAACGATCCGCAGGCGCGACGGCGCCATACGGTGGAACCTCTTCCACGATCTTACGGATCCGGGCCACTACATCGAGTCCTATATCGTCGAATCATGGGGAGAGCACCTCAGGCAGCATGAGCGGATCACCGTCGCAGACAGGGAGATTGAGAAGAGCGTTCTCTCATTCCACCTTGACGGGAGACCGCCGAAGGTCATGCACTTTCTCGCTGAACCGCTCCCCGTGAAAAATAAAAGGACTGATATTTCATAAGCAAACTGGTATAACATTAATGTCGTCAGAATGCCCATGGATGAGATAGATAAAAAGATACTCAACCTGATACAGGAAGAGTTTCCGCTCACAGAGAAGCCCTTTGCCGCCATCGGGAAGAAGGCCGGTATCAGTGAGAGGCAGGCTGTGAAACGGGTAAAGACACTGAAGGAAAAGGGCATCATACGGAGGATCGGCCCCATACTGGAACGGAAGAAGCTTGGCTACGTGAGTGTTCTCTGCGGCGTACACGTCGATGACAACGCGATAACGAAGGTCGCCGGGGAGATCAACGGGCTTGCGGGGGTCACCCATAATTACGAGCGCGAGGGCGACCTGAATCTCTGGTTCACCATTACAAAAAAGACGATTGAAGAGATAGACCGCGCGCTCTCGGACCTTGAAAAGGCCCACGGGCTGAAGGTGTACCGGTTCCCTGAAAAGAAGATGTTCAAGATCAAGACATATTTTCCGCTATAGGCAGGCCCCTGCGGGGCAGTTCGGAGTCGGGGCACCCGCTTGCGGGTCGCCGGAGTTCGGAGTAAAGGCATGAAGCAGTGACGAGTGATTATGAATGACGAATTGAAAATCGGCAATCGGCAATCGGCAATCGGCAATCGGAAAAGGGTTTTTCTCGTTGACGGCAACTCCTATCTCTACAGGGCGTTCTATGCGACCCCTCACCTCTCGAACTCAAA
>MVRS01000239.1 GCA_002067975.1 Syntrophorhabdus sp. PtaU1.Bin058
CTGATGCAAGGGCAACGGTGCCATTGGTTGCCGTTATCGTCCCTTCATTCGTAATATGGGGGGAGAGGAAGGCGACGTAGCCGCCGTTTACGGTCCCCTGGTTGAGGAGGGAGCCTGCGCTTCCCGTATGCTCAAAGAGGTATTTTCCTGCAAGGAAGTTCTCATTGGTAAGATTAAGGGATGAGGCGACAAGCCCTCCTACGTCCACCCGGGCAGTGGGACCGAAGTACACCCCTGCGGCATTGAGGAGGAAGACCTGTCCGTTGGCGCTTAACCTCCCGTAGATCAGGGAGGGGTTCTGGTCGAGGATACGGTTTAGGGCCACGCTGGATGCACCGGGCTGGTTGAAGGTGACCAAGGCGTTCTGACCGATGTTGAAGGTATTCCAGTTGGCGATCATCCTGTCGGTTGCCTGGTTCACGGTCATGGAGCTGCCTGACTGGGAGATGGTGCCGGTGCCTGATACGATCTGCCCGCCTGTGGGGAGGGCGGCGGGGTCGAGGGAGAAGGCAGGCATATAATGGGCAAGAACACAGAGCAGGGTTATGCATAGGGTAATAAAGAACCTGGATATCGTTTTCGTATCGTATCTCTTCTTCATGGTCATCCCCTTTATAGCCATATGATAAGCTGGAGCCAGAAGCGTCCGTTGTCATTCAGGTTGTCGGCGTCGTTGCCGGATACGCTCCTGCCGTCGTTGGGACCTACCTTGTGGGCGTAGGATGCCCTCACGCTGTAGAGACCGGGCTTGCCTACGTTGATCCCCACGCCTGCCCCGGAGAGGACATACTCGTTCTTCCCGCTTGCGCTCGTGACGGAGCCGGGCCAGGGACTCCGGTGGAGCTTCACCCACCCTGCGTCAATGAAGCCTGTCAGCTGGGTCGCTGCCCATGAGGGCATAAAGGGTACATCGTAGCGGGTCTCAAGGGTGAGGGTGTGGCCTTCATCGCCCGGCGCCTCTCCCACGGGATAGGCACGGATGCCCGTGGGGCCTCCGAGGATGAACTTCTGGGAGGAGTCGAGGTTGTAGGAGGCGAACTGTCCCTTGAGGGAGCCGAAGAGGGCGACCCTCTGGGTTATGCGCTGGAGACGGGCGAGAGAGTAGGTTGCCCGCATGAAGGTCCCTTGTGTCCTCGGTCCTGCATCATCGTTCTCCTTGTTGGCGGTAAGTCCCGAGAGGTCAACGTTCCCCCCGGTTATGAGAAAAGAGGCGCTGGTGAGCCCCCCGCCCCCGAAGGTATCGAAGAAGCTCCCTGAGACAGAGGCGGTGCCGGTGGAGATCCTCCTGTCCCTCGTCTTCTCCCCGTTCGCCTCGTCGTTGAGCATCATGTACTCGGCCCCCATGCCTGTCCAGATGCTCGTGTTCCTGGTGCGGACGAGGGGATAGCTTATGCCGGCGGAGAGGGTGTCTGCCCAGCCCTTTGCCTTGAGGTCGGCGAGGTCCTTGCCCAGCTCATAGGTGAGGCCCGTATAGGCGGCGTTTACGGTAAGGCCCGTTGACCCGACGGGGAGGTCGTATGCGGCCCTCCACTGGCTTAAGTGCTCTGCATAGGTGGAGGAGAGGGTCATCTGGTCCCCGAGGCCGAAGGGGTCGTAGGCCGATACCTGGCCGGTACCCCGGTAGGTGCCGGTATAGCGGTCGCCGAAGGTGTCCCCGGAGAGAAGTCCGTGGAAGACGGGGCCTTCATCGGCATTGATCACGATCCGTGTGGTGCCCGGGGCTGCACCGGGTTCAAGGGATGCCCTGGCAGTGATGCCGGGGAGGTCGTTCATGAGGAGCACGGCCCTCTCTATCTGCTCCATCCTGGCAGGGCCGCCGGAAGGGACGGAACGCTCCGCGATGCCTGCGAGCAGGGAGGGTCTGATCCTTTTGGGCTCCTCCATGTTGATCCTCACCTTCCCGTCGATGCGGCCCGAGATAATGGCGATGGTGACGATCCCCTCGGTTATGTCCTGTTTGGGGAGGTATGCCCTGGCAAGGAGATAGCCCTTCTTCTCACGGAGGTAGGCGGTGACCCGGGAGGCTGCCTCCTGGAGGTCGGCAAAGCCCAGTTCCTTGCCTATGTTGTCCTTGACAAGCTCCTGAAGCTCGGCGTCCGTTGCGATCGTGTCGAGACCAATGAAGCGGAAGCCCTTGACGAGCACCTTTATGCCCCTGTCGGTCATGGGAGGGGCTATCGTCTCCTTCTCGCGGTCTGCGGGGAGGCGGTCAGGGAGGGCAGCGCCGGGCTGTCTTTGTTCCTGAAGAAGGATGCCTGCGTCGGGTCTGGTCTGGGCTGTGGCGGCGGTGCATAGGAAAAGGACAATACAGGTGAAGCAGAAGAATATTCCGGCAGGATGTTTCACGGTCTCCCCCTCGATTTCGTTAACCCGTTGATCGTACCGCTTTCTTCGCACAACCCTTAGATGTAGGCAAAGAAGCTATCCGGATTTTAAATAGTATAATTTTTAATAGTTTATTATATTCCGACGTTCCCCACAGATCGCCCACAGATTAAAAAAAAACGAAAAAAAGAGAGCGATTCAGGAGATGGTTTTACAGCCCTTGGAGTATGGAGGAATAGATGGCCTGGGTCTCAGCGGAAGGGTCTATACTGAGATCGTCCCTGAGCAGGCTGCAGCAGCGGTTGTATGTCTTGACGACATCCGCCTTCCTGCCGAGTTTCCCATAGCATTTCATGAGCCTCTGATAGAATTCTTCGGCGAGATGATCGGTGTCCAGCCCCTGCTGATAAAATTCTACTGCCTGTTCCCATTGTCCGGTTTGCTCATAATGACGGCCGCTTATGCTGATTGCACGCAACAGGTTGTTTTTCAGCAATTCATGTCTGTGTACAGCCCAGGGCAGGTTGGTGTCAGCCGGAAGGAAAGGTCCTTTATGCAGACCGGCGGCCTTTTCGCAGAGTTGCACGACCTGATCGGCCGGTGATTTCCTGATCTTTTCGAACACGCGTTCCAGCACCATGCTGTCTACCCAACAATAGAGGGGGTCCAGACTTACCTGTCCGGCGCCGTATTTTACAAAATTATCTCCGCCCAGCAGTCGACGCAAACGGCTCATGGTCATTTCGAGGGACTTGTGCGCAAGGTCGCCGTCCGCATCGGGCCAGAGCGCCTGGGCCAAACGTTCCACCGGAATGTTGCTGCCGCCATAGGCAATGACGGCCTTGAGCATTTCCAGGGGTTTCTTCTGCACCTTTCCTGTAAACTCAAGGGGCTTCCCATCCTTGACGATCTCAAATCTCCCGAGGGTGTATATTTTGATGGGATAGGGCCAACATTCAATGAAGGATGCAGAAGTTGCGAAGGGTAGGTGCAGAGGAGGAGTCAGCCCCAGCTTTCCGATCAACCCCTTCACATATTCCGGTTCTATCCCTTCCGCAAGGGCCCTCGCATAAAGGAATTGCATGACCGAAGGCTGGTAGAACTCGAGATGGACATAACCATGTTCCCTGCCCAGCAAAAGCCCGCGACGGAGCGACACCAGCCCTTCCTTTTCCTTTCCTCCCTGCAAAAGGAGATAAGCATCGATCAACAGACCGTACCACTCCATGACGTAGCTCTTCATTCCCAGACCGATCCGGCGCACAGCTTGAACATGTTTCTTCGCATCCCTCGTACGGCCTTGCAGAAAGGTCACCTGCGCCATGCCGATATGCCATAAGGCCCGGTAGTAGGGTGTTCCCATGTTCGCCACTTTGGTGGAGATTGTTTCCATATGTTCGGCGGCAAGGGATGCGTTTCCCGTGAGCATTGCATGCCAGGCGGAATTGATGTGATAAAAGAAAATATCCAGTGCCTTTGACATGCTGAGAGATGCCGTCCTCTGATTCTGTAGCGATTTCTCCGCAAGCACCATATCGCCGGAGGCCATTTCCGCCGCGGCGCTGAAGCTCCACAACAGAGAATCAAAAACATGCACGCCGCTCTTATCGGCGAGACCCAGCCCTTCGGATAGAATCCGCAAGGCGTTTTCATACTGTGCCGTAACCCAGTAATGAATACCCTTCATCAACTTTATACGGATGGCGGCAAAGGGAGCGGGGCTTTGATTCAGGATTTCAGTCTCGGCCCTTTCAAGCAGAATTTCATTTTTCTGATACTCCCCTTTCCACAAATAATAGATACTCATACAAAAGACGGTGTCGATCTGGATATCGACAGAGGGGTTTTTCTGCAACAGAACGGGTATAAGCTTCAACAATTCATCCACTTTCTGCGGCTGGTCCGTTTTCCGCAGCGTAAGGCATATCAGCATCCTCGATGATGCGATAAGGTCTACTTCGCTTGAAGGGAAGGATGGATAGGCGCTTCTCAGGTTGTTGAAGACCGTGATGCAGTCGTCGAGGTGCTTCCAGTCGTCGAGCTCAAAGGCATAGGTATCCACAATGCCGGCCCAGGAAAGATACTGGCCCGCTGCATCATCGCCGTCCCTGAACAATGAAAAGGCCAATTCAAGGGCTTCCCTGGTGCGGGGTATGTCGAAGGGGAAGAAACACATCCCTTCCCAGTACAAAAACCATGGGTTGCCTGCGGCCGTCTCGCTGGGAATACCCGCGATCCATTCGGCGACGGTTTTGTTCCTTCCCTGATGCAGAAATTCCCTTGCGTGGCCTATGACCATCCGGGCGAGATGTTGTCCCTCTCCGGCATCGAGATAAAGCCTGGCAGCACCTTCAATCTGTCCCGACTCTTCCAGCATCTGCGCCGCCTTTTTCCTGAGCTTAGCCAGTTTTTCGGGACGATAGAACGTCTTTGCCCGGCTCATCAGGTAATCCCTGAACAACGGATGATAACGGTAACCCCTGCCGCCGGAAAGTTTCTCGGTAAAATAATTCTGACGGTTCAACTTCGAAAGGATAGACTCCGCAAGGCCCTCGCCCGTAAGCCTTTCTGCCAGAGGAACACTCAGGCTGGGCAGGAAGGCGGTCTTGAGAAGAAACTCCTGCACCCCTTTTTCCGTTTTTTCAAAGATCTCACCTGCGAAATAATCGAACACGCGGCCATAGGCAGCATCCGTATCCAATAAGGTTTCCGTTTTGTCGAATCTCGCCCGCTCCAGCACCAGGACGATCCCGGCAGCCCATCCCTCCGTATTTTCATGTATCTCCTTTATGGATTGATCGTCCATCTGCGGGATGCGTCCCCGGACAAGCTCCCTGGATTCTTTAAACGTAAAACGAATTTCACTATACTCGAGCACGTTGATCTTTCCGTTGGCTTGCAGACGGGCCAGTGCGGTCGGCGGATCGCTGCGGCTGACGACCACGATTCGAACGCCTTCAGGGACACCGTCGAATCCGTTTGCGATCATGTCGTGAAACGGAGAGCCGGCGGGTACATCCTGGTAGTTGTCCAGGACGATGAAGAAACCATTCGGAGTGATGTGTGGTGGGTATCGGGTTGCGAGACGGTGGTAGAGTTTCTCAAAATACCTTCGGGTAAAGGTAGGAATGCCGGCAAGATATTCCCGTGTCAGAAGCGGGAGGCTCTGCTTATACCGCGGTGCGGCCTTCTTGGCGGCAAGACCCATGTAATAGAAGAACGTTGCAAGGTCTGAATCCCCTTCGTCACATTGATACCAGATGCATGGGAGTTTGCGGGAATCCAGATAGCTCGAAACAAGGGTTGTCTTCCCGGAACCGGCGGGCGAGGACACCCAGACGACGGACTTCCCCACTTTGCCGTCCAGAATGCCAAAAACCCTCTGCCTTTGCACCACCCGGGAAAGGTCCGGACGTGTTATTTTAAAATAATTGGGTACAGGGACATCCATAAAATTATCAATATCTCCGATGCTTGCAGCCGTCCCATATCTCCTGGGGAAGGATGATGCTCTTCGTCCCCGGAATGTTAAAGACCCTTGCCCCGGTGTTGAGGTCGATCCCGTTCCTCAGATACGCCTTGTACGCAAGCTGGCTGCAATAGAAGGCGTCCTCGGTGGATGAGTTGAAAAAATTGATGTTGTACGGTTTTTTGAGCTCTGCCTGCTTGAGGCAGTATGCTGCGACGTCCTCCCGTATCGCCGCCTCCCGTGCAGTGCCAATATCTCCTGATGCAAGGGGATATGCGATGCCGTAGAGAACATCGGCAAAAGGACCCCGCCTGCGTCTCATCTTTTTTGCGTCCCACCTGTGGTCGATAATATCGAAGGTTATCACCTTCCCCTTGGCGCCCGCTTCAACACATCTCCCTTCGGGGCCGACATAGATAACGATGTGGTCCACGTCCCCCGGTATGAGCTTGCCGATGAGGCGCCAGAACTGCCCGGTGATGTCCTCGGTGCCGCCGTCGGTAGTGCAGATGAGGTCTCCCGTCTGAACGGCCAGTCTCTCTATCTCATAGGCGTGAACCATCTCTGCTTTCTATACGCCATTATAGTATCATAATTTTGAATATCAGTGGATAAAAAAACAGATGCTGGTACTCGATGCCGGAGCATAGCGCAAAGCGCATGGCGCATAGCGGAACAACCAAGCCGTAAGGAGTTTTTTGACTCTCCACCCTAAGCTCTCCCCGCTTTCTGCTGCAGTTTCCCCTTACGACTCACGCCTCACAACTTACGGGTTTATGCCTCTCACTATCTACTATTCACTATCGACTGACTTTATTTCAGCTATCAGCAAAAGCTTTTTTGTTTCAGCTGGCAGCTGATTGCTGACAGCTATCTACTATCTACTATTCACTATCGACTATCGACTGCCTTTATATTCTTCCAGCGCCTTTAGGAAGGTCTTAGGGATGGGCGCCGTCTTGCGACGGTTGTAATTGAAGGCCGCAAAACCAGTTTCCATCAAGGCGATCGGCCTGCCTGCCTTTGATATGCGGTGGAAGAGCCTGAACCTGGTCCCGGAGATCTCCCCCACATGGCTCTCGACGGTCACCTCTTCGAAGAGAAAGGCCTCTTCCTTGAACGTCACCACCAGGTCGCTCATGATGATACCCGTCTCCCCGTCTCCCAGATCAAGCTCCGTAAGGCCCAGAAGGCGAAAGAGATGCACCCTCGCTTCCCAGACCATGGCGATGACAGCATCATGACCGATATGGCCTGAATAGTTCAGATGGCCGATCTGCGCTTCAAGTTTATAGGTAAACTCGTATTCCTTCTGTTCCTGCAGGACTACCTTCAATATCGTCTCCTCGCGTTTCCGGTCTTTCCCTGACGGCCGTTTCTTTTTCAGGCAAGCGAAGGCCCTTCAGCCCTTCTGATGCTGCACAGCAATCCTTTCCATTGGGGATAACCCATGATGGGCTCCCTGCAGTTGCAGTCCGTCAACCTGTTGCAATTGCCCTCATCAGGCCACCCGTGAGGCACGAGGACCACGCCTTCCATGACCCTTTCATCCACGTGGGCCTTCATCTTTACCCAGCCGCGGTCAGTCTCAACGATCACGTCGTCCCCGTGCTTGACATCATACTGTGCGGCTGTTTTCGGTCCTACTTCCGCTTTGGGGAAAGGCGACCACATCTGGAGGGACTTTACGTTGTGGAGCATGGAGCCGTTAAAATAGAAATCCCGTGTGCCGGTGGAAAGAATGAGAGGATATTTCTCTCCCAGTTCGGCCCAGCGCGGTCCCTGCGGGCTCTTGTCGGGTTCGCGGTAGGTGGGCAGAGGATCAAACCCCACCCGTTCAAAGGCCTCGCTGTATATCTCGATCTTGCCCGTCGGCGTTGCAAAGGAACCCTGGCGGGTAACGTATTCCTTGTTCTGGTAAACGTCGCCCTCCGGTTTTGCCATGAGCGCATCGAAATTGAGCGCACAGGGCTCAAGTTCGAACTTAACCACCTCTGCGTCCGATTTCCAGGGGAATGTATCGCCGAAACCGCATCGCTGCGCAAGGTCGGTAAAGACTTCGCGGATGGAACGGCATTCATAATAGGGTTCGATGATCGCAGGCCGGAGCATGAGATACGGGAGGCAGTGGCACACGTTGTAGTTGTATGCGAGGCCCCAGAACTCGAGCTGGTTCGAAGCGGGCAACACGTAATGCGCGTATTCGGCGGTCTCCGTCATGAACTGCTCGTAGACGACGACGAGGTCCAGTTTCCTGAAGGCGTCCCGCAAGGCGTTGGAATCGGGCATGGTGACGAGAGGGTTGCCGCCCGCGACAATAAACGCGCGCAGCTTGTCCGGCACGCTCTCCGGAACCATGTTCATGACCGCATAAGGGCTCGTCCTTCCCCAGAGCTCATAGAAAAGCGGGTACTCTTCCGCACCCAGCGGCTTGCCGGGAAAGGGAAGGCTTGCATCGTTGAGCCTGAGCCTCGGACTGATCACCCATCCTCCGGGGACGTTTATGTTGCCGCTTAAGACCTGGAGGATGGCGAGGGCGCGGTCGTTCTGGCTGCCGTTGGCGCACTGATCCTGCGTGCAGGTACCGTGGAAGATGCTCGCCCCCTTCGTTGTGGCAAACCTGCGGGCGAGGGTCCTGATGTCATCGGCCTTGATCCAGGTGATCTTCTCCGCCCACTCGGGGGTATAGGGCTGCACGTGGGGGACGAGCCTGTCGAAACCGTAGGTCCACTGCTCGACAAAATCGGCATCATACAGCTTCTCGTTGATTATCACGTTCATCATTGCCAGGGCAAGGGCCCCGTCGGTGCCCGGCCGTATGGCCAGGTACATCTCTGCCCTGTCTGCAAGAGGGATCCTTCTCGGATCGACGACGATCACCTTTGCGCCCTTCTTCAGGTTCTCTTCTATAGCGAGCGACAGGGGGAAATCCGAGGCGGCGGGGTTGTGACCCCAGAGCAGGTAGAGATTGGAGTCCATCTCCTCTACGGGGTATTTCCCGAAGGTGATCTGCCGCGCACGGATCCTCATCCTGTAGCAGATACTTTCAACGGAGAAGAAGTTCGGCGAACCGAAGGCGGCCTTGAACCTGTGCGTCAGCGAGACCATCTCCAGGTTCTCAACACCGATGGACCCGCAGAAAAAGGCCACGGCCGCAGGCCCGTACTTCTCCTTCAGGTCATTCAGTTTTCCGGCTATCTCGGACATGGCCTGATCCCAGGAGACCCGCTGCCATTCCCCGTCTACCTTTTTCAGGGGGTATTTCAGCCGGTCGGGGTGGTAGAGGTGTTCTATCATTGTCTGTCCCTTGGGGCAGAGCCTTCCCTTGTTCAACGGATGGGATGCCTGCCCCCGGACCGCCACTGCCTTCCCCTGATCGACGGTCACCTCCACACCGCAACTGTGGTAACAGAGGGCGCATCCGCTGAAAGCCGTTTTCGTATCACTTTTCATTCTTACAAGCCTCCTTTCGATATCACCCTGCTTTTTAGCCTGTCGGGTTCACGCTTTGTGCAACTCCTTCCCGGAGGCCGGACTTCTTTCAGGTCTCTTCTTCCGGACACTCCCACGATTTTCCCCGGAAACTTCATCGTTCCTGATCCCGTCTAAAACCAGCTTTACTATCTGTGTATGGAATTCCAGCAAATCCCCCTTTTCACCCTTGAGGAGCCAGCGCGCCACGCCATGTTCCAGCACGCCCAGAAGCAACTGGCGTATAATATATGGGTTTATATCGTCCCTTATTGTCTTTTCCCTCTGACCCTCCTTTATGACGTCAAGAACCATGGATGCAAATCTCCTGAGCAGATTGTAGCCTTTTGCCTTCAGAAAGCTCTTGCTCACACGCATATCCAGCATTACGATCCGCGCATACTCAGGATTTGTCTTAAAGAAATACAGGTAGTACCACACGAATTTTGCTATCTTGTTCGGGGTGTCCTGTATCCCCTGGAGGTGCAGATCAAGCCCCTCAAGAAATTCATGTGTCTTTTCCTGCGGTATAAAGAAAAAGAGGTCTTCCTTGTTCATGAAGTGCTGATAGATCGTCCCCTCTGCAACGTTTGCCTCTTTTGCGATCTCGGATATGTTCGCGTCACGATAGCTCTTCCTTCCGAATACCCTGATCGCCGCCTCGACTATCTGCTGTCTTGTCACAACCTTCTTCATCATTAAAACCATATTCAATTATTTTATGAACAATATTTTAAAATAAATCAAAACTATGTCAAGGAAAATATATCGAAAATTTCATTAAGGTCCTTGCCTGCCATTCCTTTGTAGCTCATAATATATTGAAATATAAAATAATTATAATTATTAGTAATAGTTTCAATATCCATTGTAGATGCTTTATCATAAATATGAATGTAATTCATTTTTATTATGAATTTTATTCAATTTTGTGAGAATGATCTTCATGGGAAATGATCCGATTCAATCCCCCTCGGCCCTTTCGGGAAATATCCGGAGAGATAAAAAATGTTTCGGTTCACATATCGATACGTGCGTATAATTATAATTCTTGACATGGCGTAATAACTTTTATATTTTGAACATAGGTTCACATGAACAGACGTTCAGCTAAAGATTCGAAGAGCAGCATCCTCGACGCCGCATTGAAGGCATTCTCGGAACACGGGTACAGCGGTGCAAACATGAGGACGATCGCCGGCAATGCCAATATAAGCGTCGGCGGTCTTTATCTCTATTTCAAAAGCAAGGAGGCCTTGTGCCTGAGCCTCATGAAGGAGCGGCTGGAAGAACTCTCCTCAAAAACTGAACGGATTGTCAAGGATACATACAACCCCGCTGAGGCAATCGAGAAGTTTATCTCAATCAACCTTGACTATACAAAGGAGCACAGGGAGATCATCCTGACACAGGGCAGGGATAAAGGATTTACATTCGGGGCTGATGTAAAAAAAAGATTTTTCAGACAACAGAGAAAGTTTGTGGAAAAGATCATCAGGGAGGGTGTACGGACAGGTGTTTTCCTTGAATGCAATGTACCGGAGACGGCGAAGATTGTAACCGCTATGCTGCGCGGATTCGTTCTTTCTGTCCTCCTCGAACCCGATGGTCTTTTCAACGTCAGGGGTTGCTGCGAGTTTGTGCTGCGGGGGTTATTAAAGAACGTATGAGCCGCAGGGTATCAACGGCCTTTTCAAATTCAGCAGGCGGCAGGGCAATGCGGGCGGATAAAGCGCTCTTCTCGGTATGGTGCGTGTTTCGACACAACACCCTTACCACACAACCTTAGGAGGACACGGATACGATGCGTGCGCAGGAAACTAAGAAAAACGACATTACGAAGAAGGTCTCTTTTACTCCACTTTTGAGACGCTGGTGGGTTTTGCCGGCAGCGGCCTGCATCATTATCCTGGGGGTATACGTATTTCTGATAAAACCTGGTATGGCGCAATCAGATGCCTCCAGGAAAAAAACGGGTGCCCAGATGCGCAGCATACCGGTTACAGTAGCGGCGGTTAAGAAAGGGGACATGTCCGTGTACCTCACCGGACTGGGTACGGTGACCCCGCTCAATACCGTGACCGTCAGGACCCGGGTGGACGGACAGCTCATGGATGTCTATTACCGGGAAGGCCAAACCGTCAACAAGGGGGACATGCTGGCGCTCATCGATACGAGGCCTTTCGAGGTGCAGCTGGCACAGGCAGAGGGACAACTGGCACGTGATAAGGCGATCCTCGCCAATGCACGGATTGACCTCGACCGCTATCGTGTACTCTGGAAGCAGGATTCCATCTCAAAACAGCAGCTCGATACCCAGGAGGCGCTGGTCAGGCAATATGAAGGCGTTGTAAAGGTCGACCAGGGGTTGATTGATAGCGCCAGGCTCCAGTTGTCCTATTGCCGGATTACCTCACCGATCACGGGCCGTATCGGGCTTCGTCTTGTGGACCCGGGCAATATGGTCCACGCGAGCGATGGAAGCGGCCTTATTGTGATTACCCAGATCCAGCCGATGACGGTCGTGTTTTCCATCCCGGAAGACAGCCTTCCGCAGGTACATCGCCGGTTCAAAACGGGCGTGCAGTTGCCGGTGGAGGCCTATGATCGTGAACAAAAGGAGAAACTTGCCACAGGGTACCTGTTGACGATCGACAACCAGATCGATACAAGCACGGGGACCGTTAAGCTCAAGGCAACCTTCCCGAACAAACAGAACGAGCTGTTTCCCAATCAGTTTGTGAACGCCCGGCTGCTTGTCGACGTCCGGCGGGGGGCCGTTATCGTGCCGTCATCCGCTATACAGCGTGGTCCCCAGGGGACCTTTGTTTATGTGGTGAAGGAAGGCCGGACGGTCACGGTGCGCCCGGTCAGTATCGGTGAGATCCAGGGCGGTGAAGCCTCAATAAAGACAGGTGTCTCGCCGGGTGAATCGGTCGTGACGGACGGCGCAGACAGACTCATAGAGGGGGCAAAGGTAGAGCCAAAACGCGGGGGCGGCGAAACCTCTCAAAAGGACCGCTGATGAACCTTTCCCGCCTTTTCATAACCCGGCCCGTAGCGACAACGCTGCTTATGGTCGCGATCTTTTTAAGCGGCGTTGTAGCATACAAGCAGCTTTCGGTATCCGCCCTGCCCCAGGTGGATTATCCGACCATTCAGGTGCGGACCTTCTATCCCGGCGCAAGCCCTGACGTCATTGCCTCTTCCGTAACGGCCCCGCTGGAGCGTCAGTTCGGCCAGATGCCCGGCCTGACCCAGATGACCTCGACAAGCTCAAGCGGCAGCTCTATCATCACGCTCCAGTTCTCTCTGAACTTAAGCCTTGACGTTGCCGAGCAGCAGGTCCAGGCGGCCATAAACGCCTCCTTCACCTATCTGCCTCGCGATCTTCCGATCCCCCCGGTGTACAGCAAGGTAAACCCTGCTGACGCCCCGATCCTGACGCTCGGCTTGACCTCCGAAACGATGCCGCTTACGCAGGTGGAGGACCTTGCGGATACCAGGTTTGCACAAAAGATCTCACAACTCCCCGGGGTGGGGCTGGTAAGCATCAGCGGCGGGCAAAGACCGGCCGTGAGGGTCCACGCCAACCCAGCGGCCCTGGCGGCGTACGGCCTGACCCTGGAGGACCTGAGGGCCGCTATTGCGGCTGCAAACGTCAACCAGGCAAAGGGGAGCTTCGACGGTCCCCGCCTCTCCTATATCATAGGCGCCAACGATCAGCTTTTCTCGAGTAAAGAATACCGGTCCCTGATCGTCGCCTACCGTAACGGTGCGCCTGTCAGGCTGTCCGATGTTGCCGAGGCCGTCGATGACGCCGAAAACATAAAGCAGGCCGCCTGGATGAACGCTTCCCCTGCGGTTATCGTCAACATCCAGCGGCAGCCGGGTGCAAACGTCATAGAGGTAGTTGACCAGATCAAGAAGGTGCTCCCGCAGCTCCAGAGCGCCCTTCCGCCTGCCGTAAAGGTCTCCGTGTTGACCGACCGCACCACCACGATCCGGGCGTCGGTCCATGACGTCCAGTTTGAGATGATGCTTGCCGTGGCGCTTGTCGTTATGGTCATGTTTCTCTTCCTTCGCAACCTCGCTGCAACGATCATCCCCAGCGTAGCCGTACCCCTCTCCCTCGTGGGAAGCTTCGGCGCCATGTATCTCATGGGATTCAGCCTGAACAACCTCTCCCTGATGGCCCTCACCATCTCCACCGGCTTCGTGGTGGACGACGCGATCGTCATGATCGAGAACGTGGCCAGGTATATTGAGGCAGGGGACCCTCCGCTCCAGGCGGCCCTGAAGGGCTCCAAGCAGATAGGCTTTACCATCCTGTCTCTCACTGTCTCGCTCATCGCCGTGCTCATTCCGCTTTTGTTTATGGGGGACGTGGTAGGCCGTCTGTTCAGGGAGTTCGCCGTCACCCTCGGCATTACCATAGTGATCTCCGCCGTCGTATCACTCACACTCACCCCGATGATGTGCGCGAAGCTGCTCAGGCACGGGGACGAGGTCCGGCAGGGAAGATTCTACCGCTCGTCGCAGAGGGTCCTTGACCGGGTGATCGGGTTCTACGGAAGGACGCTGGCATGGGTGCTGAGACACCAGAGAGCCACCCTCTGGGTGGCCGTAGGCACACTGGTCTTTACGATCCTATTGTTTTATTACGTGCCCAAGGGCTTCTTTCCGGTCCAGGATACCGGGCTTATTCAGGGGATATCGGAAGCGCCCCAGTCGATCTCCTTCACGGCCATGGCCGAGCGCCAGCAGGCCCTTGCCCGGGTGATCCTCAGGGACCCGGCGGTCGAAAGCCTCTCGTCCTTCATCGGCATAGACGGGACGAACGTTACACTCAACAGCGGTCGGATACTTATCAACCTTAAGCCCCTTGCAAAGCGGAAGATAGACGCAAGCGAGGTGATCCGGCGCCTCCAGCCCGAACTTGCCAGGGTCGAAGGGATCACGCTGTTCATGCAGCCCGTACAGGACCTTACCGTCGATGCACGGGTGGCCCGTACCCAGTATCAGTATACCCTCGAGGACCCCGACATCGATGAGCTGAATGCGCTGGCCCCCAGGCTTGTCGAATCGCTCCGCAGCAATCCCGGGCTTCGCGACGTGAGCAGCGACCAGCAGGACAAGGGGCTGCAGGTCTTTATTGAATTCGACCGCAATACCGCCTCACGGCTGGGCATTACGCCGCAGATGATCGATGACGCCCTCTATGACGCATTCGGACAGCGTCAGGTCTCCACCATCTTTACCCAGTTAAATCAATACCGCGTTGTCCTTGCCGTTAAGCCCGATTTTCAGAAAGGCCTGGAGGCGCTGCAATCCATCTACCTTCGCAGCGCAAACAACGGGCGGGTGCCCCTCGGGACGCTCATCAAGACCTCGGAGACCACGGGGCCGCTTGTTATCAGCCGCCAGGGACAGTTTCCCGCTGCCACGATCTCCTTCAACCTGGCGCCCGGAACAGCCCTCGGACATGCGGTAACGGCTATAGAATCCGCCGAGAGCAAGATGGACTTCCCGGCCAGCATCAGGGGCAGCTTCCAGGGGACCGCACAGGCCTTCAGGGCCTCCCTTCAAAATGAATTGTTCCTGATCCTCGCGGCCCTCGTGACTGTCTATATCGTCCTCGGGATACTCTATGAGAGCTATATACACCCCATAACGATCCTGTCCACGCTGCCGTCTGCAGGAGTAGGGGCGATCCTCGCGCTCCTGATCTGCCGCTCAGAGTTCAGCGTCATCGCTCTCATCGGCATCATCCTGCTCATCGGCATTGTGAAGAAGAACGGCATCATGATGGTGGACTTTGCCCTGGAGGCGGAGCGTACGGAAGGGAAAAGCCCCCGGGATGCGATCTACCAGGCCTCTCTCCTCAGGTTCCGTCCCATCATGATGACCACCATGGCGGCGCTCCTCGGCGCCCTCCCGTTGGCCATAGGGACAGGTGTGGGATCGGAACTTCGCCACCCCCTGGGCATTACGATCGTCGGCGGGCTGATCATCAGCCAGTTACTGACCCTCTACACGACGCCCGTGATCTACCTCGCCTTTGACCGCTTAGCACAGCGGGTGCGGCTATGGCGGTCCGGAAAGGCAGGCGGAGAGAGGGAAGGCGCGGACCGTCAATGAACTTCTCGGCGATCTTTATCCAGAGACCCGTGGCCACCACCCTCATCACCCTCGGGATAGTGCTCTCCGGGATAGTTGCCTTTCATATGCTGCCCGTCGCCCCGCTGCCCCAGGTCGATTTTCCTACGATCCAGGTATCGGCGGGACTGCCGGGTGCGGACCCCGAGACCATGGCAACATCCGTTGCCGCACCGCTCGAGCGCCAATTCGGGCGCATAGCGGGTGTAACTGAAATGACATCCACAAGCTTCCGCGGCACGACGAACATCACGATGCAGTTCGACCTGAACCGCAATATCGACGGCGCCGCCCGCGATGTGCAGGCGGCGATCAACGCGGCCAGGGGGTTCCTGCCGCCGAACCTTCCCAACAATCCGACGTACCGCAAGGTCAACCCTGCCGACGCGCCCATCCTTATCGTTGCCCTCCAGTCCGACGTGATAGGCACGCCCCAGTTGTATGACGCCGCATCGAGCATCATGCAGCAGAAGCTCTCGCAGGTGGACGGCGTGGGCCAGGTATTCGTCGGGGGCAGTTCCCTCCCTGCCGTCCGCGTGGAGGTTAACCCCAAGGCGCTGAACAAGTACGGGATCAGTCTGGAGGACGTGCGCGGCGTGCTGGCCTCCACCAACATAAACAAACCGAAAGGACAATTGTCGGACGATACGAAGACGTGGGAGATAAAGGCCAATGATCAGCTTCGAAAGGCCGTTCAGTACCGGCAGGTGATCGTTGCTTACAAGGCCGGTGCTGCGGTACGGCTGCCGGACGTGGCAAACGTAGAGGATTCGGTGGAGGACGTGCAGACCGGCGGTTTCGTGAACGGCAAACCGGCCGTCATGGTAATCATCTTCCGTCAGCCGGGGGCGAATATCATCGAGACCGTGGACCGCGTTCGCGACCTCCTCCCTCAGCTGGCAGCCTCCTTGCCAGGGAGCGTCAGGGTGTCGGTCGTGCAGGACCGCACACCGCCCATACGCGGCTCCCTGAAAGACGTTGAGAAGGCGCTCATCATCTCCGCGGCCCTTGTGATCCTCGTGGTCTTCGGCTTTTTAAGGCACATCCGCTCCACCATTGTCCCCGCCGTTGCAGTAGGCGTGTCGCTCATCGGTGCATTCGGGATCATGTACCTCTGCAACTATAATCTCGACAACCTCTCCCTCATGGCACTCACCATAGCCACCGGATTCGTGGTGGACGACGCTATCGTCGTCCTTGAGAACATTACCCGCTATATGGAAAAGGGACTGTCCCCCGTGGAGGCTGCGCTGCGGGGATCCAGGGAGATCGCCTTTACGGTCCTCTCAATGAGCATCTCCCTTGTAGCCGTATTCATCCCTATCCTCCTGATGGGCGGCATGGTGGGCCGTCTGTTCCGAGAGTTTGCCGTGACCCTTTCTGCCGCGATCATGGTCTCCCTCGTGGTCTCCCTCACCACAACACCCATGATGTGTGCCGTATTTCTCAGGCCTGAAAAAAGCTATGTCCACCACGGGCTTCACAGGGTAAGCGAGAAGGTCTTTGGCTGGATGTTAAACCGTTACGACCTGACGCTCAGGTGGGCGCTGCGCCACTCACGCTTCATGCTCGCCGTAACGGTGGCCACGTTCATGGTCAATGTCTTCCTCTTCTTCGTCGTCCCCAAGGGCTTTTTTCCGGAAACGGATACAGGGCGCATTCGGGGCACCATTCAGGCGGAACAGGATGTGTCCTTTCAGGCCATGAAGGCCAAGCTGGCGACCGTAATCAACATCATCAAAGAAGACCCCGACGTGGAACATGTGGCCGGCCATACCGGTGGCGGAAGGGGCGGCAGCGCGCTGAATACCGCATCGATGTTTATTACGTTGAAACCCTTTGAACAACGAAAAAGCAGCTTGAGCGACCTGATGTCAAGGCTCCGGAAGAAACTTGCAGTATTGCCCGGGGCAGCCACCTATCTCCAGCCTGTACAGGACCTCCGTATAGGAGGAAGAGGCGGCAACGCACTCTATCAGTATACGCTCCAGGCGGGTGAAATATCGGAGCTGTATGCATGGGGTCCGCGCATCGTCCAGAAGATGCGTACGTTACCCGAACTGGTGGATGTAAGCAGCGACCAGCAGGTAAAGGGGCTGCAAGCCACGCTGGTGATCGACCGGAATACGGCCTCACGGCTCGGGATCACGGCTGCCATGATCGACAACACCCTCTACGATGCCTTCGGCCAGCGCCAGGTCTCTATCATCTACTCGCTCCTGAACCAATACCGCGTGGTCATGGTCGTCGATCCCCGTTTCTGGCAAAGCCCGGATACGCTGAAGGAGATTTATATAAAGTCCACCAACGGGGCGATGGTCCCGCTCAGCGCCTTTGCGAAGTTCGAACGGACCGCCACTTCCCTTGCCGTTGCCCACCAGGGCCAGTTTCCTTCCGTCACGATCTCCTTTAATCTGGCACCGAAGGTGCCTCTCGGGAACGCGGTGGCATCGATCGAGCGGGCCGGACGGGAGATGGGTTTCCCTTCCACTATCAGGGGGAGTTTCTCGGGCACGGCCCAGGCGTTCAAAGACTCGGTGGCCAATCAGCCGCTCCTGATCCTTGCGGCCCTCGTGACTGTCTACATCGTCCTCGGCATGCTCTATGAGAGCTACATACATCCCATAACTATCCTGTCCACGCTGCCGTCCGCCGGGGTAGGGGCGCTTTTGGCGCTGCTCATCTGCCGCACGGAGTTGAGCCTGATCGGCCTGATCGGTCTCTTCCTGCTCATCGGCCTTGTGAAGAAGAACGGCATCATGATGGTCGACTTTGCACTGGAGGCTGAGCGCAGGGAAGGAAAAGGACCCGGAGAGGCGATCCACGAGGCCTGCCTGCTGAGGTTCCGCCCCATCATGATGACCACCATGGCGGCGCTCCTCGGCGCCCTCCCGTTGGCGCTGGGCATGGGGATAGGGTCCGAGCTTCGCCGGCCCCTTGGCATCACGATCGTAGGCGGGCTGTTGATCAGCCAGATGCTTACCCTCTATACGACGCCGGTCATGTATCTCTACCTCGATCGTTTCAGGCTATGGTGCAAACAAAGAGGAGGTCAAACAAGACCTGTTAAGAACTGATAGGAGAGTGCTATGAGAACTTTACACAGACTGATTACCGCAGGAACAGCGGTTGCAGCGGTCCTGGTCTTGACCTCTGCCTGTGCGGTGGGTCCTGACTACGTGAGGCCCGCGGTTCCTGTGCCGGAGTCCTATAAGGAGAGCAAAGGCTGGAAGGTCGCGGAGCCGAGGGAAGACAGGTTTCACGGCCCCTGGTGGGAGATCTATAACGATCCCCGGTTGAACAGGCTTGAAGAACAGGTCAATATCTCGAACCAGAACATCGCCGTTGCGGAGGCGCAGTTCCGTCAGGCAAGCGCCCTCGTTCAGGCCGCCACGTCGGGTTTTTTTCCTACCATCACGGTAAACCCTGCCGCAACGCGCTCCTTACGGTCGTCGAATGCCGCCCAAGCCGGCACGCCGCCCGGTACGAACACCACCTATACTGCGCCCCTCAACATGTCGTCATGGGAGCTGGATATCTGGGGCCGTATACGCCGTTCCGCAGAGGCGGCCCGCGCAAGCGCCCAGGCGAGCGCAGCAGACCTCGAAGGCGTCCGGCTCAGCGTTCAGGCCGCTCTTGCTCAAAACTATTTTCTCGTATGCGCACTGGACAGGCAAAAGCAGCTTCTCGATGCAACGGTAAAGGCCTACGAGAGATCGCTCGAATTAACTAAGAACCAATATGCAAGCGGCGTCGCCTCCAGGGCGGATGTCCTCCAGGCGGAAACCCAGCTCAAGGCAACGCAGGCCCAGGCAATCGACGTAGGCGTTCAGCGCGCCCAGACGGAGCACGCCATCGCCCTGCTTGTGGGAAAACCTGCCTCCGATTTTTCCATCCCCGTTACACCCCTCGACGCGGTCCCGCCTCCCATACCGGGCGGAGTACCATCGGAACTCCTCGAGCGCAGGCCCGATATAGCTGCGGCTGAACGGCGGGTTGCCGCTGCAAACGCCCAGATCGGAGTGGCCAGGGCCGCCTATTTCCCGACCGTCACGCTGACCGGATCGATGGGTTATCAGAGCACGGAAACGTTCAATTGGTTTTCCTGGCCAAGCCGTTTCTGGTCCGTCGGGCCTGCAATCTCTGAGACCATATTTGACGGGGGTCTGAAAAGGGCGCTGAATGATCAGGCCCGTGCGGTTTACGATGCGAACGTGGCGTCTTACCGTCAAACCGTGCTCACCGGATTCCAGGAGGTGGAGGACAATCTGTCTGCCCTCCGCATCCTCGAACAGGAGATGCTGGCGCAGGATGAGGCGGTGAAGGCGGCCCGGAGGTCCGTGGAGATTGTTCTAAACCAGTATAAACAGGGTACTGCAAGCTATGTCGCGGTTAACGTGGCGCAGACAAATGCACTGAACAGCGAAAGGACGGCGCTTAATATCCTCGCCCGCCGGATGACCGCCAGCGTTCTCCTCATCAAGGCCCTTGGCGGAGGGTGGGAAAAAAACAGTGAAAAAGAAAAACAATAGCGGAGGGTAAGGCGATTCCCAATTGACGTTTGCCCGTTTTTTTGCTAATCTATGTTGAACAAGTGTTCAGGAATGAGCAGACAACCATCACCATCGGTGCGAAGGAAGATTCTTTCGGCAGCCCGCCGGATATTCGGCGACAAGGGCTATAAGGAGGCAACCATAAGGGAGATAGCCAAGCTCGCGGGTGTGAGCGTCGGGGGCCTTTACCCCTATTTTGGGAATAAGGAACAGCTCTATGTGGAGGCCCTGGAGGAGGGGGCAAGGATGTATAAAGAAGGTCTCCTCGGGTTGGAAAATGAGGATCCGGAGGTTGCGGTCAGGCGCTACATCGAAAATCATCTCGAATATACGGCTTCGAGGAGGCAGATCGTTTCACGCCACTTCAAGGACTACGACCTTGAATTCGTTAAGCCCTTCAGAACTCAGTTTTTCACATATCAAAAAGGGCTTCTGGGGGCAATTATCCGCAAGGGTTCGGAGCAAAGGATATTTTCTGTCGTCAATTACGGGGATGCGGCCCTCTTCATCCTCTGTGTACTGAAAGGCGCTATCTTTAACGACCTTGCGGGCACAATAGACCTCGGCAAATCGGGAGATGCGCTGTGTCGTCTGGTCTTAAGGTTCCTGAAACAGGAGAAAACAACCGAAGACCTGACTGTTGTGCATCAGAAAAAAAACCGCTCCTGATGGAAATCTCTATGGTGGGACGGGTATTGAACCCCTCAAGGAAGGGAAGACAGAATTATGCGGCAATGAAGGCGGCGAGGAAGTTTGCAGGACATAATAACCGGTTCCCTTCACCGGTGCGGACAATTGTGTGTAAGTGTCTCTTCATCGTGGCGGCCATAATCTCTTGTCTGGCGCCTGTAGCCGCCTGGGCGGAACCCCTTACCCTTGCTGATGGATTAAAGATAGTGACAGAGGAAAACCGTCTGGTCAGGATCAGACAGCAGGAAGAGAAGATGTCCCATGCCGATACCCTCGTTGCCCGGTCGAGACTCCTTCCCAGGGTCAGTGCCTCCTACGGACAGACCTTCCTTGAACACCAGCCCGGGGTAATATTCGATTCTGCGGCTGCGCCGACTGCCGAAAAGAGCTACTACACCTATCAGCTTATGATCCAGCAGATCCTCTACGATTTCGGTGCTGCCGGCTCCCTTTACCAGGCAGCTAAATTGACGGAGGATACAAAACGGCTCGAAGCAAAGCGAACGAGGAATGCCGTTGCCCTGGATTTTTCCGTTCTCTATTTCGATGCTCTCGAGTCGGAGAAGCTGATAATCGTCGCTGAAACAGAGGTAGGAAGCCTTGAATCGCACGTCCAGGTTGCAACAAACCTCTACCATAACGGGTTAATAACCAAGAACGACCTCCTCCAGGCCACGGTAAGACTTGCCGATGCGCGGCAGAAGCTCCTCACCGCGCAAAACATAAGAAAGATAAACGGAGCGAGGCTGAACAACATGCTCACCCGGCCGCTTTCCATCCCCATCGAGGTGGTTGAAGTGACGAGGCCGTATCCGGACATGCTGCCCTACGAAGAAGCTGCCGATATCGCGGAAAAAGAACGGCCCGAACTGCAGATAGCCGATGCCACGCTGCAAGCACTTAAGTATGAGGAAACGGCCAAGAAGTCAGAGTATCTGCCGAAGTTCCTCATACAGGGTCAGTACGACTATACGAAAAACAAATACCTGACCTACGAGGACAATACAGGGCTCAGCGTTTTGATGAATCTCAATCTCTTTAACGGTGGGAGCACAAAGGCCGAGGTACAAAAAGTGCAGACTGCCCAGTCGAGGCTCCGCATTGAGCGGAAGAAGCTGTCGGACGAAATAGGACTTGAGCTGGAAAAGTATTACCTTGATACGGTGAATGCGCGCGAAAGGATCCGCGTGGCGAAGGGAGCGATTTCCCAGGCAGAAGAGAATCTGAAGATTACGAGGCTTAAATATGCGGAAGGGGTCGGCATCGCGACGGATGTCACCGATGCGATTGCCCTTCGCACGCTTTCTGAGACGAACTATTACCGCGCCCTTTACGACTACTATCGTTCCGAGGCAGGCTACCTCTATGCTATGGGCAAAAACCTGAAGGAAAAATATGGGAGATGAAGACGGGGAAGGCAATGTACATATCGAGGAGAAGTACATGAAGAGGCAGATGAATAAATGGGCCCTCAGAGGAGTGGTGTCGCTGATGATCGTGGGAGGGCTTATCTACGGGGCTTTTTACCTCGCTTACTCCCTTTCCCACGAAAGTACGGACGATGCGTACATCACCGGCGTGATCGTGCCGGTGGCGGCCGAGATCAAAGGGAGGGTGGTCAACGTCTACGTCAGAGATAACCAGTACGTTTCAGCCGGCAACCCTCTGCTCGATATCTTCCCCCAGGACTACTCGGACGCGCTCAAAGAGCGAAGCCAGACAGTTGCCACATTGACCGCGGAAAGACTTGAATTGGAGGCATCCCTTATGCAAAAGCAAAAGGCCCTCGCCCGGGCGCGGGCAAACCTTGCGGCAGCCACGGCGGAGGAGGCCCTCGCGGAAAAGGAACTGAAGCGATACAATCGACTCGTTCGGGAGGAAGCAGCCTCACAAAGCCAGTATGATCACGTAGAATCCCGCTCGAAGGTAGCCGGCGCCCGGACAAAGGCTGCCGAGGCAGCCCTGGCCGAAGCCGAGGGGGCCATCGAGGTCGCCAGGGCCAAGCTGAACACCCAGCATTTCAAGATCAAGGAAGCGGAAGCGGCCCATAGCCTCGCCGAACTGAACCTCAAGAGGACGACCCTCGTTGCCCCTGTCTCCGGAAGAATCGCCAAGAAGAATGTTGATCCGGGGAAGTATATACAGCCCGGGCAGGCCCTCCTCTCCATCGTGAAGGAGAGTACATGGGTGATCGCCAATTTCAAGGAGACACAGGTGGGGAAAATGGCCGTGGGACAGCCGGTGGACGTAAAAATCGACGCCTATCCCGGCATCATCTTTAAGGGCCACGTAGACAGTCTCCAGGCCGGAACCGGGGCGGTTTTCAGCTTACTTCCCCCTGAGAATGCAACGGGCAATTTCGTCAAAGTCGTCCAGCGTCTTCCCGTGAAGATCGTCATAGACTCCACTTTTGATCCTGTACATCCCTTATGGCCCGGACTGTCCGTCATCCCCACCGTGGACGTAAGCCGGCAAACAGGTTCCAAGTTGTCCGGGCGGTAGTCCCGTGGAGAGCTACAAACCTCACAAATGGCTCGTTGCGGTCACGGTAATGACCGGAACCCTGATGGCCGCTTTAGATACCAGCATAGTAAACGTCGCACTGCCCCACATGAGCGGGACGTTCGGGGCATCCATCGAGGAAATCACCTGGGTTTCGACAGGCTATATGCTCTCCCAGGTCATCATTATGCCTATTATCGCGCTCCTGAGTTCCCGGTTCGGACGCAAACGGTTTTATATCTTTTCAGTAGCCCTCTTTACGTGTTTTTCCATGCTTTGCGGGGTTGCCTGGGACCTGTCGTCAATGGTCATTTTCCGTATCGTTCAGGGTTTCGGAGGCGGTACACTCATACCCTTGTCGCAGGCGATCTTGCGGGAGACCTTCCCCAAGGAGGAACAGGCAACGGCAATGAGCCTCTATGGTCTCGGTGTTATCCTGGGGCCGGCTTTCGGACCAACCCTTGGCGGGTGGCTCACCGACAACTACTCCTGGCCATGGATCTTCTATATCAACGTTCCCGTGGGTATCATCAATATCCTCCTGATCATGCGTTTTATCGATGATCCGCCATACCTCGTCAGGGAAAAAGGAAAGCTCGATTTCACCGGGCTATTCCTCATGTCGGTCGGGATCGGGGCCCTGCAGATCATGCTGGAGAAGGGCGAACAGAAGGATTGGTTCGCATCGAATATGATAAAGTACCTTGCCGTTGCTGCATTCATAGGCATTGTATTGTTTACGATACGCGAACTTACCACCGACAGGCCCGCGGTCAATCTGCGGATCCTGAAGGATATCAATTTCAGCCTGGGAAGTTGCCTCGGCGGTGTTCTGGGAATGGGTCTTTTTTCCAGCATCTTTATCCTGCCCCTCTTCCTGCAGCAGCTTCTCGGCTACCCTGCTTACGATTCGGGGCTGGCGCTTATACCAAGGAGTATCGCAATGGCAATAGCGATGCCTATCGGGGGAAAGACATACAACAAGGCAGGGCCGCAGGCATTGATAGCGCTCGGGCTTTTCGTGAATGCCGTTTCGTTTTACCTGCTTTCGCGTCTCTCTCTTACTGTGGGGTACTGGGACATATTCTTTCCCCAGTTTTTGCAGGGTCTGGGTTTTGGCTTCATTTTCGTTTCCCTGAGCACTGCCGTGTTGTCGACGATAGAAAAATCCCTCTTGACTGCCGCCTCCGGGCTATATAATGTAATCAGGCAGATATTCGGGAGTGTCGGCATTGCCTTAGCCGCCACGTTTCTGACACGCGGAGAAAACCTGTACCGGGCGCTGCTTGTAGAACATGTAACCATCTTCAGGGATGTCGTGCCCGAATCGTTGCATCGGCTTTTGTCGTTGTTGTCGTCTCAAGGGGCAAACGTGAGCGGCACCGACCTTGAGGCCCTGAAGTTTCTGGAAAGGATGGTCATGAAGCAGGCAAGTATGCTTGCCTATAATCATGTCTTCTTTCTCATCGCCGCCCTTTTCCTTCTCTCGGTGCCCCTTGCCTTCTTAGTCAGGGACCCGCAACGAGGCAAAGGCGCGGAGGTCATGAGAGAGGAATACGATTGAGGAGGAACCCCGCATGAATAAGTATGCAGCCATAACCGTATCGAGACAGATGGGGAGCGGTGGCACATATATCGGCTACCAGGTGGCGAAGGCGCTTGGCTTTTCATACGTAGACAGGCAAATCCTCCGCCGGGCGGCAAGTCTTCTCAACAGGGATGAGGTGTCCCTGGAAGAATACGAGGAAAAATCGTCCGGCCTTATCCAGAACCTCCTGAGGACATTTCTCCTGGGGACCCCGGAAACCGCCTATATACCAAAAGAGCGGCCGATCTACGACAAGGATCTGTTCCTTCTTGAAAGCAAGATCATAAACGAGATTGTGGATAAGCATAACGCCGTCATCATGGGTCGTTGTGGGTTCTGCCTGTTGAAAGACCGCCCGAAAACGGTACATCTGTTCATCTACGCCCCTCGCGATTATCGAACAGAGCGGATCATGAAGGCCGACAGTACCGCCGATCCGCGGGAGGCACAAGCCAGGATAGATGAGTCGGACCGGAGAAGGACCAAATTCATCAGGGATATGGTCGGAACAGAATGGACAGATGCACGGAATTATCATCTCTGTGTCGACTCGAGCACTGTCGGCCTTTCCGAAAGTGTACAGATGGTCATCGGCTTTGTAAAAAAGGCTCTGGGCTGAAATTCAGTTGATGATATTCCTTCTCCCTGCGCCAGGCTCCTTCATTCCAGTCGAATGTAGGTTGCCCTGAATCTGCGCAAATGATACCTCTTGCCGACCGTTCAAAGGATAGAACTCCACCGGAAAGCATTATCTCGATAGCCGGAGGATCCTGAAGGCGCCCCTGCCCACAAGTATGAACACGATCGTCCCTACGATCAGGTCAGGCATCTTCGATCCTGTGAGGTACACGCATATGCCTGCAACAATAACGCCGAAGTTCACGATGACGTCCATGGACGTAAAGATCATGCTCGCCTGCATATGCACCTCCCGGCTTTTCGACCTCTGAAGCAGATAGAGGCACGTTGCATTCCCTGCAAGGGCGAGGGTAGATATAACGATCATCGTGTAAAAATCCGGGGTCTCTCCATATCCCAGAAAGCGGCGGATAACCTCCGCGAAACCCAGTACTGCCAGGGCCAGTTGGAAATAACCTGCGGCCCCGGCGATCTTCTTCTTCCGGACGGCAGTCCCGCCCACCGCGAACAACGAAAGCCCATAGACGATGCTGTCCGCCAGCATATCCAGACTGTCCGCCACAAGCCCCATTGAGCCGGCGATGAATCCCGCCAGCATTTCAAGGACAAAAAAGAAGAGATTGATTGCGAGGACCTGCCACAGGATACGCCTCTGTTGGCGGCTGTCCTCCTCTGTACCCACCGGCTCTATCTCTTCGGTAAAGATGAGTTCCGTATCGAGCCGAAGGTCCTCAAGGGCCGTCAATATCCTCTCGTAACCGCCTGCGTGATACACCTCCAGCCTGCGTCCCGGTATGTCGAATTTCAGGTTCCGGATATCATCCACACCCTCCAATCTCACCCGTACCATCTGTTCTTCCGAAGGACAATCCATCTTCGATATTCTGAATGTCGTTTTGAACATACTCTTCACGGGGTCGTCCTTTCAGGCCGATGCCGATCCCTGATTATACACCATGATCCGGTGAATAAGGGTTCTCCTCTTCAAATTCAAACAACTCGAAGCCGACTCCTCCCGGGCCCGTAAAGAAGGCCAGCCGGAGCAGGCCCAATTCGGTGTGCATAAAACCGGTCTCGGGAAATGGCTCGGAGACGGTGTATCCACATGACTGAAGTTTCTGCCGCCAGGCAGGTATATCCGTCACCCTCAGACATATATGAGGGATCCCAACCACGTGGCCCGCGGGATGAACGGGGAAATCGGGGCGCGGCGTGACGTTCGGTTCCGTGAGCAGTTCCAGCATCTGTTGGTCGCCGATATGGATGATCGCCCGCTCCCCCGGCCCGATGCTGCCGCGCGGATTGCGTGTCAACAGACGAAATCCCATGACATCAATGTAAAAAGAGATCGCCTCGTCCATGTTATCGACCCATATGCCCACGTGATGGATATTGATACACTTCATTTCGACCCCCTTTTCTCAATCGTCCCCTGGAGGAGCTCTCCGGGGCATGCCCGAGCCGGGCCACCCCCTCCTTTTCTAAAGCCTGTGCATAATATTCACGATCAAAGAGCCCCAAATGGTCAGCACCACGTTTGCTACCGCGTAAGGGGCTGCATATCCGAGAACAGGCGTAAAGCTGCCCGCCTGTTCCTGCAGCACAAGGAGCGCAGCGGTAATATTTCGCGAGCCTGCCAGCGAGCCGAGTATAAGAACCGGATTCAATTTCAGCACCACCTTTGCAAAGATCAGGCCCACCAGCACCGGAATTATCGTGAGCAGAACACCGGCAAAAAAGACCGAGACCCCCGTCGTCTTCAACGCCGCCAGTGCCTGGCTGCCGGCACCCAGTCCGACGCAGGCGATGAAGAGGTTTAATCCCAGGTTCTGGAGGATCCACCGGCTTGCCGATGGGATCTGCCCGTAGGTGGGATGCAGGGTACGTACCCATCCGAATATAAGTCCGGAAACCAGGACCCCTCCGCCGACCCCGAGCGTAATAGAGATGCCGCCGACATTGACCACCAGCAGACCGATCAGTGTGCCGATCACGCACCCTCCGCCGACTACGATCATATCGGTTACATCCGTAGGGCGTTCGGGATATCCGAGCCTTTTAACGGCACGTTCCACATCCGTTTTTGCACCTGCCAACTGGATAATATCGCAGTGCTCGATTATTGTTCCGGGAAGAATCGGCACCGCATTGCCCTGTCTCGTAATCCTGCGGAGAAACAGACCGTGAGATTCCTCCCGTTTCGCCAGCTCGGCTATGGTTTTCCCGACAGCCTCCCTGTTGAGCACGCAGACATCCATTACCTCGCCGACAATATCCACCATACCCTTGATGTCCTGTTCCGGGCCGATCAGGTCGGACGCCGCTATCATATTCGTCCGGAACGAGCTTCCTATAACGAGGATGTCGCCCGGCCTGACAAGGAGATCGGGCTGGGGCGCCAGGGGTTGCCCGTCTCTTCGAACGGCTTCGACATATGCCAGATGCTCGAACATGCCTTCGACATCCTTGAGCGTTTTTCCGACAACCTTTTCATTTTTCACGAGGTATGCGCGCAGGGACAACTGTCTGGTCCACAAAAACAGTTCCGGGCTTTTGTCGAGGTCGTCTTCTCCCCCTGAATAACTTTCTTCGAGCTTCTTCGCTTCCGCCTTCAGATCAATGCCGATTATCCGGGGCAGCAAAGAGAACATGAGAATGCCGCCTACTGTCCCGAAGACATACGTGATGCCGTACGCGACGGCAACATTCGTTTCCATGGCAACCTTGGCTGCATCGGACAATGCCGGCAGATGGGCAATAGCACCTTCGGCCGTCCCTATCGCAGACGATGTAGTCAGGGCGCCGGCCAGCAGCCCTGCCGTGGTGCCGGGGTCGAAAGAGAAGAGTTTGCCGAGCCCGAGGACGGTGACCAGCGCCGCCACTGCTACAACCAGGGCAACCCAGATGTAGCTTAAGCCCTGTTTCTTCAATGCCCCGAAAAACTGGGGTCCCACACTATAGCCGATACAGAATACAAACAAGGCAAAACTGACGGTTTTCAACAGGGCCGGGACCTTAACACCGGGGATCTGTCCGAGGGCGAGGGCAACAAGCAGGACCGACGCGGTGGACCCCAGACTAAATCCTTTAAACCTGAGCTTGCCGATGTAATAGCCGGCAGCGAGCGACAGAAACAGCAGCATCTCAGGTTGTTTACGGCAAATCTCCAAAATATCATTCATCATAAATCCCCCGGTTATTTACCGGATCTCTTCCAGGTGTCATAATATTCGGCGAGCAGTTCGCTGATCGCCTTACCTATTTTCGTATAATCATTCTTGAAGAGGTTCGCGAGAGAAACACGGACAGACATCTCCGGTGCCGCAAAACCGCCGCCGTCCATCAGGACAACGCCCTTTTTATCGGCAAGGTTCCAAACGAAATCAATCGGTTCGTACGCTGATTCGAGCCACAGCACAAAGTCTTTTCCGAACCGCCTTTCGGCAAGTCGCGGGATGTCGATCGTCGTATAATACATGGCGTAGCAGGGCAATTCCGGCGCCTCGATGTTGATCGATTTATAGAGCGCCTCATAGCGTTCTCTCACGATGTCCTGCACCTCTTTCCTGTAAAGGTGGCTGTCGGAGTCGAGGAGTTCCTGAAACGCAAACAGAACCATCATCACCTGCTGCGGCGTCGAGAGACCGGCGGTATGGTTCAGTGCGACCGCACGGCTGTCTGCTACCAAGCGGTCAATGAGCTTGATGTTGTCCGGATCGGGTGAGATGGATTCATAGCGCCTATGCATGCTCCTGCGTTTGTCGCGGGGAAGACCCGCAATCATCCTGTCCATTACGTTGTCCCGGTATATCCCTATGACTCCCAGCCTCCAGCCGGTAGCTCCGAAATACTTGGAGAACGAGTAGACCAGGATGGTGTTTTCAGGGGCGATGGTCGCCAGAGATTTAAAGCCGTTCACGAACGTCCCGTAAACATCGTCCGTAAGTATTATAAGGTCCTTTCTGCGGGTTTGAACCAGGTCCGCGATCTTTTCGAGAGATTCCCTTGCGACACTGGTAGAGGGCGGATTTGACGGATTGACGACAAAGAAGGCCTTCACGGACGGATCGCTCAGCTTATCGAGTTCCGAATCGGGATACTGCCAGTTGTTGTTCTCATCCATCCTGATATCCAGGACTACCAGCTCATAATCGTTAAGGGTGGGGATTTCCAGATAGGGCGTAAAGATCGGTGTGCCGAGGGCGATCTTATCCCCGGGATTAATGAGGAAATTTTCCTTCAGCGTATTAAAAATGTATGTCATCGCCGCAGTCCCTCCCTCTACCGCGAAGATGTCCATAGTCCCTTCCGGCGGTTCGCCGTTGCACATTGTGTTATCAAGATAGGCGCGGAGGATCTCCTCGGTGTTCTTTAGCACGCGGTCCGGAGTGGGATAGTAATCGCCGAGTATACCGTCAACCATCTCTACTACGAAGGAGTCACCCTGGAGCCCGAGTGTTTCTGTAGCATATTTGTATGAATCTGCAAGAAATTGCGAACCGATTAATTCGGAGTGGTTGCGGCAGAAGTCGAGCAGGCGTCCCCCGATGCCCTTTGATTCGGGAGTGCCGGCTATCCCGGGGCGGCTCAGGACCAGATGCGCCTCTTCAAGGGCGAAGGTGCCCAGCAGAAAAAAGGCATATCTCGGAATTGTCGCGACCCAGTTCGGATTTCCCCTCCCCGCATTCAACATCATCCGCTCCGGATCTGAGCCTGCCATTTCGATCAGCTTGTTCTTCAGTTCAAAAGGGCTTAATCCTTCATAACGTTTCTCTTCCGTCGTTTTTGCCATTTTACTGACCTCCGTTTTATTCTCTACTAAGCCTTTTGATCTTTCAAGGCTTCCAGGAGATAGAGATATTGCTTCATCGCTTCCTGTTTCCTCCGCATGAAATATTAATCAGTATTGCTGCAGAACCAGCCTCGTTCGCAGGCCCGCTCTTTCATGTCCTGATGCGTTCCTGATCGTCTGTTGAACTCACCAACGAGCTGTTGTAAATGTTGTTATAAGATCATTGTTATCCAATTCCGATCTAATTTCAAGGATAAAATCTCTGACGGGAACAAAGATCGCCTCCGGCAACACGGCGCAGGCAAAGGCGCTGAGCAGCGAAAGGACGGCGGTGAACATCCTCGCCCGCCGGATGAACACCGGTGTTCTCCTCATCAAAGCGCTTGGCGGAGGCCGGGAAAGAAAGGGTGAAAAAGAAAAACGTTAGCAGGTCAGGCATTACACGCCGGCGAACTATGTTCACCACCAATACCAATACCTTATCGCTTTTCGCCAGAAATTGTCTCCGTATCTCATGGCGAGAAAACCGCATACCACGGCGCCCACAAGACAGGGTATGATCCAGGACAGGTGGCCTAAGAAAAACCTGAAGAAAACAATAATACCGAGACCGATCCCCAGGAGGCTACCGCAACCGAACCGGATCCCTTTCTCTAATCTGTCAGGCCGCATCTCGTCCAAGCGGGAACTCCTTTATGATTGATAACGGTATAGATTGCGGGCGGCTGCAAATTATCCTCTGCATCCTTTTATCCGGCTCCTTTATTTTGGTCGGATGTAGGCTGCCCTGAACCTGCGCACCGGCGGCTCTTCTTTGTCGATGTAATCTTCAAACGATATCTCGTTTAGCCCGCGGGTCAGGAAGAGCGACAGTTCTTGCTTTGTAACCGGCCACGGCATCTCCCCTTCGGGCTCATCCGGTTCCCTCCCCCGGGCAATGACGAGCAGCGTACCGCCGGGGGCCACGAATGATGCTATGCGTCGCACCGTCTCGGCCCGGAGATATTGCGGGAGCACCTGAAGGGTGTACGATTCAAGCACAAAAGAGAACCTGCCCTGCCAGTCATTCGGCGCAGAGAACAGATCCGCAACGACATAGGACACGGAGGACTTTGGGAAACGCGCCTTGGCCCGTGCAATGGCCGATTCCGAGATATCGAATGCCGTTGTTTGAAGTCCCGTTCGCGCCATCTCCTCCGCATCATCACCCAGACCGCTTCCGACCTTGAGCGCAGGCCCCGATACAACGGATCCGTTTTGTCTCAGCCATTCGACAAGGCTGGGATTCGGCTTCAGGTCGGCCCAGGGAATGATCGAGCTGTCTTCGCCTGCCAGCAAGTAAAGGTCTTCAAACCAGCCAAGGGGGTCGCCTGCTTCAAGGTGCCTGTGTGCGAGTTCCCTGGCCGTTGTCCTGTCTCTTCCGTTCAATGATACCTCCTGACCCCTTCACCTCTCACGTCTGCGCGTCTTTCGGCGCGTCCGATCCCTGCCCGGAAGATTCCGGGGTCCTGGGCGGCACTGTAATGATGCTGGTCAAAAAGGCGGACAGGAGCCCCCCTATGTTATCACCGCCCTGAACAAGAAAATCGGGTGTCACCTTCACGTTCCCCGACGCGATCTGTTTGGCAATCTCGATTGCCGTGACCCCTTGCTGTCCGACGGCCTTGTTCTGAAGTTCATAGGCCTTTGCCGTCGATTCGCCGATGGCGAGGATCCGCGACCCTTCCGCCTCGCCTTTTGCCTTAATACCCCTTGCCTCGCCCTCTGCCCTCAAACGAATGCTCTCGGCCTCCCCTTCGGCAAACCTGATCGCCTTCTGCTTGTTCTGCTCGGCTATCTTTACGCCGATCTCTGCCTCTACGAGGTTCTTCTGCTGGTCGGCCTCCGAGCGGGTCTTCTCGGTGGCTATCCTCGTCTGCTCGGCCCGCTGCTGTTCCTCGTACATGGCTTGCTGCTGCTGGGCGATAATCTTCTTGGTCTGGGTGTCCATGAGGTCCTGAGGCAGGTTGATCTGGCATATGAGCACCGACACGCATTCGACGTGGTATTTCTCCAGTTCCGCCTTCGCCCTCTCCTCCGCCTTCCGCTGCTCTTCCTGGCGGTCCTGCATGAAGTTCATGGCAGACGTGGAAGACGCCTGATTGCGGAAGCTGGAGTCGATCATGGGGTGGATCACATGAAGGATAAGGTTTTCGATGGAGCCTATCTTGGCTACCATATAAGGCGCCTGGTCCGGCCTCACCCGGATGACCACCTTCACGGAGACGCTGATGGCGAAACCGTCTCTCGATATGACCTTGAGCGGATCGAAACGCGTCTCCTTCGAATCATCCCAGTCTATGGTAATGTTCGTGGTGTCTACGATATAGACAAGATAGGCGAGGCGGTTCAGGTAGTAAACCCCCGGGCCGGCCACCTCCTGTTGAATCCCCCGGAAACCCTTGGGGACCACGTAGCGCTCGATGCCGGCGTCATATCGTTTTTCTATTGCACTGTATGCGTCGCTGCCGGGCATTGCGCCTTCCTGTTTTGCTATCTCCTCGATGACCCTCCGTATCTGTATCGGTTCCTCTCCCACGTTCGAAACAACGACGGCCACCTGGCCGCGCTCGACCACTGCCACATCATCGAGTTCGATCTTGAAGATCATCGGGTTGATATAGTAGGTGCCCGGCCTCAGCACATCGAATTGGGGACCGCGCTGGCCCCCGGCAAATAGGAATTTGGACGCGTCCTGGAAGTCGTTATGGCCGGACACGGGCTTGGCCACGTATTCACCTTCGGGCAGGGGTTCACCGTCCAAAGCGGTTATGAGGCCGACCTTGCCCGCGGGCACGACTGTGGCATCTTTGATCTCTATGTGGAACAGGTCGGTATTGATACGATAGGTGCCGGGAAGGAGTATCTCTATCTGGGGCCCCTTCTGACCGCCATTGGCCAGAAAGATCTCGCCATTTTCGAAATTCGAATGACCCTCCACCTTTTTCCCCAACAAACGGCCGGGAGGGATCGGACTGCCGTCCATAGAGGTGATAATCCCTATCCTGCCTTTCTCAATGATCAGGGCAGACTCCTTTCTCGTGTGGAAAAGGATAGGATTGATGCGGTACGTGCCTGGAGGGAGTATCTCTATCTGGGGCCCCTTCTGGCCGTTGTTTTTCAGAAAAGTGCCGCCGTCCTGGAATGAATTATGTCCTTCCACGACCCTTGCGAATATCTTTCCCGGCGGAACCGGGTCGCCGTCGATCGATTCTATTACCCCCACTTCGTTCTCCGCGATGGAGGTGAACGGGTATTTCCTGGGTAGATACAGAAAGGGGATGAGAAGGTGCAGGCCCGGCCCAAGGGTACGCGCCTGGATGCCTACTTCATTGGGCTGCGCGATAACACGCCCCTGGGGCATTGCCCTGCCGAGATACTTCCGTTCTATGACAGCAAGCTCGGTCCCACGGACCAATACGATGGATTTCCGCACAAAAAACAGCAGCACTACCACCCCCAGGACATAAAGCCAGTGCGAGAAAACAAAGGAAAACAATCCATCCATGTCTTAACCTCCTTTTTTAGGTCTTGCGAACTTTTTTTATTATTATTTAACGGCCCATCATATCCTTCTTTGCTTGATACACGACTACCGGGGGTTGTATTTACCGGCAGAGACGCGCGATACGGCCGCACTACCTCGTTGGGTGTCTTTCCGTCACCTCTCTGACCGGACAAAGTTTTCACTGAGTCGGATGGAATGCGCTGTTGATTGATCCCCCACGTATCCGCCCCGCCTTAATCTTCCTCCAAAAGCCATAAAAATGCAATGAAATTTTATCGAGGTGTCGACAGGTTAATTCATCCCCCTGTTTTGCCGATTGGCAGGGGTGATCGGTTGGTCCCTTTGACCGGTTTCTTTGGCTGGCGTCTTTGGCTGGCGTCTTATACGGTGGCGCACATTATGTGCGATAAGCTCCCGACCCTGAGGCCGTCTTTCCTGTCCTTGAAGTACCTTTCATTGATCTCTTCCTGCCCATTGTCCACGGCATATCCGAAACCCATCGCTTGCAGGTCTCCTGTCAGCAATCCGGGATCGAAGAATGTATGCCACGGCTCCCCTATCGATGCCACATGCCTTGCAATGGCGTCAAAGCGTGACCGTTGGGCAGGGGTCAGCAAAGACGGGGAGAGCATATAGTCAAAAACTACTCCGCTCCCCGCCGGCATCGACGCAATGAAACGCAATATCCTCATCACCGCCTCGAAAGACAGGTATTCTGTCGCGCCGAGCCATGAAAAGAACGTACATTTTCCCTGCTCGTACCCTGCGTCCAGAAGGCCTTCTGCAAGCGTCTGCCTTTCGAAGTCTACACCCGCAAATGTGAGACTGCCCGGAAGGGCGATATTGGCCTCTTCCAGGCGTGTTCGCTTCCACGCCTGCGTCCCCGGGTGGTCGACCTCGAACACGCGCAGGACGTCATGAGGATAGGGGTTCCTGTAGGCGAACGTGTCGAGACCTGCTCCCAGGATGACATACTGGCATACACCGCGGCGAATGCCGGCGGCGAGCTCATCCTCGGCATAACGACTGCGTGCCGCCACAAAGGCCCGGAGGTAAGGCGACAGAGGACTTCCTTCAAACCGATGTGGTTCAGCCTGTAATGCCGAAGAATCTTCTTTCCCGATAATATGAAGCGCTACGGGGTCATTGAAGACCCTTGGGTCGTCAAGGAGTTGATGTGCTGCACGTTTCATTGCAGCACGCTGTGCCGTTGCGCTTGGCCGTAATTCTTCCATCGGTATCTCCTTCTTTCAGTATACACAATATTAATACAGTCATTCTATCGTACTCTCCATGGATGCGGGTTTCAAGGGCAGACTTCCTGCGTTCTTTTCGAAGGCCCCGGTGAACCCCGGGGCCTTCCTCGAACTCGTCCCGTATTATCCTGTCAGTCTGTTGATATGGCAGGACCTACGTACTTAACCCATTCGAAATCCAATGCCTTGCAGTCTGAGTCGTTTTGCACTGCCGCTGTCCCGGTACCCGTTGGTGCGGGCTTAACATAGTTTGGATGGCTTGCAGGATAGACCGACGTATCAGCCGTATCGGCTGCCTCAACCCGCTCATAAACCAGCCCTGCTGTCGCAACGGCGCCGAAGCCGACAATCAGTGCCATTACCAGAAGCTTCGAAATAAATCTTTTCATGATTACCTCCTTAATTCATTTATGTTGCTGTCAGATACCTACGCAGAAATCGTGCCATTCAAAATCATGCATAATATCAAGCAGATGGCTTTAGACGGTCGGACAAATTGCTAAATATAACGAATTTTATTGCTCCCGTTCGCGGTTTAGTAGTATAATTGCGAAATATCGTAATAAGACAATCCCGGCATATTAAAAAGGATTGTCAACGCGAGGGTTCGATGGTAATTGAAAACAAGGATCTGATGGCGGTTGAGAACGAGTTATTCAGGGAGGTGACGCTGCACGTCTGCAGCAGTCTCGACATGGTGACGGCGATGCAGCGCTGCCTCCCGGTAATCGCGCACGTCATACCTGTAGACCGCATGGGGATACATCTCTACGATCAAGGCCTCGGTTCGGTGCGAACCACCTTTCTGGCAACCCGCGAAAGGGCTGTCAAGCTCAACGTCCTCACCACGCTTAAGGCCCGGTCCGGAAAGAAGCCGGAAGGGGATGATCCAAAGGACCTGCTGATTTCAACGCAATCCCACCCCGACCCCGTGGCGGTACGGATCATTAATAATCCCACTCGCGATCCTGTGGCTGAACAGGTGCTTTCACACTTTGGCGCATCATTCAACTCGTCGCTGCTGGTTTTGCGGCTCGAGAGAGGAGGCAAATGGCTTGGAAGTCTCACCCTGGCAGTAGAGGGGCAAAACAGGTACACAGAGAAACATGCCAGGCTGTTGGCGCTTTTGCACGAACCCTTTGCGATTGCCCTGGCAAACGCCCTGGAGCACGGAGAGGTGCTGAGACTTAAGGAAATACTGAATGACGACAATCGTTACCTCCGCAACAGGTTGTCTCCTTTGGCCGGTGAGGAGCTTATCGGCATGAAATCCGGATTAAAGGACGTAATCGATATGATAAAACAGGTAGCCCCTCTCCACAGCCCGGTGCTGCTCCGCGGAGAGACCGGCGTCGGCAAGGACGTCGTTGCCAATCTGATCCATTATTCATCGCCGCGCAAGGACGGTCCGTTTATAAAGGTAAATTGCGGGGCCATTCCTGAGACCCTCCTCGACAGCGAACTTTTCGGGCACGAGAAGGGCGCGTTCACCGGTGCAGTCGCCCAAAAACGCGGCTGTTTCGAGCGGGCACACAATGGGACAATATTTCTGGACGAAATCGGAGAGCTGCCGCCGGCTGCACAGGTAAGGATGCTCCGCGTGATCCAGTACAAAGAGATCCAGCGGGTCGGAGGTTCGGCATCAATATCGGTGGACATAAGGATCATCGCAGCAACGCATCGCAACCTTGAAGACATGGTCAGCGAGGGCCGCTTCAGGGAGGACCTTTGGTTTCGGCTCAACGTCTTCCCCGTCTTGATCCCACCCCTGCGGAGCAGGAAGGCAGACATCCCCGCGCTGACCGATCATTTTATCCAGAAGAAATCAAAGGAACTGAAGCTCCCGACGCCCCCGACACTCGGCCGTGATGCCATGGATCGCCTTGTACGCTATGACTGGCCCGGGAACGTTCGTGAGCTGGAAAATGTGATCGAACGTGCGCTGATCCTCAGCAAGGGCGGGCCGCTGGTATTTGATCGCCTTTTTCCCTTTTATGAGTCCGCCCATATCGATCTTCCCCTGCCCTCCTCTCGGCAAAAGGAACGCCGGTCTCTCGATGAAGTCGTCTCAGATCATATCCGGCAGACCCTCGTTGAAACGAAGGGAAAGGTCCACGGACCCGGAGGTGCAGCCGAATTGCTGGGCATGCACCCCAGCACGTTGAGAAGCAAGATGAAAAAGCTGGGTATCGCACATAAACGATGATCCGAATACCGGATGCTGGATACTCGTCACCGGTCGCTCGATACTGGATACCGGTCTCTCGATACTCGTTACTGGATGCCGGCGATAAACCCCTAAAACCTGTTCAACGTTCTATGTTCAA
>MVRS01000240.1 GCA_002067975.1 Syntrophorhabdus sp. PtaU1.Bin058
GCATTGCCAATTTCCTCTATGACACATCCTACGTTCAGTTCATGCCATTTATACTGGTCCATCGGTTTTGCCATAAGATGACCTCCTGAAGCGTTATTATTATCTCCATTATCTTATTGTTAATGAGATAAATGCTTTGTCTGAAGATGTGAACATCTATCTCTCCACATCATGATCATGTCTGAATTAAGACTATCCATGTTAATATATTTTTCAACTTTAATCAATACCATAAAAACAGTCGTCATATACGGGTTCACCGTAATTTATATGAATATTTAAGTTGACAAATAGAGAAAGTTGGTTAAAATAAAAAAACGAGAAAGGGGGTGAAACGATGCCAATATATATCATGATCAGCACTTTAACCGATGAAGGAAGAAAGACGATCAAAAAACATCCTGAAAGGATAGAGGAAGTCAATCGCGAGATTGAAAACATGGGCGCTAAGGTTCTTGCGCAGTATGCAATCCTCGGACAGTATGATTTTATAAATATCCTTGAGGCGCCAAACAACGAATCAATAGCCAAACTATCTATTGAGCTGGGTTCAAGGGGCACTATACAGATCATTACCCTTCCGGCAATCCCTGTCGATGAGTTTATCGAAAAGATGGCGTAAGCAATACCATCGTGCCGGTTAAGAAGAGGTTGGAGCGGGAGTATTATTTTCGGTCAGTATTTTCATCTTAAGAAGGGGCTTGCAAGCCCCTTCTTGCATTTAAGGGCAACCCGAGGAAACTATAGTCCCATTATGCATTAGGACAGGCATTGTTTCTTTGGCTTCTTGCTATTCACTATTCACTGCCTTTATTCGTATTATACAATTGACAACCGGGGAATATTAATTTTACATTAACGAAATGAAATCTCTGACATATAAAGACTCCGGCGTGGATATCCACAAAGCGGACACATTGATCGACGGGGTGAAATCCAGGATCCAGAAGACGTTCCTTCCCGAAGTACTTAACCCTATCGGGGGATTCGGGGCCCTCACAGAGCTTCCGAAGGGATATAAAAATCCTGTCCTCGTCAGTTCTACCGACGGCGTGGGTACAAAGCTCAAGATCGCCTTCCTTTCAGGTAAACACGACACGGTGGGGATCGACCTGGTCGGAATGAGCGTCAACGACATACTCACGCTGGGCGCCAGGCCCTTCTTTTTTCTCGATTATTATGCATGCAACAGTATTGAAGAGCATATATATAAAAGCGTCATAACGGGGATATGCGACGGCTGCGAGATGGCCGGATGTGCGCTCATCGGCGGCGAAACCGCCGAGATGCCTTCCATGTATCAGGAAGGTGAATACGACCTCGCCGGTTTTGCAGTCGGTCTTGTGGAAAAAGACAGGATCATCGACGGCTCCCGCATCAAGGAGAACGATGTGGTCATAGGACTGGCCTCCAACGGGCTTCATAGCAACGGGTTCTCTCTCGTCAGAAAGGTATTCTTCGATATCCATCATTTTGACGTTAACGCTGAAATCGAAGGGATGAACGAAAGATTGTACGAGGAGCTGTTAAAACCCACGAGGATCTATGTAAAACCCGTCCTCAAAACGCTTGAAAGATTTGACGTCAGGGGCATGGTGCATATAACAGGCAGCGGTCTCCCCGGCAACATCAAAAGGATCGTTCCTGAAGGCCTCTGTGCGAAGATCAGTCTTTCCACGGAACGGATACCGGATATCTTCAAACTCATCATGAAGCTGGGCAATATAGAGTTTCAGGAGATGTGTTCGACCTTCAACATGGGTACAGGATTTGTCCTTATCGTTCCAAAGACCGACGAAGAGGCCGTCATAAAAACCCTGTCTGACCAGGGAGAGACTGCATTCTCCATAGGCACGATCGAGAAAGGCCCCGACGGAGAGAAGGTCAAACTCTCCCTTTCCACCGATTGATCAAAGTCCTTCGTTACTCGCTCCTTGTCACTCGTTCCTCGATGCTTGTCCACCAGTATCAAGTAACAAGCAACCGGTATCCAGCGACGAGCATCAGCTCTCTGCCCTCAGCTCTCCGCTCTCTGCTGCCTTTCTCTGCTGTCTTTAAATCTCCAGTGTCTTCAGTTGTTCCAGGACGTACTTCCGGATCTCCTGCGGCGCCCTGCCCTTTTCGAGAAATTTCCCCTTTTCGTACCAGGGATTTAAAAGGTCAAGATACTCACCGCCACAGTCACATCGCGAATCGATGTTCTGATCGAGTGGCACCACCTTGTCCTTGTAACAGCCCATGCAACGCAGCACCCTTTTGGCGCCGGACATCTTTCCACGTTTTGCGACCGGCTTACCTTCGATCTCAATTATATCCATCGCAAAGTCTATGACCTTTGCATTGGTGATCGTTGTGCCCACTCCGTATGAATCTGCATACTGATTCAACTGGAGTATCTTTTTCTCATCGATCCCGCCGCTCACGAATATCTTTACATGACCATAACCCCGGATGTTCAGCTCCCACCGGACCTCCTCGAGGATCTTGAGAAAATCCCCCCTTCTCGTTGACGGCGTATCAAGCCTTACTGCGTATAGTTTCTCTTTGAGTGCATCAGCGACCCTCAGCGCCTCTACCTTTTCATCGTTAAAGGTATCGATGAGGGCTACCCTCTTCACCTTTTTGTCGATCACTTCATCGAAGGCAAGCGTGGCATCAACCGTATCGCCGATTATCAGTATCAGGGCATGCGGCATTGTCCCGGCAGGTTCCTCGCCAATTGTCTCTGCGTCATAGACAACCGACACACCGTCGCAGCCGCCGATAAACGCGCTTCGCTCCACCATAGGCGCGATGGCAGGATGTACCCGTCTTGCCCCAAAACTTATAACAGGCTTATTACCTGCTGCCTTTTTACAGCGGGCCGCCTTGGTGGCGACCCCGGAGGATTGACAGATAAGGCCGAGAATGGCGGTTTCCATGACTCCAAACTCGCTGTACATCCCCTCTATCTCGAGCACGGGCTGATAGGGTTTGATCACTGTGCCTTCCTGCATGGAACGGATCTTCACGTTGAGGCCGTCCACAACCTGCGAGACCTCTTCCGTACCGGAAAATATCGCCCAGGGGATATTGTCGGGGAGTCTTTTAACGATAAACTCGGCCCTGACCCATTTATCGATATTCTTCTTTTTTAAGATCTCAAGGGTCCTTTCGAAATAGACGTCGGTGACCTTGCCTTTTTTTATATCATCGAGATTCGCGACGAAGAACATAGACACTCCCTGTTTTTTTGAAATTAATCATATGATATTTCAGAGATTTTTTAAAGGACATTCGCGGCATAAAGGTATCTTTTTACAGTAGTTCTGGCATAAGCAGACGATAAGTGCATGGAATTCGTTGAAAAGGTAGACATCGGCCGGGAGGTGTTTCATAAAGTATGTCTGGATATCGTCATAGCCCTCCCCGTTGTAGAGGCGGTGATTTTTCAAAAACCTTTTTGTGTATGCGTCGACAACGAAGATGGGTTTGCCAAGCGCATAAAGCAGGATGCTGTCGGCGGTTTCCGGCCCTATCCCGTTTACCGACAGCAATATCTTGCGCAGGTTATCGAGGTCAACGGATGATAGCCTCTCTATACTGCCGTCATAGTGCTCATAGAGCATCCTTATGATATTCTTTAACCTCGCCGCCTTGATATTGAAATATCCTGCAGGCCTGATGGCCCGGGCCAGCGCTAAAGGGTCAACGTTATACAATCTCTTTATATCCAAGAGTCTCTTTGTCTTTAAGTTTATGATCGCCCTCTCCACATTCTTCCACGACGTGTTCTGCGTAAGGACGGCGCCGACGATGACCTCGAGAGGGGTCTCGCCGGGCCACCAGTTCCTTGGTCCGAATGATTCAAGGAGGATACGAAAGATTCTGTTAAGTCTCTGAGGAACGTTCATTCTCGCTGGTGTAGAAGATCTGATGCACGAGGGCTATCAGCTCATCCCGGTCGTTATATACCCTGGCATCTATCCTTCCGATCTTCTTCCCCCTGTAGGTCAGGGCAGCTTCGCCATAGATGGTCTCCCCTGCTGTCGCCCCTTTCAGGTATTGGATTGAAGATTCAACAAGGACCGCCTTTCTTCCAAGGCTGTTACCGCATGCGCCCCCGATCTGATCGGCAAAGGCGAATACGATCCCGCCATGGGCATTCCCATGAATATTCATATGCTCACCCTTCAGGGTGAGCTTTCCTTTTGCAAACCCCTCCCTTACTTCACAGATCTCCATGCCAAGGAGCCTGCTGACGCTGCATTCATTGAAAATCTTAAGCAGATGTTCTTTATGCATGTACTGAATCCCGGTATCAAACAATTAAAACATTCCCGAAGACTAAAATAAATAAAAAATATTGTCAAAACAGACCGCATATGTTAAATAACCTATCGATCTCATACGATTCAACTTGCAAGGGAAGCGAAGTGAAAATCTTCCGCTGTCCCGCAACTGTGATGGGTCAAAGGCAATGCATGGGCGCATGCCCGGCCACTGTTCTGCTTCATGCGGAACGGGAAGGCGCGTAAAGCCATACTCCCTTAAGCCAGGAAACCTTGGGTTGAATTCAAAAATACTACCTTACGAGGTATAAGGGAGGTTTTCATGTACCGAATCATTGTTTTAATCGTTGTCTCCTTCTTTCTTTTCAACCCAAACATCGCATTGTGCAGTGACCCTCAAAGGCTCGAGGACATCATAGTCACTGCTACGCGACTCGAAACGCCCGTTGACGAAATAGCAAACTCCGTCAGTATCGTAACGACCAAAGAGATAGAGGAAAAGAAAGAACCCGCTGTCCTGGATGTCCTGAGGGGTCTGCCCGGTATCGATGTAGTGCAGAGCGGAGGCCCCGGGGGGAACGCCTCAATCTTTATAAGAGGGGCAAAATCCGAACATACCCTTGTAATGATAGACGGCGTGGAGGTGAACGACGTGACGCAGGCCGGCCACCTTTACGATTTCTCGAATCTCACCGCCGACAACATCGAACGGATCGAGGTCGTTCGCGGGCCCCAGAGCACACTGTACGGCTCAAGCGCGATCGGCGGGGTCATCAACATTATCACCAAAAAAGGCAAGGGCAAGCCGAAGCTATTCTTTGCCGGCGAAGGGGGATCGTACAATTCGTTCAGACAATCCGCCGGCGTAAGCGGTTCGCACGGAACCCTCTACTACTCCCTCGGTTTCTCTCACCTGAGTTCCCAGGGGTTCTCGTCTGCCAACAGAAAATACGGCAACATCGAGAAAGACGGATACGACAACACCTCCTTCTCTTCGCGGTTCGGGTTTGCCGTGGGAAAATATATTGATACCGATTTTGTCGTTCGGTATATCAAGGCAAATACCGATATCGATAACGGGGGCGGCCGGGGCCTTGATGATGTAAATAACGATGGATCATCTACCCAGCTTTTAATGAAGGGAAAGGTCAATATTTCACTCTTTGAAGGAAGGTGGTTGCAGGCCATCGAACTGGCACGAAACGCAACCGACAGGGCATATAATAATCCCAAGGACTTCCAGCATCCCACCGATTCCGAACGATCAAGCTATAACGGGAGACTTGATAAAATCGGATGGCAGCACACAGTTGAGCTCCATAAAACAAATACGCTTGTCTTCGGTGCAGAACACAAGGAAGAGACTGCCAGGTCTGATTACTACTATGACAGTGCATGGGGACCGGGCAGCAGCATTGTCCCCCGGGAAAGGGCCCGGAATATGGGATACTATATTCAGGATCAGATCAGACTCGGCAACAGGTTTTTCGGGACCGCGGGGATGCGTCTCGATGACCACAGCCAGATCGGATCCAAGACCACGTATCGTTTTGCGCCGGCATATCTCATCAGGGAGGCTGCCTTAAAGATAAAGGGCACATACGGCACAGGGGTCAACGCCCCCTCGCTTTACCAGCTCTATGCCCCGGCAACGTTATGGGGCCCGATAGGAAATAAAGACCTTAAGCCCGAGGAAAGTGAAGGATGGGATTTCGGCATAGAAAAAGGCTTTCTCGGGGACAAGGTGGTACTTGAGGTCACATATTTTAAAAATGACTTCAAAAACCTCATCGAATACGATAATACGCTGGGTTATATAAATATCAATAAGGCAAAGAGCGAAGGCGTTGAATGCTTTGCAAAGATCAAACTTACCGACGATCTCAGGCTGGATCTCAGCTATACCTATACCGATACGGAGGACAAGAGTACGGGCGAATCCCTTGTAAGACGCCCCCAGAATAAGTTTGGAATTGATACGAACTACCGGTTCTTAACACGCGGAAATATCAATCTCAGGATCCTCTATACAGGGAAAAGGAATGATTACACCCCCCACCCTGCCAAGGGATTCATGGGCGGATATACACTGGTTAATGTTGCAGCGCAGTATGATGTGACCAGCCATATCCAGGTCTTCGGAAGGATCGAGAACCTTCTGAACAAGCAGTACCAGGAGGTCTGGGGATATGGAACACCCGGTTTTTCCCTCTACGGAGGAATGAAGGTAAGTTTTTAAGAAAGGAGCAATTGTGATAAAAACATTGCAGGCGTTATTGAGGAATGCCGTTGAAAGCAATAAGGTCCCCGGCATCCTCTTCTCAGGGGGACTGGATACGAGCATCCTTGCAGGCATCCTGTGCAGCGTATCGGAACCGTCCGGTGTCCATGCGGTTTCAGTAAGCTTTCTATCAGATGGCGAAGACCGGCACTATGCAAAAGAACTGGCAGAAATATTGCGGATGCATCACGTGCATGTAGCGGTGGGTGTCGACGAGGCGATCGACGCCATCCCGGGGGTTATTAAGACGCTTGAAAGTTTCGACCCGGGGATACCGAATGATCTTGCAGCATACTTCGGCCTCAAGACCCTTTCGGACATGGATGTTCCTTCTGCCATGACGGGAGACGGATCGGACGAAATCTTCGGAGGCTACGACTATATGAGGGACATCGACAACCTGTCCGCTTATATACAAAATATGACGCACCATATGAGCTTCAGTTCCAATGTGCTTGCGAATGACCTGGGTATGGATATAAGACAGCCGTTCCTTGATGAAGAGCTCCTGTCGTTTGCGCTCAATATCCCGGACTCGTTGCGGATCAAAGAGGAAAACGGGAAGGTTTACGGAAAGTGGATACTGCGGAAGGCCTTCGAAGGCCTTATCCCGGAGAGGTTCATCTGGCAGGACAAGAGACCCCTGGAGGTAGGTTCCGGGATGAGCGGTCTGAGGGATATCATTACCTCCAGGATATCCGACAAAGAATTCAGTGAAAAAAGCAGGGAATATACGGTAAAATTCAGAAACAAGGAACACCTTTACTACTATGAAATCTTCCGTAAGGAAATCGGGGAAATACCGTTACCGCGTAACGGAGAAAAGATATGCAGGGGCTGCGGCACCGGCATAGAAAATAAAAAAAGCCACTGCAAGGTCTGCGGCTGGATGGAGGGTGAATTATGATTGACAGAACAAAGGCATTTTGTTCCTGGAGCGGCGGCAAGGAAAGCGCTATGGCGTTTTATGAGGCAGAGAGATCAGGTATAACGATCGGGCGTCTCCTGAATATGGTGACCGAAGACGGCGAGCACTCCCGTACACACGGGCTCTCCTCGATGATCCTCAGAGAACAGTCCGATGCCATCCGTATTCCCCTGAGCCAGCAGAAGGCCACATGGGATACATACGAGAAGGAGTTCAAAAAGGCGGTTTCGACTATCAAGGATGAAGGGATATATACCGGCGTATTCGGAGACATCGACATGATAGAACACCGTGAATGGGTGGAAAGGGTCTGCTCTGAAACCGGTGTGAATCCCATGCTTCCTCTGTGGCTGAGAGAGAGGGAAGAGCTTATCACCGGTTTCATCGACGCAGGATTCAAGGCAGTAGTCGTTGCAACGGATGCACGGTATATGGGTGAGGAATGGCTCGGAAGAACGATAGACAACGAATTCGTTAAAGACCTGAAGGCATTCGGCAAGGTTGATCTCTGCGGAGAAAAAGGGGAATATCATAGTTTCGTTTATGACGGCCCCATATTCAAAAGACCCGTGGAATTCCGTGTTGACGGAAAGGTGTTGAATGGCGATTACTGGTTTCTGAGAATAAGCAATAACCGTCCCGTGAGATGATGAATCACGCTGTAAGGAAAAAGATATCACCGCACCTTTTCGGGTTTTTGATCACCCTGTTATTTTTTGTCCTTTTGCCGCTCTGTCTTCATGCCGGCGAGCAGGGGAAAAAAGGCGAACCGAAGCGTATCATATCACTCGGACCGGGAATAACGGAATGGCTCTACATGCTTGGCATTGAGGACAGGATCATAGGCGTAACCACCTATTGCCAGAAACCGCCAAGGGCAAAAGAAAAGACAAAAATCGGCACGGTAATGGAAGTTGACGTTGAAAAAATAATAGACATGAGACCCGACCTCGTCATAGGCACAGCCCTTACGGATACAAAGGACGTCAGGAAGCTGAGGGACCTCGGCATCAATGTTATTGTCTTTGAAGTATCAAAGGATTTTAACAAGCTTTGCGAGGTCTTTTTGAACCTGGGAAAGCTCACAGGAAGGGAAGAAAAGGCATACGGGCTTATCGAGGCCTCAAAAAAACGATTGGCCGGCATAAGGAAAAGGGTCGATACGCTGCCAAGAAGCAGGGTCTTTGTCCAACTCGGCAGCAAACCGCTTTTTGCAGCAACAAAGGACTTTCTGATAAACGATTTCATAGAATTCGCAGGAGGCGCCAATATCTTCAGGGATGCACAGTCAGGGCTCATAGGCCGTGAAGAGGTTGTAAAGCGCAACCCCGACGTTATCATTATTACAACAATGGGTCTTTCCGGCGAAGGAGAGCGTAAGGCATGGCAAAGATACAAAACAGTTAATGCCGTAAAAAACGGCAATGTATATATTATGGACTCCGATTTGATATGCAGCCCTACCCCTGTGAGTTTTGTGGAGACGCTTGAGGAGTTTGTAAGGATCCTCCACCCGGAAGCTGCGAAAGGATAAAGATGGGAAACAAGAGATCAGGCTGGGGTCCCTGCCTTACGATATCGATAATGTTCCTGCTTGCGGCAGGCCTCTATTCTTTGAGCAGCGGCTCGGCAGGCATACCGTTAAACAAGATCATTCCCATAATCCTGAAAGGCAGAGGCACTTCCGAGTTCAGCATTATCAGTGATATCCGCCTGCCACGCATAATTCTGGGCTTTGCCATAGGGGGATCTTTAAGCCTCGCAGGCATCATCCTTCAGGGCATATTCAGAAACCCTCTCGTTGAGCCCTATACGCTCGGTATTTCGGGGGGCGCCGCCCTTGGTGCCGCCCTGTGTATTGTCCTGGGGCTGCACAGGCTCTTCCCGGATTTTGCCATGCCCCTCTTCGGTTTTATGGGTGCCCTTGCAGTAGTCCTGTCCGTCTATCTCGCAAATATTCAGAGAAAGATATTCAGGACCGACGGGTTCCTCCTGACGGGCGTCATGATCAGTTTCATCTCTTCCTCTCTGGTAACCCTGATCCTTGCAATCTCCCGGATAGAGGACCTCCACAGCATCATCTTCTGGATCATGGGTTCCCTGGAAGAGCCCGGTTGGGTCTTTATAATAACGGTCCTTTGCGTTTCCCTCCTTTGTCTCGTTGTTTCCTATCTTTTCTGTCTGGACCTCAATGCCCTTTCCCTTGGCGATGAAGAGGCCATCCATCTCGGCGTCAATGTGGTAAAGACGAAGAAGATACTCTTTTTTATAGCCGCGCTCCTTACCGGCGTGAGCGTGTCCATCGCAGGGATTATCGGATTCGTAGGCCTTGTTGTCCCGCACTTTGCGCGCATGTTTGCAGGCTATGACCACAGGAGGCTCCTCATCGTCTCTTTTCTGACAGGGGCAGGTTTTCTTATATTCTGCGATACCCTGGCGCGGACAATCGTCGCACCCGTTGAGCTGCCCGCAGGGGTGATCACAGGGATACTGGGCGGAAGTCTTTTTGTCTATGCCCTGAGTAAAAAATCTGCTGCCTTTTAGGTATGAAAGATATGATCAAAATAAAAAAATATACGTGCGGTTACGGATCAAAGATCATTCTCAGCGACATCGATCTGGACATTAAAAAAGGTGAATTTGTCGGGATAATAGGCCCCAACGGCTCAGGAAAGACGACGCTCCTCAGGGCCCTGACACGCCTCGTGAAGACCTTTGAAGGCACCATCCGCTTTGAAGGAAGGGACATCAGGGAGATGCGCCACAAGGAGCTTGCCCAAAGGATCGCCGTGGTATCTCAAAACCTCCCGACAATCATTATGACCGTTGGGGAATATGTCTCTCTCGGCAGACTGCCCCATTACAAAAACCTTCAGTTCCTTGAAGACGAAAAGGATATTGAGATTGCGGAAAGGTCCATGGCGTTTACCGATACCATCCGGCTCAAGGACAGCTACATATCTGAAATAAGCGGCGGCGAGATACAGCTTGCGCTCATTGCGCGGGCGCTCACACAGGAACCGACATTGCTCCTCCTTGATGAACCCACTTCCCATCTCGACATAACCCACCAGGTAGGAGTCCTCGATCTTATCAGGAGACTGAAAAGGGAATATGAGCTCACCGTCCTCATTGCCCTTCACGATCTCAATCTGGCCTCCGAATACTGCGACCGTCTTGTCCTTATGGACTCAGGGAGGGTCAAAAAGGCAGGGACTCCGGAAGAAGTACTGAACTATCGCGATATTGAGGAGGCTTACAAAACAGTGGTGGTCGTGGACAAAAACCCCCTCTCTGCAAAGCCTTTCGTGCTGGTCGTCCCCGAGGAGGTAAAGAAAAGATGCAAAAGGTAGTGCTGGTACTGGGCGGCGCGAGAAGCGGCAAGAGCACCTACGCCCTGAATGAGGCATCGGCGATAAACGGGAAAAAGGCGTTCATCGCAACAGCCGAAATACTTGATGATGAAATGAGGGTGCGCGTAGAAAATCATAAGCATGAAAGAGGCAAAGACTGGGATACATACGAAGAACCTCTCGGGATCGCGTCCGTTATAGAAAAGATCAGGGATGGGTACGACGTCATTATCATAGACTGCCTGACCTTATGGGTCTCGAACATTATGCATGCAGGTTCCGACGTCTCCGTGGAGATAAAAAGACTCGTCTCCGTAATATCCGTCAACCATTCTTCGACAATATACATCATCTCCAACGAAGTAGGCCTGGGACTTGTCCCTGATATCCCCATCGGCAGGGAATACAGGGATATTCTGGGCCGTCTGAATCAGGAGATTGCATCGGCTGCAACGGACGTAATCTTTATGGTGGCAGGAATACCGTTAATAATAAAGGGAGCTGGCTAAATGAAAAGACTTACCATTGATGCTGTCAAGACCGGATTATTTGAAGTGGCCGGGGAAAGACTCGATAATCTTACAAAACCAAAAGGCAGTCTGGGCAGGCTCGAAGAGTTTGCGCAGAGGCTTGTTGCAATAAGCGAACAGAGCATCCCTCCCCTCTTCTCCAAAAAGGCGATCTTCACCTTTGCCGGGGACCACGGAGTTGCAGGAGAAGGGGTCTCCCTTTATCCGAAAGAGGTAACGGAACAGATGGTGTACAACTTTCTCCAGGGAGGCGCAGGGATAAACGTACTGTCGAGACATGCAGGGATAGATGTCGTGGTTATCGATATCGGCGTAGACTGTGATTTTCCCGAACAGGAAGGATTGCTTATCAAAAAGGCCGTGAGGGGAACAAGGAACATGCGGAAAGGCCCCGCCATGACGAGGGACGAGGCGGAAGCGTGTATCGACACGGGCATAGGGATTGCCCTGGATTATGCGGAAAAAGGCTATGCGCTGTTCGGCACGGGCGATATGGGCATAGCCAATACTACACCGTCCAGCGCGATTGCATCGGTCCTCACGGGCGTACCCGTTGCAAAGGTTACCGGCAAGGGAACGGGGATCACGGATGAGGCCCTGCTCCATAAGATCAGGGTTATCGAAGATGCCGTAGCCTGCAATAAACCGGACCTGAAGGACCCCATTGACGTGCTCTCCAAGGTGGGGGGTGCGGAGATTGGAGGGATTGCCGGGCTTATCCTGGGCGCAGCATCCAGACGGATACCCATCGTCATTGACGGCTTCATATCCACAGCCGGGGCCATGATCGCATATTCCATCGAGCCGGCGGTAAAGGACTACATGTTCGCTGCCCATAATTCGGTTGAGGTAGGTCACGGTATTATGCTCGAAAAGATGGGGATGAGACCGATACTCGATCTGGGCCTGCGGCTTGGCGAAGGCACGGGCGCGGCCCTTGCCATGTTCATCGTCGAGGCAGGTCTCAAGATATACAGGGAAATGGCTACCTTCAGCGAAGCCAACGTTTCAAAGGAATTGTCGTGACTTTGAAAAATATCCTCCTTGCCTTTCAGTTTTTGACGATCATCCCGATAAAGACAACAGGGGAGGTCTCCGACAAAGATATTGCGGATTCGTCAATCTTCTTTCCCCTGGTCGGCGTATTCCAGGGTCTCCTCCTCTCCGCTCTCTCTTTCATATCCTTGAGATTTTTCTCTGAAGGCATAACAGCCGCTTTTATCATCTTCATCTATCTCCTTACGAACGGAGGGTTTCACTTGGACGGGCTTTCCGATACCTTCGACGCCCTTTCCGTAAAATCTACGGGAAATAGAGAGAAAGACATAGACAAGAGGCTTGCAGTCATGAAGGACAGCACGGTCGGCCCCATCGGGGTTGCCGCAATATGCCTCATGATCCTCATGAAATACCTGCTCATCCGTGAGATCCTTGTCTCATCTCCCGGTATCGGCAAATACCTTCTTATCTTTCTCATGCCCGTCTTTTCAAAATGGGCTGTCATCCCCGCTGCATACCACGGGAAGAATGTCCGTACGGACGGCCTCGGCAGGATATTCCTGGAAAATCTGAACATCCGGCATCTTCTATTATCAACGGCCTTCATGCTTGTTGCATGCCTTGCAGCATTTTTCATATATCAAAGGCCGGCGCTGTTTGCCCCTCCCTCCGTCTCCTTCGGGTTCTTTGTGTTCCTGCTTTATGAAATGCTGGTTATCTATCTCTTCTGTCTTTTTTTTATAACAGTATTGAAAGGGAGGTTCGGCGGTCTGACAGGGGACAACCTCGGCGCAGTCCATGAAATATCTGAACTCGTTTTCTTGATCGCTGCACTCCTATGGAGATAATAAATAACAATTTCATATTTGTTCTGATACCTGCATTTTTTCTTGATCTGGCGATAGGCGATCCGCCTGCCTTCCCCCACCCCGTGAAGATCATCGGGAAAGGCATTGCCATGCTGGAGCGCATCCTGTTGACACCTGCCGCTTCAAAAAGACAGGAAAGACTCAAAGGCATATTCCTGACGGCGATTATTGTGGCTTCAACGTTTTTTGCCGCCTTCCTTATTGAAAAATGGGTCCTCTTCGGCATGAGGGGCGTATACCGGATTTTCGGGTATGCCCTCCTCGTGTACCTCACTGCGTCAACCATTGCAACAAAAGAACTGCTGAAGGCGGGTCTGCAGATATTGAATGCGGTGAAAGAAGAAAATATCGAACTGGCAAGGAGGCGTTTGAGCATGGTAGTCGGCCGCGATGTAGCCGATCTTGACACAAAGGATATAACCAAGGCAACAGCTGAAACCCTCTCGGAAAACCTTTCAGACGGCATTATCGCGCCCCTCTTCTACCTTACGCTCGGCGGGCTGCCCCTGGGTATGGCCTACAAGGCCGTCAACACGCTCGATTCCATGGTAGGATATAAAAACGAAAGGTATGTCAATTTCGGTTGGGCATCAGCGAGGCTCGACGATGTGCTCAATTACATACCGGCCCGCATCACCGGCCTTATTGTAGCTCTCTCATCGGCCATCCTTTTCAAATCGATTACCGTCTTCCGTGATTCTTTAAAGACGATGTTCCGGGATGGAAAAAACCATCTGAGCCCTAACAGCGGATACCCGGAGGCAGCTCTTGCAGGTACTCTCGGGGTCAGGCTCGGCGGACCGTCGTTCTATAACGGCGTCCTTGTACAAAAACCCTATATCGGGACAGAAAAGGCGTCAGGTTATCTCCGGCCCGCTTACGATGCGCTGAAGATCGTAAGGCTCTCTTCCTTTATTGGATTTTTCATCTCCGTTATTGTACTATCTTTCCTGATCCGGCCATGAGAGCGCACGGCGGCGATATATACACCTTTATGGAAAAATATGACAAAACGTTTATTGGCGTTATCGACTTCAGTGCATCTATAAACCCGTTGGGCCCGCCTGATAATGTAGTATCAGAGATAAAACGACATTTACGGCACATCATCCATTACCCTGATCCGGATATGAGGAGATTGAGGGCGAAGATATCGCAAACCCTTAACGTCGATCCTGGATCGATCGTCTGTGGAAACGGATGCACGGAACTCATATATCTTCTCCCGAAGGCGATGAAGTTTAAAAAGGTTATCATGCCTGCGCCCACGTACGGCGATTATGAAAGGGCATGCAGGGTTTTGATGCAGGCATCCGTTACACACCATATGCTCAAAAGGGACGAAAGTTTCGATATACGGACTGCCGGATTGATCAAGGCCATACGCTCCGGTGAAGCGGATGCCCTATTCCTGTGCAATCCTAATAATCCCACAGGAAGGTTCGTCGAGAAGGAAGATCTGCTGGAGATAGCGGAGGCAGCGAAAAAACACAGGATGTACCTGATTGTTGATGAGTCTTTTATCGACTTTGTCGGTACGGGATCGGTCGTGGATGCCGTGGAGAGAAACCCCTATCTCATAGTCCTGAAGTCAATGACAAAATTCTACGCCCTGCCGGGCCTGCGGCTTGGCTACGGGGTCTTCCCGATGGGAGTTGCAAGGGCGATCAGAAGGCATCAGGCATCCTGGAGCGTCAATACCCTCGCCCAGGCTGCGGGCATTGCAGCCCTGGATAATGAGGATTACAGGAAGATGACGATGGAAGTCATAGGCAAACAGAAAAAGGTATTGGAGAAAGGTTTTTCAGCCCTCAACGCATACTACGTCCCCTCTTCTGCAAATTATTACCTCCTCAGATTACCCAATGCGGGAGACGTGAAGGGATACCTTGAGAATAAAGGGATTCTCGTAAGGGACTGCTCGAATTTCAAGGGACTCGATCACACTTACATCCGTGTGGCCGTGAAATCATCGGGACAAAACAAGAATCTTTTGAAACATATGGGAGAATGCATCGGGTAAAATGGATCATACGAGAATATTTCTTATCAGACATGGCGAGACCGTTGATGAGGAAGTGAAAAAGGTCTATAAGGGGACCCTTGATATCCCGTTGTCAAAAAAAGGTATTCTGACGATAAAAAGGGTTGCAGATTTTCTGTCCCGATACAAAATAGACTTTATCTATACATCCGCGCTCTCGAGGTGTATGGAAAGCGGAAGGATCATAGCCGGAACCCAGAAGCTCAGGATAAGAACCACGGCATCTCTGAACGAGATCCACTTTGGTTGCTGGGAGGGTCTGAGCTTTGATGAGATCAATGCGAGCTACCCGAAGGAATTCAGATCATGGTTAAAAAATCCGGTAAAAAATACGCCTCCGCGAGGCGAACCCCTGCTAAACGCACAGGAAAGGGTCCTTAAAGAGTTTTATGAGATAGTACGGAAACATAAGAAAGCCTCAATAGCCATAATCGCCCATGCCGGTGTATTAAGGATCATAATTTCATCCCTCCTTTCTCTGAAACTGTCCAATATGTTTACCTTTTCGCAGGATTATGGTTGTATCAATATTGTGGATGTCTATGAAAACAACAAGGCCGTAGTAAAGCTCCTGAACCTTACCTTACCGGATACTTGATACTGGTCACTCGATGCTCGATACTTGATACCGGACTCTCGACACTTAACACTGGTCAGGTATATTGCGAGAAGCGAGTTGCAAGGGACAAGGAACGAGTGTGCTGACGGCTATCTGCTATTTGCCGCCTTTCTTGAGACGTCAGGATATTATCGGTCGATGTGATATGGGTCATTGAAAATCAGTCCCTATTAGTCTACTAATATACAATATCAGGAATGAATATAGCAGCAGAGAGTGGAGAGCGAAAAGCGAAAAGAAGAATAGCTGTGCTGTTATGGTTATAAAAAAAATACATAGCATGTACGGGCATGGGCAGATCCATTTTCTCCAGACATTGATCGACAGGGTTCCAAGCCCGATCTTTTACAAAGACATCCATGGATATTACCTTGGCTGCAACAAGGCCTTTGAGGATTATCACGGGATCGAACGGGAAAAACTCATTGGCAAGAACGATGCCGAGATAGCAAAAAACCATGAAAAGGCCTTTCTGTATAAAACGATCGATTCGGACCTCCTCAGGTATCCCGGCACCAGGAAATACGAGACATCTATCAAACATCCTAACGGTTCCGAGCGGAGCGTAATCATTGAGGAGGCAGCCTTTACCGACATGGCAGGGAACGTCGCCGGGATCGTTGGTGTCATAAATGATATTACCGAGATGAAGAGTGCGGAAAAAGAGAGGATAAGGGTGAGCAAGCTCGAATCCCTTGGTGTCCTTGCCGGAGGTATTGCCCACGATTTTAATAATATCCTTGCAATGATACTCGGCAATATAACCCTCGCCAAAATCTACGGAGGTGTAAACACCGAAAAGCTCCAGCATCTCCTTGAAAGCGCTGAACAGGCAGTCATACGGGCGAAGGAACTGACCAGGCAACTCCTCACCTTTTCAAAGGGTGGTACACCCGTCAAAAGGATCATGCCAATTCAGGAACTGCTGAAAAGTGCTACTGCATTCACGCTTGCAGGGACAGACATTAAATCTGAGTTCGATATATCTCCCGATCTCCCTGCGGTGGAGATCGACGAGAACCAGATAAGCCAGGTCATCGGCAACATAGTCTTAAATGCACAGCAGGCCATGCCTCATGGCGGCACTGTAAACATCAGGGCTGAGAACATTGTCTTCGGCAATACAGGCGGATCGTTTGAAAAAGGTCATTACATCAAGATATCCATCAGCGACCAGGGCATCGGGATACCGGAAGAATACCTTGACATGGTATTTGACCCTTATTTTACGACAAAAGAGCAAAGCGGTCTTGGCCTTTCAATCTGTTATTCCATTATTCAAAAACACCAAGGCCACATAGGAGTTGAATCAACTCTCGGAATAGGCACAACGTTTGTTATATATCTTCCGGTTGTACAAATACAGCAAAGGACGGGGTTACAGACAAAAAAGACTATCGTGATGAACGGAAACGGAAAGATACTTGTTATGGATGATGAAGAGACGATCCGGGACATCGTCGGCGATATATTACAATACCTGGGGTATACCGTTGACTTTGCGAGGAACGGCGAAGAGGCGATCAATCTTTACTCAAGCAAGCCTTATGATGCGGTTATCCTTGATCTTACCATCCCGGGCGGTATGGGTGGAAAGGAAGCGATCAGGCATCTCCTCGATATAGATCCGGCTGTGAAGGCGATCGTATCGAGCGGATATTCAAATGATCCCATAATGTCCGATTACACGAAGTACGGTTTCAAGGGTGTTATCGTAAAACCTTATACGATCCATGAAATCAGCAACGTGTTGAGGAATGTAATATCCTGAGATCGTATACCTGCGGCAAAAAAAGGAATCATCCTTACGCTTTTTGAAAAATACTATTGCCGCAACTACACGATTATGCTATAAAAACATCACATTGCCGACGTAGCTCAGAGGTAGAGCAGCTCACTCGTAATGAGCAGGTCGTGAGTTCAATTCTCACCGTCGGCTTTTGTATTTTCAAGGACTTGCCGGCAAGGTCATGGATACATAAGAACCCTATGCTTTATGATCCTCCTTTTTCACCGGTAACCCACTCTTTATCGAAATTCGTCTTATCGAAACACGTTCTTTGACGAAGGTTCTCCTCACCACAGTACCGCCTCTCTTCAGGATGTTCTTTCCACCACTGTTTTGCCATTCCAAAAAACTTTTCATACCGGAGAACTATGGGAGGATGTGACATGAAATAATCCCGTATCACGCTGGTCTGTTTTTCCCGTCCGCTTGCAGGGGACTGCTTTTTATACTCCATTAACCGCTTTAATGCGTGTCCGGGAGAAGATGGGTCATACTCTGTATTGAGGATGAGTTCGTAGGCATACTCATCCGCCTCATCCTCCTGTGTCTTGCTGAAGGAGTGCCGTAGCATCAGCCTGACGGTGAAGTCGGCAAGCATTCCCAGGGATCCACTCCCTATCTTTCTGGCCGCGAGTTCATACCGGACTGCATCAAAACAGTGGGAACGCTCAATGTGGCCCATTTCATGCGCTATGATATAAATAAGCTCAGCTTCGCTCTTCATAATCGCCAGGAGGCCGTCGGTAATGAAAATAACCCCGCCTGGTAGCGCGAACGCGTTGGGCTTCGGGTTATGCATGACAAAGATCCTGTAATTGAAAGGTTTTTTTGCAAACCGCGATATCTCTTTCATCAGATCGTTAAGGTACTGATAGTCTATGCTCTTGTTTTCCTTTTCGTCTTTATACCGGAGGATGATGGCCTCAGCATACCTCTTCTCGTCGAGGTCACTGACCGGAACGGTTCTGGAAAGTACTCTGTCAAAAGCCTTTGGTGTCCTTCCAAGCAGCTGAAATGCAGGTGCAAAAGTGGCAGGTAGGGGCGGCTGCGGCCTCTCGATAATGAAAAGTACTGTTATGCCTGCACCTATGAACAGGATCACAATGAAAATAGTATATTCAATTCCCCGCCTCATGACTTGTCAAACCTGTCCCGATATTTATTATACAGTACGTTCATTAACAGCATTATCAGACCGACGCCGAGGAAAACTATTGCCCTCGTGATGGTACCCGACTTTGCGAGGTCAAAGAATACCAGACGCACCAGGCAGCCTGAGAGGGTAGCCATGGAAACATAACGGAAGTGGCTCTCTTTCAGGATAATACTCAGGATGAATATCGAGAAGGACTCCATCACCCACAACAGCGTCAGCACCGATTTGTCGAAGGTCCAGAAAAGAAAGAACGCAACCGTAATGAAGAAGGGATAATATATCCAGATGGTCTGCCTCTTCTGCATCTGTACGATCAGTTTCCTGAATGGTGTGAAGGACAGAGGAAAATCAATTCCATATAATCCCTTCTGTCTGTAGCAAACGATCATATAGAAAAATTGAAATACCTGAGCCATAACGGCAGCGACCCATGTCTGGTCCTTCAACTTAATGGAAGGCGTAGGGTCCGAGCCAGAGATGAAGGCGACATGAAAGCATGAGGCCCAGTAGAGGAGTATCGAGTATAAGCGGAACCTCGACAGCCTGTCACTGAATTTAATTCCTGCAAAAAAGATGGCAAGTCCCAACAGCATCCATGCAAGGGGGTGCCATTTTGTCGGCACCTCGAGGGCGATAGTAAACACAAAAAAGGACAGGAATACTTCCCAGGATAAGGGGTGTATTTTCCAGATGACATCATTTCCCTTTATTTCCGGCAGCTTCGCAAGAGCCCAGTAAGATAATACTAAGAGCGCGAATATCTCGATAATAAGTCTGACCTTCAGAAAGCCAATATAAGGACCGGGCTGCATGTGTACGGCAATGTGCCTGATAATGAAGAGGAGGACAAGGACGCATCCGGCGTGAAGAATGAAGCGATGTGGCTCCCCTTTTTCTTCGTCATCCCGTGATCTTTCTTTCAGGTAGATTGAGACCTGAAGGTACAGGACCGACATAATAATCCAAAGTACTCCCGGTAAATAGGGAGATATGGTCACCGTGATAAAGTAACTGAAAAAAATGAGATGAGCCGTAAAGATATAGATGCACGGCCATCTGATATATCTTTTAAGGTCCTTAAGATATGAAAAAGCAACCCCTGCAAGAGAGATTGCAAAAATGGGTAGGTTGTAAATTGCGATACCGCCGATATCCGCCCAAAGTCTCGTGTACGTGTGTCTCCACGACATGATATGGACGCCGATAAGAAATATCAAAAGCCCGGCGGCAAGGCCGTTTGACTGAAACTTCTGGCGACAGAAAATAAAAAGCACCCCTATAGCAGCAATCGCTGATCCAGCCCAGCTATATTGTAGGATATAAGCGAAAAAAGTTAATAAAAATAAAGAGATAATGATCCCACCCACAGATAACGAGAACGTTTTTTCCGTCTGCTGGGAGTAAGTGAAATCGATAGTATCGTCGACCGCATGCTTCGTAGAATAGAAGTGGAAGAGACTTTCGATGATGATAATGATAGACAAAATAACTGAATTCGTTATGACAACCGGTATATTATCATAATCGAGATAGGCAATCGCAGCAATGATAACTGCTAAACCCGACAGGTAATGAAGACAGGCGCCTACTCTCCTGAGCGGTATCTCCTTTTCAATAGTCATAATTGCGAGGAAAAGGAAAATCTCTATATATATCATCGCAATAATCAGGAACCAATCCACATTCCACCGGCACAGGGTATACAGGGCGAATATAGCGATGCTCTGTGCCACCAGGCTATCAGTAATAAAAAGCCATCTGATCTGAAGCCTTCGCGCATAGCGGGAGAGGATAACGGCAGCTGCCGCTGCGCAACCGAGAATGATGGTATTCCACTTCGATCCCGTTGAATAAAGGATGAACCCGGTAGCCATATACATCCAGTTTATGAGGTGGGCGATAAAGGGGAGCAATTCCAATTTCTGAATTGCATACAGCTTCCTGTAATGGACAAGGCATGCAGTGATGCCTATTGCTGCCGTTACGAAGATACCGGCAAGCTTTTGCGATAGACTAATGGTGGAAGGGCTTAGCCCCTGTGAGAAATACCAGATGAACTGGAAAACTATAAATGCCGTTAAAGTAACGAGGAGATGATGCTCCCATCGGTCGCGATAGGTCATAATCACGCCGATAAGCGCAACAATACCGGTTATGATGAGCGTTACAACGGACTGAGGCGCTATCCCGATAGCAACAAGGCTCAGGATCACGTGGAGAGATGCGAAGACCTGCGTCTTGCCGGCGAAGCCGAAGTAGAGATTCACCGCGATTCCGGCAGACAGGAGCATCAGGACGTATATCGGATCATGAATCCACTTCAGGCCCTCGATGCTTCCTGCACCAAGGCAGGCGAAAAGCAGAATGGCGCCGGAGCTGCTCCTGACCCATGAGGCCACCTTGAGCCATATGGATCGCATCCTCAAGAAAAGGTATGAAGCGAATAGAAAACCCGAGAACAGAGCGATCATGATGAATCTGTAAAATGGTTTAAGCTTGAGAGCGGCATATATGCCGAGGAAGCTGACACCCATAACCATGACCATGGCGCCGACTATCCCTGTCCAGTTCTCAATGAACTGCCTCTCGATCTTGATCCACAATTCGCGACGGAGTTTTGTCGTGACCGGTTCCGCCTCGACCTGAAGCTTCATCGGCCTCTCGTGGAGTACAGGGGTTTCTTCAGATTTTTCCCGTACTGTCAAAATCCTATGCGGCATTTCTGCCGGTGATTGCGGCTTTTCTTTTATTGGGCCCTGGTTTACCGTCTCTTTCGACGCAGCGCCGGCGGGAGAACCCTTGAGCGGCAGGGAAAGTTTAATCTCCCATAACATCTTTTCCAGCCTTTTGGTACGCCTCCAAAGAACAACAATGAAAATAACGATGATAAAGATAACTATGATCAGCAGAGATGCCATGGCTTTAGTTCGTTGTTTGTGGATACTTCGTTTTATGATTCACAATTGGCCTTACGTTCTATATTCTGTGCGACCGAATCCATATTTAATGACCGGCCAAAAGCATCGTGGATACTTTTTTATGATAATCTATTTGTCTTCCTTACGTTCTATTTGATTTTTCCTTCAATGATATATCAGGTACGAGAAAAATCAACCAAAATATTTTTTGTTTTTCCCCTCTTTATTTTTGAAGGAAAAAACGTTCTTTGATAGTGGGGTTGACCTATAGACGTTTTGCCCCTCTTGTCTCATGTGTCCTCAGGATTGTGTGTCGATATTCCTCAGGAATTCAGCACTTTTTTCCGGCATGGCGGTATTGATAAACATGCCGGTACCGAGTTCAAAACCTGCTGCCTGGGTCACACGCGGGACTATAGCGATATACCAGTGGAAATACTTTGAATCGGCGCCCCTCGGGGACAGGGAACGTACGGCATAATTGAAGTCGGGGTTTTCAAGCCCTATGTAAAGCCTGAGGAGGACATCTTTGAGGATAAAGGCAAGGTCGGAGATCTCCTTTTCGTTTACAAGGGCAAAACATGCATTATGTGTCTTGGGGAATATCCAGAGATGGAAAGGGGACAACGCCGCATAGGGGACAAAGGCGACAAATGAATCATTCTCGCAGACTATCCTCTCCCTGTCTTTTATCTCTCCGTGCAGGTAGGCACAGTACAGGCATTCACCGAAATTCACATAATAGTAGTTCCTGATCGCCTCTCCGAGCCGCATCATGACCTGACCCGGGAAGACCGGTGTCCCCACTATCTGGGAATGGGGATGTTCAAGGGACGTACCGGCGCCTGCCCCGTGGTTTTTGAAGATAATGACGTGTTCCACCCTTTCGTCATTATAAAAGGCAAGCTGGCGGTCCTTATAGGCAAAGAGGACCTTTTCGATGTGCGATGGCGGCAGGAGCGCCGTTGTCTTGTTGTGCTCAGGCGTTTCTATAATGACCTCGTGAAGTCCTACGCCGGAGATGTATTGTTTGAAATCGATCTTACTTTTTATGATCTCACCTCCAGGCGACAGCGCTGAAAACTTGTTCGGCACAGAACGGACCATCCAGTTCCCATGCCCATCATTGATCCTGAAGGTCTCGTCAGGCGTCTGGTTTTCATTCCCGGGGCAGAAGGGACATGTCTCCACATACTGCGGGACCTCCTTCTTTTCTTTCTTGTGGCTGAAGTCCTCAGGTCGTTTTGCCCGCTCCGTGGCAATAATAACCCAATCACCTGTTACAACGTTCAAACGGACTTCCGGCATAACTCCCCCTTATTTTCATAGTTTGATATCTTTTGTTAATGTTATGCCAAAACTCTTTCCCATACAAGAACAAATTATTTAAAAAAATATAAGAAAAGAACCCTAAATCAGTTTGACAGGTGACGGAAGATTGCTATAATTTCAATAGCGTTTTTTTGCTGGACGTTCAATATTCGATAAATGAAGACAATTACCGCCATAATCGTACTGTTATGTATTGCCGTGGCTACCACCCTCGCCTACCATAAGATCCAGTACAAGTGGATCATCTACAGGGAGGCAGAGACGTTATACAAAAAGAAAGAGTACAAAAAGGCAATACCGTATTACACATCACTTCTGAAGAAAAGCTTCAGGGATCACGTGGTCTTATCGAGACTCGGTGAATTGTACCTTGCCGTATCAGATCTCAATAACGCCCGGCTCATTTACGAAGAGATTCTGAGAAGCGAGCCGCTCAATATGCAAACAAGGATAACGCTTGCGGATATTTACATGAGGCTCGGGGACTACAGAAAAACAATTAATATCTATACGATGCTCCTTCTCTCTCAACCAGGAAATCGCCATTTGCATATTCTTATGGCGCGGGCGCTCACTGCAAAAGGGGATTTTGAGGATGCGATTACCCATTACCGTATTGCTCTGGGGGAAAACCAATGAAACAGGCTGTAAAGATATCTTTGATCCTTATTACCATAGGATTCATCACCTTTTCCATCCCTGTTATTGACAGGGTCTACGGGCAGCAAAAGGGCGCCGGGGAGTCAATAGTCTCAAAAGACGACCAGGTCCCTGAATGGAAGACAAGGTGGGAACTCGCACGGGTATTAAGCTATACGAAGCGATACGGCGAATCTATCACGGAATACCGGAAGGTGCTCAGCAAAAAACCGCAGCTCTATGAAGCGAAGATAGAGATGGCAAAGGTACTCTACTGGATGGGGAAGAAAGAGGAGGCGCTCCACGCGCTTGAAGACGTGCCCATCCAAAAACTCGACGAACAGGCTCAGGCTGCCCTTGCAGAGATCTATATAACCCAGAAAAGGTACGATAAGGCGGAGGTGCTGCTGAGAGGATTGATCGCGAAAAACCCGAAAGATTACAGGGCGAGGCTTAAGCTTGCCGAACTGTTAAGCTGGGACAAACGATATAAGGAATCAATAGCAGAATACGAAATAATCCTGAATGATCTCCCTGATGACAGGCAGGTCCGCCGTAAATATGCCCTTGTCCTCATGCAGTCCGGCAGGCACAGCGATGCCGCCGCCCAACTGCGGAAGACGTTGGAATAAAACAAATATGGACACCTTATAATGACAGTATATCGTATATCGTATATCGTATATCGGGATTCTAAAGAGAACATCCAGCTCCAGTCGTTAGTATCGTTTCATCGATATTGCTTTATATGGGGGATCATTCTCTTCCTGTTTCTTGTCTCAGCCGTCCCCGCCCCTGCCGGTGAAAGTACCATTGTGCCGCCTGAAGAGATCGTCACAGACTTTGACGCCAGGCTGGCGCTTGCGCGGACGCTCTCATACGACGATGCCACCCTTAACGACTCTGTCCGCGAGTATGAGATCCTCGTCGGCGAACAGCCGCGGAATGCCGCTGTCCTAACGGAGACATCTGCCGTGTATGCGCGGTTAAGGCAATACCCGAAGGCTCTGGAATATCTGAACAGGGCCCTTGCCTTAAGGCCCGACGATGAGAATATCAACCGTTCGGCAGGGGACGTATATCTCTACAGCGGCAATCTCCCTGAAGCTGCCCTATATTACAGAAGGGCCTACCGGATAAACCCTGCGTCGGAAGAGACTCAGAAAAAACTCGGTCTTGTGTTAAGCTGGGACAAGAAGGACGACGAAGCCCTCCCCCTGCTCTCCGGCCTCTATAAAAGGCATCCTGACGATAAAGAGGTCGCAATAGAGATGGCACACCTGTATGCGAGACGCAACGATCACGGGGAATCGATCGCCATCCTTAAACGGCTCCTCGCGCAGAACCCCGACGACCCGGAACTGCTTGTTGGGATTGCCGATGCTGAGGCAGGTCTCGGTCACGCAAAGAGGTGCATGGAACTGTACAAAAAGGCGCTCGCCGCAAAGACCGGAGATGAAAAGCTCCTTTTGCAGTTCGCCGACAGGATGAACCTGTGGGGTGACTTTTACAGGATTGAGCGCATCTACGTTGACCATTTGAAGAAGGACCCCGGCGATTCCTCTACTGCCCTGAAACTTGCAAAGGTATACGAGAGCGCCCAGCAGTATGAAAGGGCCGAAGGCGCTTACAGGAAGCTGCTCCTGAAGGACCGTAAGGACATAGATGCCCTCCTTGGACTTGCAGCGCTCAAGCTCCGGGAGAAGGATTTCGAGGCCTCCGCGGCGTATGCAGGGCAGGTCCTGTCGATCGACCCGAAAAACCCCGGTGCCCTTCAGGTCAAAGGAAAGGCGCTGATCTTCCTGAAGAGGTTTAATGAATCACGGGAGACATACACATTATTAACGGGACTGAAAGGTAATGAGGTCCGGGGTTATCTCGGCATCGGGAATGCCTTTTTCCGGGAAAAGGACTACGGAAAGGCAAAAGAGGCCTTCAACAAGGCCCTTGAATCGGGGAAAGATGATATTGAGGCCCGGTTCTATGCAGCAGGATTTGATACCCTCCGGGAAAACACCTTTATTGAGAGATTGCGTGAGGGCGAAAGGCATAATCCTGCAAGGCTCACCGCCTGGGCAGACCTCTATTCGCAATACGGGTATTTCGGGATAGCCATACAATTGCTCCGGGATGCCCTTAACGATGACCCGGAATATCTCCCTGCAAAGATCGCCCTCGCCCAGACCCTTGGCATCAATCTCCAGTATGCACAATCCATCAAAACATACGAGGAGCTTGAGAAGGATTTTCCCGACAGCTCGAAGATCCTCATAGAGCATGCAAGGGTCCTCGGGTGGTCCAAAAAGTATAACGATTCTATTGCGCTGTATAAATATATCCATTCGCTCAATCCCGACGATCCCCTCCCGTTAAAGGAGATGGCGCGTGTCGCAATGTGGGGAAAGATGGTCAACGAAGCGATGGATACATACGCCGCCCTTCTTAAACCCTCAGTAGACAGTATGTTGCTGCCGGAGATAAAGACTATCGCCGAGGCCTCAGGCGACAAACAGCTCCTTACCGAATACAGGCAACTCCGGAAGGTCAGCGAAGGGGGTTCGATCTACCAGGGATACGAAAGGCTGTCGAAAGACCCTGGAAAGAACGACCGCATAGAACCTGCAATGGTCGACCTGCTCCCTGTCTACAGGACACAAAAGGCCGTTGCCCTCGAAAGAGAGGCGAAGAGGCTTTCATGGGATAAGAGATTTGCCCGTTCAATGCCCTATTATGAAGAGCTTATCGGTTTCGATCCTGAAAACGAAGAGGCATATTTTGACTATGCCCAGGTTGAGTGCGCCCTCGGTTTATGCGACAGGGAAAAGTCCACCTATGATCGGCTCCTCAATATTGATCCACTCCATAATCTTGCCGCTATTGCCTTAGAGAGACAGCAGGTCAGGAAAGATCCCTCCCTGGAGTTCAACTACTCATACTGGATGGAAGACGGCAGGGGTGATCTCGCGCAGATAACGAGGGACCGGTTCGATCTTGACTTTGATCTGCCTGTACTTTGTCGCTATCATTTCAACGTTGCCCTCCACCAATGGTTTGAAAAACCGGCCTTTAATCACAGGAGATACGGGGCGACGGGCTTCACCTTCGGCTTCCAGGGCGTGTTCAACGAATATATGAGAGGTGAGGCAAGCTGGACATACAAGGATTATGCGAATGACGAGATGGGCATAAAAGATACGGGGAAAGCGGCAGTCTGGTTCAACCTGAAGGAATATGCCCACATCGGGGGCGGCTATGAAAGGACCGATGAACTGTACAACTACTTCGGTTTAAAACATGGCCTTCAGGCCGATAACTGGTGGCTTGGACTCCGCTCTGACGTTACCGGACGGCTTGACCTTGACGGGAAGGCGCGCTTCATCAAGTACAACGACGATAACGAGGGGAAGCATTATTATCTCGCCTTCGGCTATGCGTTCACCGATCATCCTAAGATATTCAAGGTGACCATGAGCGGTGAATACCGTGATACGCAGCATGAGAGTATTTACGCCTACAACGGGGAAAACCTGACGGACATTACCCATGCCTACTGGACGCCTAAGGACTATACAGGCGCTGCGCTTACCTTTGAATGGCGCCACGATTACTCAAAACTATTTTTCTGCGGCAACGAGCTCAGGTTCTATGACATCAAGGTCTCTTTCGGCACGGATTCCGAGAACAACCCCTCGGCAAAGATCGAGGGCGAGATACACCACGAGTTCAGCAAACACTGGACTGTGGGACTGAAGGCACTGTGGCACAGCTCACCGCAGTGGGATGCAAATGGACTATGGGCTGTTTTGAGGTACCAATTTTAACATGAAAGACACGACGTCACGCCTCTCATCCCTTAAGATAGCATTGATCACGGTGCTGCCCGTTGCTGCAATGGTCCTTGCCGCGACCTATCTCATCACAAGGATCCTCCTCTTCTTCATCACCGAGTATGCCTGGTATGAGAAGGTGCTTGCCTTCTTCCTTCTCTTATCGGAGATCTTCATCCTTGTCCATGGCATCGGTTATTTTTTTGAGATCTTTTCCGTAGCGTGGTCCAGGAGGACCCTCTCCAGAAAAGAAGAGCCGCCCCCGTTGCTTGAGCACTATCCCCCCGTCGCCGTTATTATGCCGTCGTATAAAGAGCCTCTCGAGGTGGTAAAGAATTCACTTATCACCTTTTACAATCTCTCCTATCCAAACAAATATATCTATTTCCTCGATGACACGCGGTATGACACCAATTGGGATACACCGGAGAACATGGAGGCGTACAAAAGGTCCATCGAGGAACTCTGCAAGTATATAGGCGTCGATCTCTTCAGAAGGAAATGGCACGGGGCAAAGGCAGGTATCATCAACGACTTCCTCCAATACCTTAACGGTGAAATGAAAGAAGGGTTTGCGTTCTACAACTACTCGAGGAAAACAAAACCTGAGATTGAAAAATACATGGTGGTCTTCGATGCCGATTCAAACCCCTTTCCGGACTTCCTGGAACCATTAGTCGCTCACATGGAAGAAAAGCCGCAGCTCGCTTTTATCCAGACCCCTCAGTACTACATCAACTTTGAGTCCAACCGCATTGCACGGGCCGCCGGTCTCCAGCAGACGGTGTTTTACGAATACATATGCGAAGGCAAGGCCTCAAAGGACGCTACGTTCTGCTGCGGCACCAACGTGCTCTTCCGGAGAGAGGCCCTGCAGGATGTCGGGGGGTTCGACGAATCTTCCGTCACGGAAGACTTTGCCACCTCCCTGCAGTTCCACCTCAGGAAATGGAAGACCACCTACCTGAACAGGGTGCGCACCTTCCAGATGGGTCCTGAGGACCTTGGAGGATATTTCAAACAGCAGTTCCGGTGGTCTCTGGGTACGATCGGTCTTTTGCCGAAGGTGATCGGCCATTTTCTCAGGAGGCCTTTTGCACTGACCCTCCTGCAATGGTGGGAGTACTTCCTGTCAACGACGTGGTACTTTGTCGGTTTCGTCTTCTTCTTTATGGTCATCTGTCCGGTAATCTATCTCTTTTTTAATGTGCCTGTCTACTTCGCAAAACCTGAATTCTATTTCTTTGTCTTCTTCCCCTATATCGTCATTACCTTTACGACCTTTTACTGGACATTGAAGCAGCGCAATTACGCCGTCAAGGACCTTGTGACGGGCCAGTTGCTTACATTCGTTACCTTCCCGGTGTTTATCAAATCCAGTATCCTCGCGCTTTTGGGCTTTAAAGGTACCTTCGGCATCACACCCAAGGGAATGAGCAGGGCCCTTCCTTTGAAGGCAATGTGGGTGCAGTTATCGATATTGGCGATATGTTTTTCAGCATTCGTATGGGGGATCAACAGGATGATCTACGAGCAGCAACCGCTGGGAGGCATACTCGTGAATACCTTCTGGTGCCTGTACCACACGGTCATACTCTCCTCCATCTTCTATTTTAATAGACCGGTGGAAGAATGATGGGTATTCGGTCATTGGTTATCGTGTATTATGTAGTAATCGGTGTTTGGTTATCGGGTATTCAGGCCGCATATGCAGACGGATCATTGATGTGGGGTTTTGCCTTGGATGGGAACCCGGTGACGGAACAAAAATTGAAGGCAATGGAACAGGAGAGCGGATTAAGGGCGGACATCATTGTCTTTTTTATCCAATGGCCGTCCCTTGCAAACATTTCTCGGACGGACTTTCCTCTCGAAAGTCTCGAGGCGATCTGGGACAGCGGCGCGATCCCGTGCATTACCTGGGAACCTATGTACTATCAGGACGGGAAAGAGATCATGATCCCTTATGCACAACTGATGAACGGCAAATATGACCAATACATTAAAGGGTTTGCAGAAAAGGCCAGGGCGTGGGGCAAGCCTTTCCTCATACGATTTGCCCACGAAATGAATATCAAACGGTACCATTGGGGCACGGAAGAAAATGAATACGGACCACGGAGTCCTGACGTATACAAAAAGATATTCCGGTATGTTGTCGCATCTTTCAGGAAAACAGGGACGCACAACGTACTATGGGTATTCTGTCCCAATTCTGAATCGGTCCCCAATACGTCGTATAACCCTTCCGCCTCCTGGAATATACTGTCAAACTACTACCCCGGCGATGAGTATGTGGATATCCTGGGTGTGGACGGCTATAACTGGGGGACAACACAGACAAAGGAAAAACACGGCTGGGATAGCCGGTGGAAGACATTCGGGGAGATATTCGAACGTCCCTGCATGGAATTGCACGCTGTGGCCCCATTGAAGCCACTCATTGTTTTTGAAACTGCCTCTGTCAATTCGGGCGGCAGCAAAACAGAATGGATATACAATGCCGTAGGAACATCCGGAAGACTGGGAATACAGGGTATTGTCTGGTTTCAGTCAAACAAGGAGGTCGACTGGCGTATAAACAGTAACGGTGACAGGAGCTACGTATCGTTTATAAGACCGGGGAGATTATTGCCCCACGACTGGATCAGACGTTTCACCAAGGAATAAGATATGCGGATACGGGGATTTAGTCTCAAAACAAAGATGGCGACCGTTGTTTCAGTCCTCTTTTTGTTTATCTTTGCCGGAGGCGCCATCATGTTTGAGAATACCTTTGAGGAACACTATAAAAAAATCATAGCGGAACAGCAATTCGAACTCGTTTCAAAGGTAGCGAAGGATATAGATACCCAGATCAGGGAGGCCCAAAAGATACTCATCGCCGTATCGAAGATCATCCCCCTCAACGAACTCAATAACTATCCCGCCATGCAAAAACACCTCGAAAAGGTCGTTGAATCAAAGTTTTTCTTAAAAACGTATTTTGACGACGGCATACTCCTCTATTCAAAGGCCGGCAGGGTCATAGGTGAGGTCCCCTACTCACCGGAGCGCTACGGGAAAAACTTTTCACACAGGGAATTCCTCCAGTACACGATGAAAACGCGACTGCCTTACATCTCAAAACCATACCGATCGGCTAAACCGCCTTATGACCCGGTGGTGATGTTCACTGCACCCATATTCAATAAAAAGCATGAGGTAGTTGCAGTGCTCGGCGGCGCCGTTTCCCTTAGCAAGGATACTACACTGGGAGGCATTGCAACGGTAAGGATAGGAAAAACAGGCTACATGTACCTGTACAATACGGACCGAACGATAATCGTGCACCCTGACAAAAAGATGATCCTTCAGAAGGATGTCCCTCCCGGTGTCAACAGGTTGTTCGACAAGGCGATCAATGAATGGTTCGAGGGAAGCGGTGAGACGACAACCTCAAAGGGCCTGCATGTTATCGGGACGTTTAAACGGTTCTGGAACACGGACTGGATACTGGCAGCGAATTATCCCATCAAGGAGGCTTATGCGCCTTTCTTAAGAGAGCGATGGTACATGGCGGGCTATACGGCACTTGGCATCTTTTTATCCATATTGATAATCCTTATTGTTATGCGAAGGAACCTGTCGCCGCTTTCCGCACTCGCCTCACAGGCAGAGGCCATAGGGAGGGCTGAGGAGCGTCTTCAGTCTGTCAGTGTTGAAACGGGCGGCGAGATAGGGGCCCTTGCGTTTTCGTTCAATGAGATGCTGGAAAGGCTGCGCGACCGGGAGGCATCGTTGAAGACCACCCTTGAAGACCTTAGAGAAAGGGAGGCGAGGATCAGTTCCATCGTGAATACGACCGTCGACGGCATCATTACGATCGACGAGAACCGTATCATTGAAAACTTCAACCAGGCAGCGGAAAAGATGTTCGGTTATAATGCAGATGAGGTGACAGGCCGCAGCATAAGCGTCCTCATGCCCGAGCTGCACGAAAGCCGGCACGACCGGCATGTACAGGCCTATCTCAATGGCGGCAGGCACAAGGGGCTTGGCGCGGCACAGGAGGTGCTTGGCCGCCGCAAGGACGGGTCTACGTTTCCCATCGAACTCTCGGTAAGCGAGGCGGACCTGGGGGACAGACGCATCTTTACAGGGATACTGCGCGATATAACGGAACGGAAAAAGGGGGAAGAAGAGCTCCAAAAGGCAAAAGAGGCGGCTGAAAGCGCAAACCAGGCCAAGAGCGACTTCCTGGCAAGCATGAGCCATGAGATACGAACCCCTATGAACGCTATCATCGGCATGGCTGAACTCATGATGGAAACACCCCTCAACGACGAGCAAAAACGATATATCGAAATCCTTATACATGCAGGGGACAACCTGTTGAACATCATCAACGACATCCTCGATATCTCAAAGATTGAAGCGGGATATCTTGAACTCGAATCAACGGGGTTTAACCTTCAGGAACTGTTGGACAAGGCATACGCCATTATGGCAATACGCGCAAACGATAAAGGGATCATACTTGACTGCCGCGTCCTTCCCGATGTGCCGGTTAACTTGATCGGAGACCCTTCCCGCCTCAGACAGGTCATACTTAACCTCCTTGGAAACGCGATAAAGTTTACAGAAGAGGGTGAAGTAGTCCTGGTGGCAGATAAATACATTGCCGGGATACCGGACAACGATATCCCACAACCCCCGATCCAATATCCTCAACCGGAGGAAGTGACCCTCCGGTTCTCAGTCCGCGATACAGGCATCGGCATATCGGAAGACAAGGTTAACGGGATATTCGAGAAGTTCACACAGGCCGATTCCTCGACGACAAGAAGGTATGGAGGAACCGGGCTCGGTCTGGCAATATCAAAACGCCTCGTCGAACTCATGGGAGGCAGGATATGGGTCACAAGCATAGTCGGTGCCGGCAGCACCTTCTATTTTACCGCCCCTTTCCGGATACAAAAAGAAAAACCGCAGTCCGAACCTGCTGCCGCTGCCGCAATATCAGGACATGAAACCTTAAGACCATTGCATATACTCCTTGTGGATGATTCCGGGGACAACAGGTTGCTCGTGCAGTCACTCCTGAAAAAAACACCCTTTACAATCGATACGGCCGACAACGGGAAGGCTGCCGTAGAAAAATACAAGAGTACCTCCTATGACCTCATCCTTATGGATATCCAGATGCCTGTCATGGACGGCTATACGGCCACGAAAGAGATAAGGGCCTGGGAACAGTTGAACAATCGTGTGCCGACCCCGGTCATCGCACTCACTGCCTATGCCCTCCAGGAAGAAATACGGAAAAGTTATGACGCAGGCTGCAGTGGACACCTGACAAAACCGATCAAAAAAAATGAATTGATAGGGGCTATTATGGCGCATGCCAGAGGATCCGGGGTGCATAAACAGGGACCCGGCGACAATGCCGCCGTTATTACCATAAACAAAGACCTCGAGGATCTGATACCCGGCTATCTCGAAAACAGGCGGAAGGACATTGCGTCAATAAAGGAGGCCCTGGAAAAAGACGATTTCGAGGTCATAAGGATCCTCGGTCACAGCATGAAAGGGAGCGGCGGAGGTTACGGGTTCAACGCAATAACAGAGATCGGAAAAAAGATCGACGAAGCGGCGAAGAACATGGATAAAAAGGGTATCACAGAACAGGTAGAGGAACTGTCGGCGTACCTCCACAATATAAAGATCACCTATGAATAATAAAAGATCGCATATGAATAAAGATACGACCGCGGAGAAGACCGTTTTTTCAAGACCGTCGGCGCTTTTTGTCGGCGCACACCCCGATGACATAGAGATCGGGGCGGCAGGGACTGCGGCAAAACTCGTTCATTCCGGATGGGATGTAGGATATTGTATCCTGACGAAGGAGTCTGATGCCGAAACAGCAGAAACACGGGAAAGAGAGGCAAGGGAAGCAGCCCGCATCCTCGGGATACCCCCGGACAGGACGATGTTCCTTGATCTGTCCGATTCTTACCTGGAAGTCACGGGGGAAACGGTGGGCAGGCTGAGAAAGGTGCTGGAGGAAAACGGATTCAACCCCGACATTGTCTTTACCCATACTCACGCGGACAGCCACAACGACCACCGCGCAGCGTACGATATCGTTCTGGCGGCATTCCGGAAAAAGCCTATCCTGAGCTTTGCCGTCGTCAATTCACTGATAAGGTCCGAGTTCAGGCCCAAGGTCTTTGTCGAAACGGTTGAATATGCGGAGGTAAAGGGAAAGGCCCTGAGGGCGCACCGATCCCAGGACATGCGCATTAATCTTGCAGCCGTTGGAAATCTCAACAGGGGCTTTTCCTCGGACATCGGGTGCAGTGAAGCGGAGCCTTTTGAGTTGATAATGCAGGAAGGCGCCGAGGACCTTCTCTACCTTGTCCTCAGCCTCAATGATTCACCCTTCCACAACTTCTGGTACCCTCTCCTTCACGAGCAACCCCTTGTGTTGATCCATTCTGTTCCCGTGTACAGGAGAAAAAAGGACTATGGATGGTCTGCCTCAAAGGAACAGGAGGGTGTGGAATTTCTCTATGAATCTTTTGCGAAGATGTGGTACGACCGCAACCCGGTTATGAGTAAAAGCTCCGACAATAATGCCGTTGAGGATCATCTCTACAACTCGAATGTGCTTTTGAGCGGGAGCGCCGCCTCAAACCAGTTTATCCGGACCTATTTCGACCACTTTCAGGGACCTCGCTACATCATAGACTATACGATGCCGGATTATAAGGACCTTGCAATCGTTGACAGGGTATCAGGAAAAAAGCGGTACGCCCGCTATCTTGAAGACGACCTCGGGAGCTCCATGCTGCTGAAAGATGCGGGCATCCTAACGATTATGAACAACCCCATGCGTACGACAAGGACCTTCATCGGCTGCATGGGCATCCACGGTTTCGGCACATTGGGATGCTTCAAGGCGCTATGTATGCAAGGTCTCCTCAGGGAATTGCTTGCATTTATTGAATTCCCGTTACAGGACAAGGGTTTTCAGATCATCATCAACAACGACATCGAGCAAGGCAGCATCTCCATTGAAAAAGAGAGTCTCCACGTTATTCCATACCCATGATTCTTGGAAGAACAGAAGGTAAGAAGGCAAGAAGAGCAGAAAAGCAGAAGCCTGGAAGCCGGTTTCTTTCGCTTCTCACTATCCACTATACACTATCGACTATCGACGGTTTTTTTATAACGAATGTATATAAAGCAGCACCACGGTATTGTAATTTGAATAGAGCCTTTTTTCGAGGTTCTTGATGGCGTTGATGTAAGACATTACGCTTTCATTCGAAAAGGCTATCCTGAATATCTCGATATATATCTCGGATTCAATGATCGACCGCAACTCTTCCAGGTCGATGTACTTCGCAACCTCAGACTGGGGAACGTTCTTTTCTTTGACCTTTGCATAAAGCTCTTCCAGTTTCGCACAATGTTCTTTGACCTTGTTATGGATATCAACAAGCAGCGATTCCCTGAGCTGCGGGTATTCTTCCTGGGGATACCCGGAGATCCTGGAAAAGTAAGCGATCAAATGCTCTAAGTAGATGTCCACCCCTCTTTTCAGGAAGGCGGCGTCTTTGATGACGCTGCACAGGAGGTTTCCGTCTGTATTGAAATAGTCAAGGTTGACAGACATCGATGAAGGCTCGATGGAGATGAACGCCGGGTATTGCGGTTTCTCGATATTGCTCAAACGGGCGCCGCAGACCTCTCCCTGCAATTCCTCGTCCCACTTTGTCCACAGGATGACGCTTTGATTGTAATAATTATCCTTGATATGCAAAGGCAGATGGAAATTGATTACGTCATCCCTTTTTATCTTCTCCCTGTTGACGACCCAATTGGGTATGACGAACTTAATGCCTCCCCGGCTTATATCGATGACCATATACTGAAAACACGAATGATCTTCTTCTCTGGTGCCCAGAAAGGGGAGATTGATAGAGCCTATATCGAATCTTTTTTCACTTCTCCTTTCGGCGCCTTGAGCCATTTAAACATAGTCCTCTGTTGATATGATACATTTTTAGTATCAAAATTGCCATATCCCGCACAAAAATACTGTATTATTTGGAAAAACATCTATAATATTAACTAACAACAAAGATGAAGGAAAAGATACTAATAGTTGACGACAGCGAAGATATACGGATACTTTTGCGACGTATATTGCAGGCAGCAGGATACGAGGTTGCGGAGGCCGTCAACGGGGAAAAGGCACTCAATGAGATCGCAGGCCTGAAACCCGACATGGTGCTTCTCGATATCGTGATGCCCGGCATAAGCGGTTACGAGGTCTGTGAAACCCTGAAGAAGATGGACATTGTTGCCGATATACCGGTAATCTTCCTGTCGGCAAGATCGGAAGCTGCCGATAAGGTAAGGGGACTTGAAATCGGCGGCGCGGATTACATTACAAAACCTTTCGATAAGGGAGAGGTGCTTGCCCGTGTAGAAAATCAGCTCAAGATCAGGCGGCTCACCAATGAACTGATAAAGACCAACGTTGAACTAACCGATAAACAGAGACGGCTCGATGAGGATCTGAAGGCGGCAGCAGGCATCCAGCAAAGTCTTTTGCCCCGCACAATACCTGATGTAAAAAATCTCATGATCGCCTGGAAATTTATGCCGTCATACATGATCGGAGGGGACATCTTTAACGTCTTCCGCCTCGATGAGAGCCACATCGGCCTTTACATGATAGACGTAAGCGGCCATGGAGTACCCTCAGCCCTTGTCACGGTCTCCGTTTCGCAGATGCTCCAGCCCGACATCGGGTACATCACAAAGAAAAAGACCTATGCACCGCCGGGATATGAAATAGTTCCGCCGGGGACAGTACTTCAGACCCTCGACCGCGAATACCCCATAAGCCGGTTTGAAAAATATTTTACCGTCGTCTATATGATCATCGACACAAAAAACGGTACCCTGGCGTACAGCAATGCAGCCCATCCTCCCCCGGTCATCCTGCACCGGGACAGGAACCTTGAATTGCTTGACAAGGGCGGCACAATCATCGGCTTAGACGGGATCATCCCCTTTGACGAGGAGCAAAAGACCCTGGAGCGGGGGGACAAGGTCGTCCTCTATACTGACGGTATTGTGGAGTATCAAAATGGCGATGGTGCGTTTTTCGGGGAAGACCGTTTTTATTCTCTCCTGAACAGCCTCAGAAATGAAAGCGTTGAAGACCTGCTCGATGGTGTTGTCGGATCCATTAATGATTTCGGCAAGGGAAAGGAATTCCAGGACGATATAACGATTGTAGCTATTGAATATGGAGACAAAAAGGAATAAAAATAGATAACGGAGGAACACATATGCAGATACAGGACAGGAAGGTCGATGATATCCTCGTAGTTCAACCGCTGGAAAAGAGGATTGACGCGTCTGTCGCAACGGAATTTAAAGGAAAGATGGTGGACTGGATCAATACGGGGAGTACACGGATCGTCCTCGACCTCTCAAACGTTGACTTTATTGACAGCAGCGGCCTGGGCGCAATTGTCTCGAGCCTTAAGACCATAGGAAACAACGGGGACCTCGTTATCTCCGGTATTAAGGAGACCGTTATGAGCCTCTTCCGGCTGACCAGGATGAACAGGGTATTCCAGATATTTTCTTCAGAGCAGGAAGCGATACAGGCGCTTTCAAAAAGGTGAGGCCTAATAAAGGCAGCAGAGAGCATGGAGCGGAGAGCGGAGAGTGAAAAACAAAAAATAGGTCTTAGTGGAGGGGGCGACGTGAGCCCCAGGAAAGGCAGCAGAGAGCATGGAGCGGAGAGCGGAGAGTGAAGAGTTAAGAGCATAAACCCGTAAGGCGTGAATCGTAAGTCGTAAGGGGTCTAATCGCCTAACGCCTTACGCCTAACGAGTTTTTTACGGTATCAGCTGGAGGGGGCGACGTGAGCCCCAGGAAAGGCAGCGGAGAGCATGGAGCGGAGAGCGGAGAGTGAAAAAACATAATATTTTGTAGCGAGTTCTCGAGCGAGAGGGGGAGGCTCCGGCAGCTTTGCTGCTGGAGGGGGCGACGTGAGCCCCAGGAATAGACAATGCACGATATACTGTTACCAAAAAAGATTACTTTTTTGATCGACAGCAGTCTCAACAACGTTTCCCTTGTGGGTGTTGCCGTCCGCGGTATATGCAACTATCTTTCCATAAGTGAAAAAGACACATATTATCTTGAACTATGTGTTGTGGAAGCAGTCAATAACGTGATCAAGCATGCCTACGATTCTGAGGCCGGACACGCCGTCGCGATCAGCATTACCTGCTCCAACAACGATATGACATTCGAAATAAGCGACAGTGGAAAAAAGATGACCGGGCAATGGCCGTGTTCCCTTGATTTTGATTCCGAAGACCTTTGTTCGATCCCTGAGCACGGGATGGGCCTCTTTATTATAGATTCGGTCATGGATGAAGTAACATACCGATCAGATTGTGATAAGAATACATTGACTATGCATAAATACTTCCATTATAAAAACTAAAACGTTTATAACCAGTGGGGACAGCCGGCATGACAGAACAAGAACTACTCCGCATTTTGCAACAATACGGTCAGGACCACCTTGCGGATTATTATCATACTCTGCCTCCCCGTCAAAAACATGATCTCCTTCAGAAGTTCATTCAATTCGATATTCACCTCGCCTTTAAGGTGTATAAAGAATTTTGTTTAAAAAAAGATAGCGGTCACGCGATAAGGGCCATCGAGCCTCCCCGGGTGGTAACTATTCCGAAAAACATAGAGGAACAGAGGAAGGTTGAGAAAGCCCGCCTTGCAGGAGAGGCCCTGATCAGACAACGGAAGGTTGCCGTTCTGATCGTGGCCGGGGGCCAGGGTTCACGGCTTGGTTACGAAGGGCCCAAAGGGACCTTCCGGATCTCACCGTTAATAGATAAAACGCTCTTTCAGCTCTTTGCCGAACAGGTTATTGCCCTTTCGCGACGTTACGGGGTGACTATCCCGCTTCTCATCATGACGAGCCTGGAAAACGACAGGGAGACTGTTCAATTCTTCCATGCCCATAGTTTTTTTGGTCTTCCTCCGGAGACTGTTCACTTCTTTCAGCAGGGGATGCTGCCCACGATAACCCCTAACGGCAAGCTTCTTTTAAGGAATGACGGGAATTTTGTTGTGAATCCCGACGGCCACGGCGGTTCGCTGAAGGCCCTCCACGATTCCGGTCTGTTGAAGAGATTGACGGAGCAAGGCTACGAGGAGCTTTTCTACTGTCAGGTCGACAATCCGCTTGTAAAGATCGCAGACCCTGTATTCCTCGGGCTCCATGCGGTAACAGGCGCCGACGCATCCACAAAGGTCGTCAGGCGACAGGATATCCGGGAAAAGGTCGGCCTTTATGTCTATGTGAACGGCAGGGACGCTGTCGTTGAGTACAGCGACATCGGGGACGATCATATGTCCGCCTTTGATGAAAACGGCGACATCCTATACTGGGCAGGCAATACCGCAATACACATATTCTCCCTTGCCTTTATCCAGCGCCTCACCGACCACGGCTTTGTACTGCCTTACCATTGTGCTCAAAAGTCCGTTGAATATATTGATCACACCGGAATATCCTGCGCTACCGATGTATGGAAGTTTGAGACCTTCGTATTCGACGCGATCCCCCTTGCCGGCAGGACCTGCTGTATGGAGGTTATACGCGAGGAGGAATTTGCACCGGTGAAGAATAAGGAAGGTAATGATTCACCTGAAACAGCACGGAAGGCCATGATGGGTCTCCACAGAAACTGGCTGCAAAAGGCCGGCATCGACACAGATCCCGATACGAAAATAGAAATCAGCCCCCTCTTCGCCCTGGATAGCATTGAGCTTCAGGAAAAGATCAAACACATGAAGTTCCCCGAAAAAAAGGATATATATATAGAATAGCCGTCAGCTATCAGCATACAGCCATCAGCGTCGATTATCGAACATCGAGTATCGAGTGACGAGCATCCAGCATCCGGTCTATTGAGTCTATTTTATTTTAACCTTGAACGTTGAACAGATTTTTTGTCCCTTACGCCTGACGGGTTTTATCTCTCTGCCCTCAGCTCTTCGCTCTCTGCCGCCTTTCCTTTCAGGTTAACTGGTGTATCTTCATCAGATTCGTCTTGCCCGATACTGACGGCGGGTGGCTCGCAACGATAACGACCCGGTCTCCTCTTTTCGCGCAGCCGAGTTTAACGAGCATGGAGTCTACGCCCCTGATCAGATCGTCGGTATTGGCGAAATGCTCTACGGGATATGCCGTCACGCCCCAGTATAATGCCACCTGCCTGATCACCTTGTGTTCGGGTGAAAAGGCGATAACCGGTGTTTCCGGCCTGAACTTTGAAATAAGCCGTGCCGTGAAGCCTGACCTCGTGAAGACTACTATCCAGCGGGCGCCGACCTCTCCGGCAGCCTTTGACGCAGCATGGGCAACGGCGCCTGAGAATTTCTGGATCACACTGCCCATCGGCGCGTTCTCTCTCTGCTGCATCGCGCTTGCCTTTGAATTCTCCGTGAAGGTAATGATGCTGTCCATTGCCTTGACGGATTCGATGGGATATTTCCCGGCTGAGGTCTCAGCAGAAAGCATGAGGGCGTCGGTCCCGTCGATAACGGCGTTTGCAACGTCCGTTGTCTCAGCCCTTGTAGGCCTCATGTGCTGGGTCATGGACTCGAGCATCTGTGTCGCCGTAATGACAAGGCGTCCCTTTCTGTTTGCCTTTTCTATGAGCATCTTCTGGAACATGGGCACCTCTTCAAGGGGCATCTCAACGCCGAGGTCCCCTCTCGCGACCATCAACCCGTCAACCTCATCGAGGATCCTGTCGATATCCCTTATCGCCTCGCCCTTCTCTATCTTTGCTATCAGGGGTATAAAGACCCCTTTTTTGTTGAGCCATCTCTTTACGACTATTATATCCTTTGCGCTCCTCACAAAAGAGAGCGCCACGTAATCGACATCCATTCCAATGCCGAATTCAAGGTCCTGCCGGTCCTTCTCCGTGAAGAACGGTGCACTGACCTTCATGCTCGGGAGGTTCACCCCTTTTCTCTCCTTGAGTATCCCGCCCTCTACAACAGAGGTTATTAATGAACCCCCGGACTTTTTCAATACCTCAAGGCATATGAGGCCGTCATCGAGCAGTATCCTGTCCCGGACCTTCGCATCCTCTATCAGCCAGGGAAAATCGATGTATATACACCTGTCGTCTCCCCTGCCCTTTCCTGTCCTGATGGTCAATTCGCTGCCTTTCACGAGGCGGACCTTTCCGTTCTGCAATTCCCCCACCCTGATCTTGATCCCCTGGAGGTCCTGGAGTATGGCCACGTGCCTGTCCAGTTTGCCTGCGATCTTTCTGATCCTCTCTATGAGCTGGCCGTGGAATTGATGGTCGCCGTGGGAGAAGTTGAGCCGCGCCACGTCCATACCGGCAAGTATCAGCTTCTCTATCATCCTTTCACTGCCCGATACAGGACCTATGGTGCAGACTATCTTCGCCTTCCTTTGTGTCTTCATCGGACCTCCTCTCTTACTATAACCGTATGCCCTCATGCTATATCGGAAAATGTCAATTCATTACCCCATCTCTCCGATATTATATCTTTCAGCCTTGTAATACTTTCTCCCGGTGCGCCATCAAGCAGCATACCTGCGATCTTCCGTGCACGAAGCATGATATCCATATCCCTTATTATATCACCGGCCCTGAATTTTGGTATCCCTGACTGCCTTACCCCGAGCATATCGCCTACCCCTCTTATCTTCATGTCCTCTTCCGCCACCTTAAAACCGTCCGTCGTCTCCTCCATGATCTTCAGCCTTTTTACTGCAATACCGGTCTTCTTCTCGCCGGTGATGAGGATGCATTGCGAGGGGTGTGTGCCTCTGCCAACCCTCCCACGGAGTTGGTGGAGCTGTGAAAGTCCGAACCTCTCCGCGTGCTCGACAATGATCATCGTCGTATTGGGGACATCTATCCCTACCTCTATCACCGTAGTACAGACGAGGATATCTATCTCTCTGTTCTTGAACTGAAACATTACCCCTTCTTTTTCGTCGGCCTTCATCCTTCCGTGGAGGAGCCCCACCCTGAACGACGGGAACACCGCCTTCTGCAAATGGTCGGCCATTGCAGTGGCATTGAGGAGTTCCATTTTCTCCGATTCCTCGACGAGGGGATATACTATGTATGCCTGTCTCCCCTCCCTGACCTCAGCTTCAGCCATTTTATAAACAGCCTCCTTGTCCTTCTCCGTGTATACCTTCGTCCGTATCTTCTGCCTCCCTTTCGGCATCTCGTCGATGAGAGAGACGTCGATGTCGCCGTATACAACCATGGACAGCGTCCTCGGGATCGGCGTAGCCGTCATCATGAGGACATCCGGCATGAGCATAAGCCCTTTATCCTTTAACAATTTCCTTTGCAGCACGCCGAACCTGTGCTGCTCGTCGATAATAACAAGTCCGAGGTTCCGAAACGTCACGTCCTGCTGGATAACGGCATGGGTGCCCACGATAACGGTTATTGAACCTTCCGCGATCCGCTTCAGGACGTCTTCCCTGTCCCTGCCGAGGTTTCCCCTTAAAAAGACGGCAGGGATGTTCATAGTTTCCAGCACCTTATGGATAGTGAGGTAGTGCTGCTCGGCAAGGATCTCCGTAGGCGCCATGAATGCGACCTGGTACCCGGTGTCTACTGCCATGAGGGCGGCAATAACGGCGCATACCGTTTTCCCTGATCCCACGTCGCCCTGAAGGAGCCTGTTCATCGGTTTATCGCCGGCCATGTCACCGGTGATTTCGGCAACCACCCTCTTTTGAGCATCCGTGAGTTCAAAGGCAAGGTCCTTTAAGTATCTGTTGCAGTAAGCGCCGTCAGCGACAAACCGTACCCCTTTCTCCGATTCAACTTCCCTTTTCCTCATTAACAGGGCGCTCTGAAAGATTGCGTATTCTTCCAGTATAATCCTTTCGAGGAACCTGTTTCTTGTCCTATTCCCTTCTATATAGTCTTGAGGTTGATGGAGCGAAGAAAAGGCGCCCCTCAGACTCATCAAACTCTCGGATGATTCAATATCCGGCGTCAGAACACTCCCGATATGCCCTCCGTAATCCGTCACCGCCTGCGCTATGATCTTTCTCAGGGCACCCTGTTTGATCCCTTCCACCTCGGAGTAGATGGGCACTACCTTTGTATGTTCGCCTGCATCGGGCTCTTCGTCGAGTATCGTGATGTCCGGGTGCACCATCTGGAGCGTATTGCCGAACCTCGTCACTTCACCGGAGAAGAAGAGGATATTGCCCTTTTTGCAGACGTTTTTAAGGTACTGCGGGGACCATTGGAACCACTTGAGGGATATCTGCCCCGTATCGTCGCCGACGACCGCCTCAAAGCCCTTTTTACGCGAATGGCGGTAAAAAAGCGACTTGTAGCGGATCACATGGGCAATAAGGTTGACCCGCTGTCTCTCCTGCACCTCCCCGATCCGTGATATATGCCGCCTGTCCATATATCTGACCGGTAAAAAATAGAACAGGTCTTGAACGGTCTCGATCCCCTTTTTGCCGAGCTCTTCGGCTATCTTCGGGCCGATGCCCTTAAGATCGGTCACCAACGCAGCGAGTCTGTCATGCATGATTTTTCTTTCCCATTTTCCGAATTTTATATTACAATACTATTGTGCTCTTTTAAAGAAAAGAGAGGGAGCGCCTGAATCACCAGCACGGTCAAACATGGATATCCTTAAAGAAGTCTCCATAAAAGGGACAAAGATAGGCATCATAAAGGGCGACCTCACGGAAAGCGATGCTGATGCCATAGTCAATGCGGCGAATTCGTACCTCCGGCACGGCGGGGGGGTCGCAGGGGCGATCGCCAGGAAGGGAGGCCCCATCATACAGGAAGAGAGCGACAGGATCGGCTATGTCCCCGTCGGTGAATGCGATATCACGTCAGGCGGGAGATTGAAGGCACGTTACGTGATCCACGCTGTCGGACCCAGGTGGGGAGAAGGAGACGAGCACAACAAGCTGAGGAACGCGATCCGGAATGCATTGATCCTTGCCTCGTCAAAGGGGTTCAAGTCCATCGCCATGCCTGCAATCAGCGCAGGGATCTTCGGTTTTCCCAAGGCAGAGTGTGCGAAGATCATCATTGAAGAGATCGCATCGTTTCTGAACGGTAACACAACGACACTGAAGGAGATCGCCGTATATCTTTTCGATGAAGAGATAATAGGGTTTTTTGTGCAAGAGGTCGAAAATGTTGGAAAGGAAACCGGCAGCCCATAGCAGGAAGTGGAGAGTAAAAAATAATAGGTCATATATGACTTATTGGACCTATAATATTTTATAGCCCGTTCTCGGGCGAGAGGAGGAGGCTCCGCGGACCGGGGCACCCACCCGGTGGGTGGGTCGCGTGGAGGGGGCGACGTGAGCCCCATGAAATATAATATTTTATAGCCCGTTCTCGGGCGAGAGGAGGAGGCTCCGCGGACTTTGTTCGTGGAGGGGGCGACGTGAGCCCCATTAATATGTGTGGGATATTTGGAATATTTGGTCATAAAGACGCGGCAAACCTGACATACCTCGGGCTCCACGCGCTTCAGCACAGGGGCCAGGAAAGCGCCGGGATATCAAGCACCGATGGCTATACCGTCACAACCTACAGGGAGATGGGGCTTGTATCCGACATCTTTAATGCCGACGTCCTCCAGACGCTCAAAGGCGATGCAGCGATCGGGCACGTCCGTTATTCTACCGCAGGGTCGAGCAACCTCGGGAATGCGCAGCCCCTTTCGGTAGAATATTCACAGGGTTATCTCGCCATTGCCCATAACGGTAATCTTACCAACGCGAAGATCATCAAGGACGAGCTTCAAAACTACGGATCGATCTTCCAGTCAACAACAGATACAGAGGTGATCATCCACCTCATCGCCCTCTCCCATGAGCATTCGGCCCTGGAACGATTAACAAGCGCCCTTAAAAGGCTTGAAGGCTCATACTCCCTGGTCTTGCTTACCAACAAGGAGCTTGTCGCCGTGAGGGACCCCCAGGGGTTCAGGCCCCTTGCCCTTGGAAAGGTCAGGGACGCCTACGTGGTATCAAGTGAAACATGTGCCTTTGACCTCATAGGGGCTAAATATATACGCGAGATCGAGCCCGGCGAGATCATCCATATCAACAAAGAAGGTATGAGAAACTTTAAACCTTTTAAAAAGACGAGCCCCCGGTTCTGCATCTTTGAATACGTCTATTTCGCAAGGCCCGACAGCTACATGTTCGGGGAAACAGTATATTCGGTCAGGAAAGAGTTCGGGAGGCAGCTTGCGAGAGATACCCATGTGGATGCCGATATGGTGATCGCCATACCGGACTCCGGCATAACTGCTGCAATAGGTTATTCACAGGAGATCGGGATCCCCTTCGAAATGGGGCTCATCAGAAATCATTACGTGGGCAGGACTTTTATAGAGCCTAAGGAGTCTATAAGACATTTCGGCGTGAAACTGAAACTGAACGCTATCCATGACATCGTTAAAGGAAAGAGGATCATCGTTATTGATGACTCCATCGTGCGGGCCACGACAGGGAGGAAGATCATCAAGATGCTGCGGCAATACGGGGCAAAGGAGATACACTTCAGGGTCAGTTCTCCGCCGACCACGCACCCCTGTTTCTACGGCATTGACACGCCTTCAAGGGCTGAGCTTATAGCCTCGTCGCATACCACCCGGGAGATCAACAAGTACATGGGCTCTGATTCCCTTCATTACCTGAGCCTTGAGAGCCTGAGAAGGGCAGTCGGCAGTGACAACTATACCTTTTGCGATGCCTGTTTTTCCGGCACATACCCATCAAGGTTCCCGTGGGGCATGGAACTCGAACAGATGGAATTATTTTCTAAGAGGTGAATATGGACCGCCTGGAAGAAGCAAAGGAAGTGCTGCTGAACATTTTAAAGACCCTCTCGTATGAAGAGGGAGAGTTTATCCTCAAGAGCGGTAAAAAGAGTTCCTATTATATTGACGCGAGGGAGACTACGCTGAACCCGGAAGGCATGTATGTCACGGGAGATATTATGTACAGCATGGTAAAGGCAATACCTGGCGTCGAGGCCGTCGGAGGTGTCAGTATCGGGGCGGACCCACTTGTCTGTGCAACGGTCCTTGCATCGTTCAACAAAAAGGACAATCTTTTCGGCTTTTTTATCAGGAAAGAACCTAAGGGCCACGGGAGAAACCTCTGGATCGAAGGGGCAAAGAACCTGAAGAAGGGGATGCATGTGATCATCCTCGAAGACGTAGTTACCACAGGAGGCTCTTCGCTAAAATCGATAGAGGTGACGGAGCAGGAAGGCTACAAGGTAAAGGGAGTTATTGCCTTACTGGACAGGCTTGAAGGTGGGAAAGAAGCTATAGAATCAAAAGGTTACATGTTTAAATCAATATTTACTCTTAATGATTTAAGATAACATAATATAATAATTATTGATACTTGTTACTCGCTCCTTGTCACTGGTTTGAACCAGTATCCAGCGACGAGTATCCAGTATCTGTCTATCATTCATTTACGGTATCAACGATATGCGCCAGGAGTTCCTTCCTCCCCTCCCCTGTCTTTGCAGAAAAGGCAATGATTTCAGCCTCTTTCACGTATTGTCCGAGCAATCTCCTTTTGTTCGCTGCAAAGCCCCTGCTCTCCTTGTCGGTCTTGGTCAGGACTATTGTAAATGACAGCCCCCGGTCGAAAAACCATTCCAGCAGCATCTCATCAAGACGGTCTGGCTCCCTCCTTACATCGTAGACCCAGATGATCCTTTTTATCGCCTGATTGCCCTCGATGTAGCCTTCTATCATCTTCTGCCAGCCCTGCTGCATTGTCTTCGACACCTTTGCATATCCGAAGCCCGGGAAATCAGAGAAGGTGATCTGCTGCCTTGCACCCCCGTGTTCATATTCAATGTGGTAAAGATTGATCAGCCTTGTGGCCCCCGGCGTCGAGCTTGTCTTTGCGATCTTCCGCATTGCGAGGCTGTTGATCATCGACGATTTTCCTACATTCGACCTCCCCACAAAGGACACCTCCGGCATCTTCCCTTTCAGGGATCTGTCCGGGGAAGTAACGCTCTTCAGATATCGCGCGCTCAGGATCTTCACGGAGAGATAATAATCTACTTCTTCAT
>MVRS01000241.1 GCA_002067975.1 Syntrophorhabdus sp. PtaU1.Bin058
AGTTCGGAGTTCGGAGTTATGAGTTCGGAGAGACAAGAATACATAAAAAAGAATGCAGTTCGGAGTTCGGAGTTATGAGTTCGGAGGGTCAAGACGCAAAAAAACAGAAGAAGGGGTGTCTGATTGTGGTCTCGGGGCCTTCGGGGGTCGGGAAATCAACGATCATAGAGAAATTCCTAAAGAACGATACCGGAAGCAGGTTCTCCGTCTCTTACACGACAAGACAGAAAAGGGACCGCGAGATAAACGGCAAGGACTATTACTTTGTCGACAACAGTACCTTTCGGGAGATGATAGAAAAAGGGCTCTTCCTCGAATGGGAAAACGTCCACAACTATCTTTACGGCACGCCGAGACAGGAGGTGCTGGACATAATGCAAAAGGGCACTGACGTTATCCTCGATATCGATGTCAAGGGCGCCCTCAGCGTCAAGGAAAAGTGTATAAACGCCCATCTCATATTCATTGCACCACCCTCGAAAGACGAACTTATCAGAAGGCTCACGGTGAGAGGGGAAAAGGAAATCGCCTTAAGGATGAAAAGTACCGAAGAAGAGATTGCACAAAAAGACCAATTCGAGTATACTATTACAAACATTGAGCTCTCTCAGGCATACGAAGATTTCAAAAAGACGATAGAGCATGTAAGGAGAACGGCATATGGCAAGAATAACAGTTGAAGATTGTATGGAGACGGTGGAGAACCGCTTCGAGCTTGTCCATCTGGCGGCAAAAAGGTCAAAACAACTGATAAAAGGCGCCAAGCCGCTTGTCAGGTCTTCCAACAAAGAGATCGTGACGGCGCTGAGGGAGATTGCCGACAAAGAGATCTACTTCGAAAAGAAAGAGGTCCTTGAGGAAAAAGAGGCACCCTACCAGTTATCGAATTTCACACCGTAACGGAAACATCTACGAAATCCGAATAAATACCGTCAGGCGTAAGGCGATTAAACCCCTACCCGGTCTCCTGTTTGTCCGGCCTATTTAGTCTGTTTTTTCTTAACGTTGAACATAGAACATTGAACAGATTTTTTCTCTCCCCTTACGACTTACGCCTCACGACTTACGGCATTTTCCCTGATTTTTTCCCGTTTTTGACTTAAGTCAAGGCATATTGATCGATCCCGCCTTATATTCATCACAATGAAACAAACAAAAAAATCCAAGGAGGGACATATGTTTTGTTATCAGTGTGAACAGACGGCAAAAGGCGAAGGATGCACCAAGACAGGTGTCTGCGGCAAACAACCCGACGTGGCGGCGCTCCAGGACCTTCTCGTATATCTTCTCGAAGAACTCTCGCATTATGCCGTGGAGGCGAGGCGGCTGGGACTGATCGACCGCAAGGTCAATGTCTTTACCGTCGAGGCGCTCTTCCATACGCTGACAAACGTCGATTTCGATCCGTCGCGGCTCTCATCTCTTATCGGGCAGGCCGTTAAACTGAGAGACAGGCTGATGGATGCGATCAAAACAAAGGGCGGCAATATCGCTTTCCCGGAAGGCAGTAGTCCTATAAAACCTGAGGCATCACCTGACGGACTCGTAAGACAGGGGGAATCCCTCGGGTTGAAAAGCATAGGGAACGCGAACCCGGACATCACCTCCCTCATGCACACACTCCTCTTCGGGCTCAAGGGGGTTGCAGCGTATGCCTACCACGCACAGCTTCTCGGGAAGGAAGACGATGCCGTATACGCCTATATTCACGAGGCGTTGAAGGCGATCCTGGAGAACAAACTCTCTCTCAACGAATGGCTGTCGATGGTCCTTCAATGCGGGGAGATCAACCTGAGGACGATGGAACTCCTTGACGCGGCGAATACGGACACCTACGGTCATCCTGTGCCCACGAAGGTCCCCCTCGGTGCAAAAAAGGGCAAGGCGATCCTCGTATCGGGCCACGACCTGAAGGACCTTGAGGATATCCTGAAACAGACGGAAGGTAAAGGGATATACGTGTATACCCACGGCGAGATGCTCCCAGCCCATGGATACCCGAATCTCAAAAAATACGATCACTTCTACGGGCATTACGGCACGGCCTGGCAGAACCAGCACAAGGAGTTCGGCGCATTTCCCGGTGCGATCCTGATGACCACGAACTGCATCCAGAAGCCCCTCGACCCGTACAGGGACAACATCTTCACCACAGGCACTGTCGGGTGGCCGGGCGTCAGGCACATAAGCGACGGGGACTTCACACCCGTTATTGAAAAGGCGCTCGCGATGAAGGGGTTCGATCAGGACGGGAACGGCAGGTCGGTGATGGTCGGTTTCGCGCGGAATACGGTAATGGGCGTTGCCGGCAAGGTCATAGAGGCGGTAAAGAACAGGCAGATACGACACTTCTTCCTTGTTGCAGGCTGCGACGGCGCAAAACCTGGCAGGAACTACTATACGGAATTCGTGGAAAAGGTACCGAAGGACTGCATCGTCTTAACCCTTGCCTGCGGTAAGTTCCGTTTCTTCGACAAGGACCTCGGGGACATCGGCGGCATCCCGCGGCTCCTCGACATAGGGCAGTGCAATGACGCCTATTCCGCGATACAGATCGCCGTTGCCCTTTCCAGGGCCTTCAACGTAAGCGTCAACGAGCTGCCCCTTTCTCTGATCCTGTCATGGTACGAGCAGAAGGCAGTGGCGATCCTCCTTACGCTTCTCTATCTGGGCATCAAAAACATGCGCCTCGGACCGACCCTGCCGGCCTTCATTACGCCCAATATCCTTGATGTGCTCGTGAAGAATTACGACATAAAACCGATCACGACTCCGGAGGCTGACCTGAAAGCGATACTGGGCAGATAAACATGCATAGCGCAGAGGGCATAGCGCAAAAGGATAAAAATATCTTTTAAGCGCTATGCGCTTTGCGCCATGCGATTTAGTATTGCGGCTGGAGGTAATCATGAAGATTAGAAGGAAGATAGTGAATATAGACGAGGCCCGCTGTAACGGGTGCGGACAATGCATCTCCGCTTGTACAGAGGGCGCGATAGAGCTTGTCGGAGGCAAGGCAAGGCTTGTATCGGAAGATTACTGCGACGGGCTTGCCGCCTGTCTCGGCGAATGCCCTGAAGGCGCGATCAGTATCGTTGAACGGGAGGCCGATGCCTTCGACCCTGAGGCAGTCGAACACCGTAAAAACAGCGAAGAGCAGAGGGCGGAGGGCGGAGGGCAAAGAGTAGCAACTCCGAACGCCGAACGCCGAACTCTCGACGTTCTTCCCTGTGGCTGCTCATCAACGCACCTCCGGATGTTCGGAAGCGCATGTGAAACGGAAAATCAACCCCTTTCGCAGGCAGGCGCATCCTCGGCCCTCTCCCATTGGCCCGTACAGATCAAGCTCGTTCCGCCGACGGCCCCGTTCCTGAAAGGCGCGGACCTCCTCGTGGCCTCTGACTGCACGCCCGTTGCCTGCCCGAATTTTCACCTTGATTTTCTCAAGGGCAGGACAGTGCTTATGGGGTGTCCGAAGTTCGAAGACACAGAAGAATACGTCGAAAAATTCGCCGATATCTTCAAAACGGCGGGTATCCGCAGCATAATCATCCTCATCATGGACGTCCCCTGCTGTTCAAAGATGCCCCTCATAGTACGGCAGGCGATGGCCCTGGCGGAAAAGGACATCCCAGTCGAGACTGTTGTTGTAAGCCCGGAGGGCGCTATCGTGAAGAGAAAGAAACAGGGGGCATAAAACACAGAAGATGAGAAGGTGAGACCCAGAGAAGCAGGGAATAACCCCTACCCCCCCCTTCCCGTATCTTCTTCTCTCCTCACCTTCCGTTCCTTCCTCTGCCTGTGCGGCTATCTGGGGCCTGTTGTCTCATAAATAAATGTTACCGAAAAAGGTCATCAGATCGTGACCCGTTGATGAGTATTGTTATAGCAGAGCTGGGAGATTTTATGAAGTTTTTTCTCCATAGCTTTCCTCAAGACAAAGGGATTCAGATCTTCAAGCTTCCGTGAGAGGTCCTTCTTGACTGAAGGTTCGATGTGAGGTGATTGCATGATTCTCTGGTACGGTGTTTTGGGAACATCATGACACCGTATTGTCCTCGATCCGATTCTTTCCTTCGAGATAAGCTTTACCGAAGGACAGAAGAAGTTATGGAAGAGCCTCCATTCCGTACGGTACAGGTCATTGAGAAGAGGAATAACACCAGGATGATCAAACCTCTCGTATCCCAGCCATTGCCTCACATGGGTCCAGTTCTTTTGCTCGATATGGGCGTTATCATCTTTGTGGTAAGCACGACTGCGGGTAAAGGCAACCGGCCTTCTTCTTCCCGTAAGGTATCTATAGAGGTGGTGATTGAGGAACTCCGAACCGTTGTCGCAGTCAAAGCCGAGAAGATCAAAAGGCAATGAACGCTCAACATCTCTGATCTGTTCCAGAACGGCGGTTTCTCCTTTGCCCCATACGGCCCGCTGTTCCGTCCAGCCGGTGGCAATATCAACAAGGTCGATGGTGAAGGCGAATATGCCGGATGTGGACTGTCCGCAGTGGGCCACCGTGTCGGCCTCAAGATACCCGGGCCGCGATTCGTTCCATTGGTTGGTCAGGATGGGGATATGCTTTCTCAGGAGGGTCCCGGGTTTTGTGGTAAACCTTCCACTCTGTGTGTAGCGTATGCGGACAGGCCTTAAAAGCCTGTCGATCGTAGCAGGGGATATTCTTTTTAATGCCTTGACGGTCTCCAAAGGAAGGGTCCCGAACTGCTCGACATACCCGGGAAGCCACAAAGGAAGAATCACCTTGAGACGTTTTGAACAGGGAAGGTTTGCGGCAAGCCATATCCGCTTCAGGGGTATGCCTATACCATCGGCGTCATAGAGAGGGCAGCGTCCGGTCTTCTTCTTTTGCGGTTTGGTAAAGCGCCTGAAGTTCCTGAGTACCCGTATGGCATGTTTACGGTGATAGTCCAGAATGGCACAGAACTCATCGAGTATGCCCTTCTTTTCCTTTCGTGAGGCCCTTTTGTATCGCACAAAGACAGCTTCCACATATTCTCTCTTTGATCGGGGACCCATATGCTACCCCTCCTTTCGGAGCTATTATTCGGTAACATCATTTATGAGTCAACGATCTTTCTATCACCACCCTTTGGGTAACATTTAATGTGAGGCAATTCGGGGGCCGGCTATCAGTTGATAGTATATCGTATATAGTATATAGTATATCGTGACTTCCGGTTCGCCTCCGAATGCCTTATGGCCTTCATGGAATTTGCTTGACGTGGGTATTAATTGGTTATTGGTTATTCTATATTCGATATACGAAATACTATATAGGATTACGATATACGGTCTATGACAAAATCCATTAACAGGAGAACAATGATGAAAAAGATCTTCATTATATGTCTGCTTGTACTTGCCATCTGCATCGTATATCCCTACACATCTGTGGGAATCGACCTGACGCTGAACAATGCGCCCGCGCAGGTCTGCTTCAGTCCGGGAGGCAAATGTACGAACAGTATTATAAAAGAGACCGAGATTGCGACGCGGGAGATCCTCGTTCAGATGTTTATGTTCACCTCGGCGCCGTTGAGAAACGCCCTTATAAAGGCACAGAAACGGGGGATAAACGTGGAGGTGATCCTCGACAAAGGCGAGCAGAAAAAGCAGCAGTATAAAACGGCAAAAACCCTCTCGAAAGGCGGCATAGCCGTCTACATCGACGATAAACACGAAAATGCACACAACAAGATCATGATCATCGACCGCGAGACGGTCATCACCGGTTCTTTCAACTACACCTATCCGGCAGAGAGCAAGAACGCGGAGAACGTCCTGTCAATTAAATCCGCCGACCTCGCGAAGGTGTACACCGACAACTGGCTTGCACACAGGCAGCATTCGAAGAAATACT
>MVRS01000242.1 GCA_002067975.1 Syntrophorhabdus sp. PtaU1.Bin058
TTGAGTATCAGAGGCAGGGGGAGGGCGTCAACGGAAATGATCCGGATTGACCAAAACAAAGGACGGATCGGGCAGTCCGGCACCCTACGTTCAATGCTCAATGGGAAAATTTTATGCATGAATGACCAGGTGACATTAAGCGGATAACCCGCTTACGGGCGGCGTCAATTTGCTTTCATGCCTGTTTTATAATACATTTAACAAAGATGGCTACAGCTATCAGCCCTCAGCAGTCAGCAATGGATCAAAAAAACATGAGATCAGAAAACCGCAATCAGAAAACCGCAACGAAAGGATTGGTCCGCTGCCTTATCACGATAAAAGGCATTGTCCAGGGGGTGGGGTTCCGTCCCTTTGTCTACAACCTCGCACGGGAGCTGGGGATAAAGGGTACGGTCCTTAATTCCAGCCAGGGCGTCATCGTGGACGCCGAAGGAGACGACGCGGACGTGAAGGCCTTCATAAAAACCATGAGAGAGCGTCCGCCCGCGCTTGCGCGTATCAGCAACGTCACGGTACAGGAGATGCCCGTGGCCCATCATGAGACCTTCAGGATCCTGAAAAGCGACCCGGGCAGAGAAAAAGAGGTCCTGATCCCGCCCGATACGGCCACGTGCAGCAACTGCCTCCGCGACATCAAAGATCCTTCCGACAGGCACTTCCGTTATCCCTTTACCAATTGCACGCTTTGCGGTCCCCGCTTCAGCATCATCAGGGAGATACCCTATGACCGTCCCAATACGTCAATGGCAGCCTTCGGGATGTGCGGGGATTGCGGGAGAGAATACCACGATCCATCGGACAGGCGCTTCCATGCGCAGCCCGTTGCCTGTCCCCAATGCGGGCCCCACGTGGAGCTTGTGAAAAAAGGCAGCGGAGAGCGAAGAGCTGAGAGCAGCACAGAAACAGGGAACACAGAGACCTGGCTGCCGGGCTGCTGGGACGTCCTGCAGCAGGGAGGGATCATCGCCCTCAAAGGCATCGGCGGCTTCCATCTCGCCTGCGACGCAAAGAACAGGACCGCCCTGAAGAGGCTGCGGACACTGAAAGGCAGGGAGTATAAGCCCTTTGCCGTCATGTGCAGGGATCTGGACACAGTTAAGGAGCACTGTTATGTCGGCAAAGAAGAGGAGGGGTTGCTTCTCTCGCCGCAGGCGCCTGTTGTGATCCTGAGGAGGAAACCCGGCGCGTCGTTGCCTGAAGAACTCGCACCGAACCTGATATCCCTCGGGGTCATGCTCCCATACAGCCCCCTGCACTTCCTTCTTTTCGGCGGCGACCTTGACGTCCTCGTTATGACCAGCGGCAATTACAGCGGGCTGCCCCTTGTAAAAGACAACGATCGCGCCCTCGCCGAGCTCCATTCCATCGCCGACGCCTTCATCCTCCACAACAGGGATATCGTGAACCGCTGCGACGACTCCGTCGTTGAGGTCGTTGACAACGAGACCCATTTCTTCCGGCGTTCACGCGGTTACGTCCCGCAGCCCTTTCCTGTCCCGCGCGGGAAGAGATCGCCGGTCATACTCGGTGTCGGCGGCGAGATGAAGAACACGTTCTGCCTCCTGAAGGGCGACCAGGCCTTTATGAGCCAGTACATCGGGGAGATCGACAGCCTTGAGGGTGAAGAGAACCTCCTCCAGGGTCTACTGCACTTCCAGGCGCTCATCGGCGTAGAGCCTTATATCGTCGCGTTCGATTCCCACCCCGATTATGCGTCTGCGAGGATCGCCCGCCTCATACACGGCGAATCATACGAAGGGGTCCAGCACCACCATGCCCACGTTGCAAGCTGCATGGCGGAAAACAACCTCACGAACGAAGAAACGATGGGCATCATCCTCGATGGAACAGGATACGGCACTGACGGGAACCTCTGGGGCTTTGAGTTCCTTGCCGGCAATTATACGGATTTCGAGCGGATCTGCCACCTCGCGTACGTGCCGCTGCCAGGTGGAGAGGCGGCGATCAGAGAGCCCTGGAGGGCTGCGGTCTCCTATCTCGTCACCTTCCTCGGCGACAGGGGGAGGGAATACGCGGCGCGACTGTTCAGGGACAAAGATACAGGTATTGTCGAAGAGATCGTTGCGAAGCGGTTCAACGCGCCCCTCGCCTGCGGCTGCGGGAGGATCTTTGATGCGGTGTCGGCAATACTCGGCGTCTGCCGCGAAAATACCTATGAAGGTCAGGCCGCGATCGAACTTGCGGAACTGGCGGATGATATGGAAAAGGGACCCCTGGAGGGCATCTACGGGTACAGCGTCGAGCAGGACGCGATCATGCCTGACGGGATACTGGAAGGTGTCGTGGCCGACTCCATATCAGGCGTCCCGGCGGAGAGGATATCTGCGCGGTTTCATAATACCCTTGTCCGCATTATCGCGGATACGGCGGAGAGGATACGCGCGGAGAGAGGTCTGCGGAAGGTCGTCCTCAGCGGCGGCACCTGGCATAACCGGTACCTCCTCATGATGACGAAAAGAATACTCCGGGGCAAGGGTTTTGATGTATACTATCACCGCCTGCTGCCTCCAAACGACGGATGCATATCCCTCGGGCAGGCAATGGTTGCACACTGGAGACATAAAGAACAACACGGCAGAACAAAGGGCAGAGGACGGAGAGACGGAAGGCAACGGGGGTAATATATAAGTGTGTCTGGGAATACCGGGAAAGATCATCGAGCTGAATGAAGAGGAACAGTGGGCCGTCATCGAGTGCTACGGGGTGCAGAACAAGGTCTATACTCAACTGGTAGCTGAAGAGTTGGCTCCCGGCGATTACCTTATGGTCCATGCAGGGTACGCAATCGGAAAGATCGACCGGGAAGAGGCGCAGGATACGCTGAAAATGCTTGAAGAGATTACCAACACTTAAAACGGGTGTCAAGGCTCGACATGGGTTCCGAATTCAATAAAAGATTCCTTAAAAGACTTTTGCAACTGTCCGGGCAGGTAAACGACAGGATCGGGCGCAAGATAATGTTCATGGAGGTCTGCGGCACGCACACCACCGTTATATCGAAGAGCGGCCTGAGGGACATCCTCGCCGATCACATGGAATTAAGGAGCGGCCCCGGCTGTCCTGTCTGTGTCACCGATCAGGTCGATATCGATACGATCATAGCCCTTTCCCGATTACCCGATACGGTTATAGCCACCTTCGGCGATATGATAAGGGTCCCCGGCACCTACTCTTCCTTAGAGCAGGAGCGTGCGCGGGGCGCCCGCGTGGAGACGTTCTATTCCCCGAGAGAGGCAGTAACCTATGCCGCCGGACATCCCGACAAGGAGGTCGTCTTTCTCGGTGTAGGTTTCGAGACAACCATCCCTGCCATTGCGTTAAGTCTTCTTGAGGCAATGGCGGCAGGGATAAAAAATTATTCCCTCTTCTCCGTACACAAAGTCGTCCCCCCGGCAATGAAGGCCCTTCTCAACGACCCTGAGCAAAAGATAGACGGCTTCATACTGCCCGGCCACGTCTGCACAATCACCGGCAGAAAGGCCTTCGATTTTATCTCTTCGGATTACCGGCTGTCCGCCGTGATAGGAGGGTTTGAAGAGATCGATGTTATGGGGGCCATATATCTCCTGCTCAAGCAGATCATGGACAACAGGGTGGAGACGATAAACGGTTACCGGCGTCTCGTCCATGAGGACGGCAATATAAAGGCACAGGAGATCATGAAGAGATGCTTCGACCCTTCCGACGTCTCGTGGCGCGGCTTCGGATCGATCCCCGGAAGCGGCCTCAGGCTTAAGGCCGAATATGCAGCCCATGATGCGCGGATAAGATTTCCCGTTGAGGTGCCACCGTCTTCACCGCCCGAAGGCTGCTCCTGCGGAGAGGTCCTGCGGGGGAAACTGAGGCCTGACGATTGTCCGTTGTTCTCTTCCGTCTGTACTCCCGTCAATCCTGTCGGGCCCTGCATGGTCTCCACTGAAGGCGCCTGTGCGGCATATTACCAGTACCGATAAACAGTCGGGAATCAACAGTCGGGGAAAAGAGGGTAAGGGACAGGTATGAGATTTACGCAACTATATGATTAAGAGGTATATGACAGGTGACAAAACAGACCGATATTATCCTTTTGGCCCACGGCGACGGCGGGCTTCTTACCCACCAGCTGCTGGAGAAATATTTTTTACCCTGCTTCCGGAATGACCTCCTCGCGCCGTTGAGCGATGCGGCCCTGTTTAAGATGCAGGCCGGTTCCATGGCGGTCACCACCGATGCCTTCGTGGTCGATCCCATATTCTTCCCCGGCGGTGATATCGGGAAACTCGCCATATGCGGGACGGTCAACGACCTGGCGGTGAGCGGCGCAAAACCGCTCTATCTCACAGCGTCCTTTATCATTGAAGAAGGGTTTGCCCTCGCCGACCTGGAAAGGATTATCGCCTCAATGGCGGACACCTGTCGAGAGGCGGGCGTCTCCATCATCGCAGGCGATACGAAGGTTGTGGGGCGGGGACAGGCGGACAAGATCTTCATCACCACGACCGGGGTGGGTCATCTCCTGCCGGAGGCCGACGTCGGCTATCACCGTATCGAGCCGGGGGATATAATGATTATCAACGGCCCTCTCGGCAACCATGGCCTTTCGATCCTCCTCGCACGGGAATCCTTCAGTTTCAAAACAAAGATCTACACCGACTGTGCGCCTCTTAACGGCGTGACGGAAGCCCTGTTAAAACGGTTCAGGGGCATCAAGTTCATGCGGGACCTCACAAGGGGAGGTCTTGCGACAAATGCCAAAGAGACAGCGGTTTCCGCAATGAAAGACATCCGGCTCGACGCGGCATCCATACCTGTTGACGACGAGGTGAAGGGAGTCTGTGAGACACTCGGGCTCGATCCCCTTTACCTTGCCAACGAAGGCAAGTTCCTCGCCATCGTCTCGGAAAAAGAGGCAGGGCCGATAGTAGCATATTTGCGGGAACAATGGGGCGCCGGACAGGCCTCTGTCATCGGCAGAGTTGATGAAGGAAGGGGCGATCTCTACCTCAAGACCGGTCTCGGCGGCACAAGACGTCTGCAGATGCTTGCCGGGGCGCCGCTACCGAGGATCTGCTGATTTATCCTGTGTCTCCCGCGGGACTGTTGACTCCCGTTTTTCAACGATCTTATCCAGCGTATCCCTGAAATCCTGCGAATCAGGAGACAGCTCCACGGCCTTCCTGGCGAGTTTCTCCGCCTCCTCAAGCCTTGTATCCTGAGTAAAATAAAGCCAGGCGAGGTTGTTGTAAGCGCGCGGGTCCTTTGTCTTGTCGATGGCAATCATGTAATTGTTTTCCGCCTCTTTATAGAGCCTTTTCTGAAGATAGATATTCCCCGCATAGAGGTATGCAATGGGGGTCTTCTTTGACGCCGTCTCGTATTCCTTCAGCGCAGCGTCAAGCTCACCGTTCTTTTCATAACTCACCCCGAGGTTGATATGCTCTTCCGGGGTCAGCGGGTCGCGGAGCACGATAATCCTCGGCAGGCTGCATGAGCTTAAGGATATTGCCAGGAACGCTACGATGACGGCTGTATGCGCAGCGACCAGTAGCCTGTCTTTTGCCATATCTTCTCCAGTTCCCCATCGGGGATAATCTCGTTCTGCTTCCTTCCCGAATTTACCACGATGCCGTCGTTGGTATATCCCGTCGTCACCATAAAATGATTGCCCTGATACATAAGGAAACCATAATCCACGAGGATTATCAAAGGGACCTCTTTGTTTATATTGTCCCTGATGTCCGCGACGCTCCCTGAATACTGCGTCGCATCAAAGCCAAGCCTTTTTGCATAGAGCTCAAGATCGATACCGAGGACCCCGCGCGCCGAGGGGCTGTAGACCGCAGCCGCAATATCATCATAGGAAGGTCTTCTGTCGATATTCTTTTTGATGTACCAGTAATGTATCACCGTCGCAAGGGCAGAGGGTCCGCATTGAAAATCGTCCTGTCTGAAAAACGGGACGCCGCGCAGCAGCACCGCATCAACAGGAGGAACGGGGGGATTCGCCGTGCTGCATCCTAAGAGGAACAAGAGGATAAAAATTGGGAGAAATCTTCGCTTTTCCATAACAAAAAAGGTCCGGGACTTCTGTGCGAAGCGCCCGGACCTGATCAGCAAAAGGTTTACGGTGTCACCACAACCCTGTGACCGGTTGTCAGGTTGATCATTACTATGACGAGTATAATGATAAGCAGCACCGCGATAACTACACCCAGGCCGTCTTTCCCAACCCTGAGATCATCAAGCTGCTGTGCAAAGCTATGGATCTGCTGGTCGCTCATCTGGGAAAGTCTTGCATTGATCTCATCGGCTGCGAAACCAAGATCCTGAAGCCGCTGCTTAACAAGTTTCGATTCGAGGACTGTCTGGATCCTGCCAAGATCCTCTGCCCTGTCCGCTGCCGGCAGCGCTATCGCTTGCGACGGCACAAAGGCAGCCTCTACGCGGGGCACGATCCCGATAACGAACATCGCTATCGCAAGATAATATATAAGGGTCTTCTTTGCCATATCCTCACCTCCTATCCGTTGATTATATTGTGATAACCTTTTCCGTATTATATATGCAATAAAAAATGCAATGTATGTGATGTTTATCACGGTTTAAATATACCGGCGTTCCATTCTCCTTGCACACCGGCACACACCATGGTACAAAATGTTTGAAGGTTTATTGCTCCTGTGGTATTCTCCCATAACAGGCTAAGCATCCCTCATATAAAAAAATAATGGAGGTAATCATGTCGACGATATACGATGTCTTTGCAAGGGAAGTGCTCGACAGCAGGGGAAATCCGACCGTTGAGGTAGAGATAACCCTTGAGAGCGGTATTGTGGGAAGGGCGATTGTCCCTTCCGGTGCCTCTACAGGGGAAAGGGAGGCTCTCGAACTCAGGGACGGTGATGCCAAAAGATATAAAGGCAAAGGGGTTCTGAAGGCGGTCGATAACGTGAATAATTCCATCGCACCCGAGATAAAAGGTCTCGATGCAATCGATCAGGCCTATATCGATAACCTCCTCATCGAGCTTGATGGAACAGAGAACAAAAGCAAGCTCGGAGCAAATGCGATCCTCGGCGTATCCATGGCCCTCGCCAGGGCATCGGCGGAATATCTCGATATCCCGCTCTATCAATATATAGGCGGTATCAGGGGCCGCGAGCTTCCCGTGCCGATGATGAACGTTATCAACGGCGGTGCGCATGCCCAGAATGACCTTGACGTACAGGAATTCATGATCGTCCCGGCAGGTACGGATTGTTTTAAAGAGGCTATCAGGATGGGCGCCGAGATATTCCATACACTGAAAGGCGTGCTGAAAGACAAGGGGCATGTAACGGGTGTCGGCGACGAGGGCGGTTTTGCCCCGCAGATATCATCGACCAAAGAGGCCCTTGACCTGTTGATGGTCGCCATAGGAAAGGCCGGGTACAAGGCCGGCAAAGACGTATTCATCGCCCTGGATGCGGCCGCAAGTGAATTTTACAAAAAGGGGAAATACCATATCGACAAGAACATATGGGACGGCAACAAGCTGATCGATTTCTATGAATCGATCATCGGTGATTACCCTATAGTCTCCATAGAAGACGGGCTCGCGCAAAACGACTGGAAAGGATGGAAGGCCTTCACCGACCGTTGCGCCTCAAAGATCCAGATCGTCGGCGACGACATCTTCGTTACCAATCCGAAGATCTTTGCTGAAGGGATCAAAAAAGGCATCGCAAACAGCATCCTTATAAAGCTCAACCAGATAGGGACGCTCACTGAAACGCTGACCACCATCGAACTGGCGAAGCGCGCAGGCTACACCTGTGTCATTTCACACCGGTCCGGCGAGACAGAAGATACCTTCATAGCAGACCTCGCCGTTGCAACCAACGTGGGGCAGATCAAAACGGGCTCTGCATCACGGAGCGAAAGGATCGCGAAGTACAACCAGCTTATGAGGATCGAGGATGAACTGGGAGACCTGGCTGTATTCGGCGGTAAAGAGGTATTTTACAGCATAAGGAAATAAATTAAGCTATCAGCCGTCAGCTATCAGCTTTCAGCAAAAAAGACCTCAATACACATTAGCTGATAGCTGTAAGCTGATAGCTGTAAGCTTTATGTCCACATACAGTCTGAAATACGGAAAGGGTACGGTATCCTTCCAGCCTCCTGCAAACTGGGAGACAAAGGTAATACACCACAGGGAGCCTCAACCGGTACCCCTCGAAGATGCCCTGCAGGATTCCCTTGAAAGCCCCATCGGCGAGAGGCCCTTTGCGGACTGGATCAACAGGTTTAAAAACATTCTCATCATTGTCCCTGATGTAACCCGCTATGCAGGCATGGAACGTGTGCTGCCAATACTGTTTGAACGGTTTCCCGAAGGCATCAGCGCACAGATCATCTTTGCCCTGGGAAACCATAGAAAACAGACCGAAGACGAGAAGAAGGGGTTGCTGTCCCGGGCGATCTACGAAAAGGTTCCCTCTTTTGATCACGACTGTTACGACAACAATCAACTGATGCCGGTAGGCAGGACGTCCTCTGGACTTGAGGTTCTCCTCAACTCCGCCCTGTTCCGGGCCGATGCGGCAATTGTCACGGGCTCCATCAATTTCCATTATCTCGCCGGATTCGGCGGCGGAAGAAAGTCCATATTCCCCGGCATAGCCGGCTATGATACGATCCTCGGCATCCACAGGCAGGTTTTCAAAAAGGACAGTCCCGGCAAGCACGAGTCGGCATGCTCCGGGGTCCTCAAGGGAAATCCCATGCATGAAGAGATCATGGAGGGTATTGCGCTCATCAGGACCCCCCTGTTTCTCATCAATACGGTCCTTGACGACAAAAAAAACTTTCTTAACATCTTTGCAGGCAACATCAAAAGTGCCCATGAGGCAGGCTGTGCCTGGTACAAGGAACATTTCGAGGCCGTTATTAAGGAGAAGGCCGATGTCGTGATCGTAAGCTCAGGCGGGTTTCCCAAGGACATCAACTTCATCCAGTCTCACAAGGCCATCGAGCATGCGATGGGTGCGGTAAAGGACAACGGCATCGTTATCGTTACAGGGAGGTGCGAAGACGGGCTCGGGAACGCTGATTTCCTGAAATGGTTTGACCATGGTCTCTCGGCAGACATGGAGCCCCACGCAAGGAAAAGCGATAAGGTTTACGCACAGACCGCCTATGCAACGCGCCGTAAGGCGGAACAATGCAGCATATTCTTCGTATCGGACCTCAACGACGAATCAGTAAGGAAGATGGGGCTTATCCCGAAAAAGAGTGTAGAAGACGCGGTCGCGGCTGCCGATGACGGCAAGAGGAAGGTCTGCTGTATTATCCCCGACGGTTCAAACACACTGATCACGGCTAAGTCCGAAAGAGCAACGTAAGTCGTGAGACGTAAGGCGATGAATGCCGTGAAATGTGAAAGATAAAATGTGAAATGTTGCAAACTTCTTACGTCCCACGTTTCACTCTTCACGATATTAGCCTGGAGCTTGAATGAGCGTAAATTTTTATAAAGGAGAACGGTGATGGAATGTACTATCGAAAAGAACAAAGAGTCATGCACGTGCACCTATGAAGGATGCAGCAGAAAAGGCAAGTGCTGCGAATGTGTCGCATACCACAGAAAGATGAAGCAGATACCGGGCTGTTTCTTCTCAAAAGAAGGCGAACGCTCCTATGACAGATCGTACAGGCGCTTTGTCATGGAAAATAAATAGAACATGTATATCGTAATTCGTATATCGTATATCGAGCTTATAGGGCGTTAGAGAAAAAACATAAAGTGCGAGGAGATTGGCGCTTTGTAATTTGTTTTGTCCGATATACGAACTACTATATACGATATACGGAAAATGCTTTTACTGTCCGAGTTCCTCCAAGGCCTCCCCGGCCTGTCTCCGTATCTCTTGCGATCTGTCAACCACGGCAAGGATCGACAACTTTCTTCTTACGTCTTCTCTCTGTCTTGCCTGTAGCGAGCCGTAGGCCGCTTTTAATTTCTCTATAGCTTCCGTCACAATCCCTTCATCCTTTGTATCGAGTATGAGCAAAAGGGTTGGGGCATCATCAGGCAGCCCATATTTTTTAATATATGTATTTACGTGTTTCAGAAAGGTCCCAGAGCCGTAGGCACCATGGAGCCTGTTATACAGTTTATCATGTTCAGGAGTGCCTTTGTCGCCAAGGAAGATCCTGTCCAGCGCGTTTTTTACCCTGCCCGACTGCCATCTGTTTTTCGGTCCTTCCTTTTTAGCACCCTTTTCACCTTTTTCCTGCCTGCCATAGAACCCGCTTCTGTCTTTTCTTCTGTCGAGCTCTCTCCAGTCCGGTCTCTCGTCGTCGTAGTCGGCCATTACATCCTCTCCTGCATATTCATCTGTATTGATTATAAATACTATCGCCGGGTAGGCCGGAAGGTCTCTTCAAGACCTACTTTCCATATCCCGTTTTCTTTCAACATTTGTAACCGTGCAGGTCTGTCGGATTTTTTGTACTTTATGATAATCTCGGCCCGCTCTTTTTCAACCTCCCCCATCTCCCATTTACTCTGTTCCAATATGATATCGGGATTGAAAACCTCGAGATAGCTGTTCCAGTACGCCTTTGCCAATCCGCCGCCCTTTGCGAGATCATCATGTATCGCCTCTTTCGAATACTGCCCACCCCTTCTGGACTCCTCCTTTAGGATATCGTCAACGATGTAATTCTTTGAGACATTCGTCAGGAGAGACCATATCTTCGGATAATCCCTCTTTTTCATTGCCTTGAATATTGATTCCGCTGCAATGAGTATCCGGTCCTGCTCACCGCCGGGTTTCTGGCAATAACCGTTCAATGAAAACACGATCGTGAACATGACAATAAATATTGTTATGGCAGTCTTTTTCATCGGAAAGATTAAGGCTGGAAAGTATTTCCAGCCTTACTATCTAAATTAAAAAATAATAAAAACTTCTATTTTAATGATGGTGTGTTGTTGGTGTTGTCTCTCCGCCACTGCTGCTGCTCGACGCGGCTGCAACACCGGCCGCTAATGCTGCTGCGCCTACTGCTGCCGCTGCAATGGTGCCGCTTGTGGTGCCTGCCACAGCACCTGCGCCTGCCGCAGTCCCTGCCGCGCCTGCACCTGCCGCCCCGGCTCCCGCTGCGCTGGCTCCTCCGCCTGCACCTGCCGCGCCTGCGCCGGCCCCTCCGCCTGCACCCGCTGCGCCGGCTCCTCCGCCTCCGCCTGCTGCGCCTCCGCCTGCTGCGCCTTCAGCCGCCTGTGCATAAATCGTTGGCGGAATAATAAAGCCTGCTACAAATAACAGAGCAACGAAAAAAACTGCAAACTTCCTAAAACCTTTCATTTTGAAACACCTCCCATCAAGTATTGTAATACAAGGTTTATTCGTCATTTATATATCATGTCCCTATCCCTGTCAAGGAATATCTTGAGGTTCCGTCCGATAAAATCAAACAAAGGATTATAATGGTTTATGTCCTGCGCAGCATCCCTTGTCCAAGGAGAAACAGCATAGTTGAAGTTCGTCTTTGAGTCCCTGCCGCTTAACAGCCTGAAGGGTATCACAAGGGCAATACCTTTATCATGGTAGCCCCTGTTGTAACTATCGCGAAAGCCCGACGTGTCTGTCACGCTGTACCATGCAGTAAGGATTACGCCGTTGATGAACTTGGAGACGCTGAACCGCGACCCGAAATCACCCCCCAGAAACCTTCCGGTCTTTGCATCGAATGCGAGGTCATATTCGGGCACATTGAGGCGCACATTCGCAAAGGAGGTATAATAGGTTCTCCTGTCATCGTCCTTAAACGCGAAGACCGAATCGGGGTCCCTTTTCTTCGCCAGCGTCCCGCCCAACCCAACAATAAACCTGCCATTTTTCAAAGGCTTAGCGATCTCACCGTCAAACCCTCCATACTCGATCTCCAGGAATCCTGCCGAAAATCTTCCGTAGACCTCATTGTTTGTCTTGTAGACCTGGTTAAACAGGAGTCTCGGCAGGGCGAACCGTTTCCTTTGATAATCAATGATATCGCTTCTAACGGCATCCGGTGACGGCTCATTCACCGTTGAAATATTGTTGAGGAGATAGACCCCGGGGCCCACCACGAAGGAACCGCCCCCCCAGGGTCGATAACTTACCAACGCCTCAGCGCCGAACCGGTATTTAAAAAACCCCGACGGGTCATTGAGGAATGTCTGCAGAGATGGTTTGATAGTATAATCAAAGGGTTTTTTATGCTCGATGGGTACATCCGGCGCCCTGCCTATTGCCGTATCGATCTTGGATAGGTAAAAAAACTGGTTCGCCGTCAGTTTATCCCTGTAAAATTCTGCAATATCTGATTTAGTCGTATCGAGTTCAAAGATCGGTATTCCATTATCGGTAAGGGTAATATGGATATTCTGGATCTGGTTCGGGACAATCTCATTGACGATCTTTGTAATGGCCCCTATCGCCCTGGTGCTGTAATAGTATTTATCATTCTGCGCCCTTATCCACAGGTCGTTCCTGTCGATCAATATCCCTATACTGCTGAAGCCCGATCTATTCAGCGCCATTGTCAACCGTTTGTTTACCGGGGCTGACTTGTCCTCCTGCCTTTCTCTGTATGCCGGGTCATAGATGGGAATGATGGGCTGGCCTATGTCAAAATCCATCGAAAGGTTTATCCCGAACTCCTCTCCCCTTTGATAACTCACATCCACCTCCGCAAACCTGAAAGGCTTCCAGCGGAGACCGTAATTATATTGGGAAGGCACTGGGTCCTGAAAGTATTTTGCCTGTGCAGGGTCCCGCGTCTGTTCGTGGTACTTAATGGGGCTGTACTCAACCATCAGTGCATAGTGATCGGAGATGGCCCACTGGATACCCCCGAAGAATTGCGAATCCTTTAACCAGCTCCTGGGGTTACTGAAAAGCTCGATCTGGAACCCTTCTCCCTGAGACGGCAATTGGGTCTTTCCGAACCTCCCATTGCCGAAACCAAGTGTAAAATCAAATGGATAGAGCTGTTTGCTTGCAATGATGGATTGTGACGGGTAGACCCTCGTACCGTGGGGGTCCATGATGCTCAGCGCAATAGCAGGGGCAACCTTGTCTTCCTTTACGAACTGGTACTTGAATCCGAAATATTTATCCTTTTGGTTCCCATATCCGCTCCAGTAAGGGTTTCCCGGGCTCGCCTTCACTCCGATGATCTCCGTTACCCTCCCGTCAATCTCAATCCCTTTAAGCGGGCTGAATGCAACATAGTAGTATCGATAAGGGTGTATCTGGCTCGCCCCCATACGGTAATGGTTTTCCCTCATGACCCTTGCCGTGGGTACCTCCATGATGCCCGTAAAACCCTGATTCGAGGGATAGGTAAAGGGCTCGTTATCAGCATAAAGATCGGCGGGGAGCGGGGAGCGGAGAGCGGAGAGCAACAACAAGAACAAAAAAATCAAACGGGACTTATGGAGAACGTTCTGCACTATTGCCTGTCAATGGAGTGGGAATACATGTATCCATACCCGTTCGTGGTTCCCGGCTAATAGAGCGCCTTGAACACGCCGGCGGTGAGGGCAACATTGGCAAGGATCTGTGTGATATCCTTTATATCTCTGAGCCATGCCACCCGCTCAATCTTCTCGGGCACGACAACGGTATCGCCGGGTTCCACCTCTTTGATCGTCTCACCAAATGCGGTCAGCTCCCATCTGGACCGGTTGGAATTCCAGAAGACCGACCCCCTGGGTTTCATTGCGGAACCGTCCACCTTCAGGATATAGATGTTGCTCTCATCCGCATACCGTGTATATCCGCCCGACATGTCTATGTAATCCTTGTAGCTGAGATTTTCAGAGTACACAAAACTACCCTGGGTCATGACAGAGCCCGCGACGTTTACAACATTGTTCTGCATGGGGATGTAGAGGTTGTCGCCATCTTCAAGCTCGATATCGTATTCACTGCCCTTCAGGAGCCTGAGGTGCCCGAGCCTTATGGTCAACCTGCCCGTTGCCCGCAATCTTTTCAGCGATTCGATGAACTTCTGTTTCTGCTCTGTCTCTGCCTTCCTCGCCTGAATATCTTCCTGCGTGGTGGCAGTCGCGATCTGTCCTGAACTCACTGAAAGGATCTCTCTTTCAAGTCGGGAAACGAGTTCGTCGAGATTTTTCTGCTGGAGTTCCCTCACCCTTTCTCTCGTAAAGATAGCGCCCCTTAAATAGGCCCTGTCCGTATATCCGCCGGCCCGCTCCAGGACCGAGGCAAGCCTTTCCCCCTTGCCTATCGGATATGTACCGGGAAACTTTACCTCACCCTGAACGGTTATCGTCACATTGGTCTGCCATTCCGGTACAGGACGGATGAAGATGTAATCGTTTTCCTGAAGGGTGATGTTGCTCTGTTTGTCCCCGCTGAGGGCCTTTTCAAGGTCAATGGAGATCTTTTCGGTCTTTGGTCCTGTCTCCAGAACAGAGAGTCTCGTGAGCTCAGCCTCTTTTGTGTATGCATAATATTTCAGACCCCCTGACATATTAATAAGGTCTCTGACAGTCATACCGGGGGTGAACCCGTAGGCGCCCTCTCTCTGTACTGCCCCTGAAAGTCTTATCGTCCGTTTGTCCTGAATAACCTGGTAGACCTTGACCATATCGCCGGGCCGTAACGTCATTTCTTTGGTCTTGGCGTCACTCAGATCCGACTCGAAAACAACCTGCCGGTTGTTATCCACGATCCTTTCTATCTGCACCCTTCCATGAAAAGCAACGGCATTCAGGCCTCCGGCCATTTCAATAACCTGGGAAATGGTCTTTTCATTTTTTAGCTCATAAATTGCCGGGTTATTAACGCTGCCGGCGATTGCAACGAGGGGACCCACAGGCGGAATATAGATTACGTCCTCGGAGACAAGCCTTACGTCCTTTGTCTTATCGCCCCTCAGAAGCAAATCATATGCATCAAAATGGACAACGACCTTGCCACCCCTCTTAAGCTGAATATCCCTCAGGCTTCCGGTCTTGCTTGCCCCCCCGGATTCAAAAAGGGCGTTCACGAGGGTGGATAACGAAGAGACGGCATAGCTCCCGGGACGTTCGGCATTACCGACAAGATAGACACGGATCGTCCTCAGGGCGCCCATACTGACATTCATCTCGAAATTCGTATAGTATTTAGAAAGCTCTTTCAGAAGAAGCTCTTTCAGTTCTTTAAACGTGAGCCCGGTAACGCCGATGGTACCTGCCTTGGGAAGGTTGATGTGACCATCCCTGTCGACTACGGTGTTGAATTGTCCTTCGATATTTCCCCATAAGTTTATCTTGATCTCATCCCCGGGACCGATAACGTAATCCGGTCCTACCGGCACCCTGTATGAGGGCATGAAGGCAGACGGGGACTGTCTGAACAGTTCGTATCCGAATTGTTCGATCTCGGTAGAGACGGAAACAGGGCTCTTGATCCCAACGAGCTTGAATGCATTTGAAAGTGCGACCGGCGTACCGGTAATAAACCCTGCATCGACAATGTTCCTGGCCTGTCCTGCCTTGACTATCCGGACCGGCACGACTATCCTGTCCCGTATAATATTGCGCGGTGAGTACTGGAAGCTCACGCCATCGAGCTTTTTTAAGATATCAAACTGGGCCTCACTGATCTCTATCGCCTTGTCGGTAATAAATTGCTCAAAGTCTGATGACCGTTCGGTACGTGGCGGCAAGGGCTGTTGCGGCTGTTGCGGCGGTTCCGGCGGCGGCGTTTGCAACGGTGGTTGCTGGATCACTATCTGTTGCGTAGGGGTTGAGGTCAGACCCCCCGGCGTTGTGATTTGAGCACATACGGAACCGGCCAGGATCAGCGAAAACATTACAAGAAAAACACGTTTTACAAATATCATTCCCAACACCTCATTTCATTCACGTTATATTATGAATCCTGCCCTTTGTTGCGTCTACGGATCAGCCTTTGCAGCGTGAGGTCTTCCCGTTTAACATTGATATATCCTTTCAGCGTATTAAGCCGTTGTCTGTTTTCCTGATTCAGAGAAGATTTCTCTATATACTCGAGAAAGAATGCCGCGAAGATGGAAAGGAAAAGACCTACGAAGCCGGCGATCATTACCATCTGCCTCCGTTTCGGTTTTATCCTCTGTTCAGGGGGTTCGGCCTTATCGATCACCTGGATGATCGTTGCATCCTTTGCCTCGTCGAGTTTCGCCGCCTCGTATTGTTTCAGAAGGAGTTCATAGAGGGTCTCGTTGAACTTGAGATCTCTCAGTCTCCGTACATATTCCGTCCCGACCTCGGGCATTCTCCCTGTCGGCATCAGGGGATCGTAGCCGTCGCCTTTCCGCTTCTCGAGCTTGGCGAGTTCGGCCCTCATTCCGTTGATCGCTGCCTCTGTCTTCTTCACGTCAGGGTTGTTCTCCGTTGAGTATGTCCTCATCACCCGGAGTTCCACCTCTTTGGCTGCGATCTGTGCCCTCAGGTGCGCCATGCCTTCAATGACCGCCTTTGCCTGCTCCTCTATCTTCAGGACACCCGTCTTTTCCTGGAACCCTCTCATCGCCTCTTCCGATTTTGCGAGTCCCTTCTTTACATCCTCAAGCTGCTCTTCAAAGAACAGCCTTCTCTGGCTTGCCTCTGAGACGGCAAGACCCCTTGTCAGCCTTCGCAACTCTTCCACAAAGGCATTTGCCATATCTGCCGCCCTCTTCGGGTTTTTGTCTTCCACACCGATGGTTATGATGCCGCTCTTTTTCTCGTCTGTCACCTTGAGGCGATTTGACAGGGATTGCCTCGCCACTTCCCGAAACTTTATCTTATAGAGGGACATGAGACTGAACCTGTCGATCATCCTGTCAAGGACCGTATTGCTTTTGATCAATCCCACATAGAGGTCGCTGGGGGTCCTGAACGGCATTACGCCGCTGACGAAACCCGCCGCCCCTCCAAGCTGGCTCAAAAGCTGCGATGCCATGCCGGAGCTGCTCTGCTGCGGCGGGAGTATCTTTGTCTCTGCTTTATAGACGGGTGATAAAATGAGGCTGTATATTGCCGTGATCACCATAAGCACAAGTGTCGTATAGATGATGAGTTTCTTGTGTTTTGCAAGGACGATCAGGTAATCGAGGAGATTGATCTCGTCGTCTTCTGTTTTTTGCATGTTTTCTTCCACGATGGTCTCCCAATTAATCCGGCAATCTTATTTTACAAACCCCCGATGTCTTTTAATTATTCGTTTGCCGACCCTTAAAAGTCAAGATATTTTTATGCGGTTACCGATAATTCGTACGAAATTTTTCTTGACAAAAAATACATCCTTGTTGTAATGCTAAAGATGCATGTTTATCTGGCTCTTTCATAGGATCAGCGGTGTTTCGCTCATTGTCCTTTTCGGGATAAAGATCTTTACAAGCTTCTTTCTCTTCACGAAAGACAAGAAACCGGATTGGGCATTGAGCCTCCACAGGCAGCCGATCATCGATGTCCTGATCCTCATCCTCTTCACCTTTCACAGCATATACGGCATACGGACGATCATTATGGATATGGGTTATAGAAACGAAAAAAGGTTATTTCTCGCGTCGAACGTCTGTGCATCCATCCTTTCGGCCTTTTTGATCTATATCTACTTTTTGATGTCGTAATGATGCTCTATCACGATGTACTCATTGTTGGCGGCGGCCTCGCCGGACTCCGGGCAGCAGTCGGTTTGTGCGATAAGTATGACGTAGGGCTTCTTTCAAAGGTCTATCCCATACGGTCCCATTCGATCGCCGCACAGGGCGGAATAAACGCGGCGCTCGCAAACAATCCAAACGGCAAGGATGATACCTGGGAAAAACACACCTTTGACACGGTCAAGGGCAGTGATTACCTTGCCGACCAGGACGCAGCCGAACTTATGTGCCAGGAGGCCATCAAGGTCGTCTATGAGATGGAACACTGGGGATGTCCCTTCAGCCGTTTCCCCGACGGTTCCATTGCCCAGAGACCCTTCGGCGGCGCCGGGTATCCGAGGACGTGCTTCTCAACGGACCTCACGGGCCATGTCCTGCTCAACACGCTCTATGAGAGGTCCGTCTTTAAAGGGGTGAAGGTCTATCCCGAATGGTTCGTCATCGCCCTTGTAAACGATGGAGGCCAATGCCACGGCGTCATTGCCTTCGATCTCAAGAACGGGGAGATCGTCCCGATCCGTGCGAAGGCGACCCTCTTTGCAACGGGTGGATACGGGAGGGTATACTTCTATTCCACCAATGCCCTCATCAATACGGGCAGCGGCATCGGGATCGCCTATAAGGCTGGTGTCCCCATAAAGGACATGGAATTCGTGCAGTTCCATCCCACCGCCTTGATCGGCACGAACATCCTCATGACAGAGGCGTGCCGCGGCGAGGGCGGATATCTCACAAACAAGGACGGCGAGAGGTTCATGAAGCGTTATGTGCCGAATGCGATGGAGCTCGCCCCGCGGGATATCGTATCGAGGAGCATCCAGACGGAGATCGATGAGGGGAGAGGGCTTGAGCATCCCCTCGGCAAATATATCAACCTTGATTTGCGCCACCTTGGCGCAGAAAAGATACTGGCAAGGCTGCCGGGGATCCGGAACATATGCTTAGATTTTATCGGGATCGACCCGATACTGGAACCGATCCCGATCATGCCCTGCCAGCACTATTCCATGGGCGGCATAGACACCAACGAGAGATGCGAGACCGACGTGAAGGGATTTTATGGCGCCGGGGAATGCGCCTGCGTAAGCGTCCACGGGGCAAACAGGCTTGGCGGCAATTCCCTGCTCGAAACGATCGTCTTCGGGAAGCTGGCATCCTTTGCCATCGATGAATATCTCCAGAACGGTGAGATAAAGACGGATGAAGGCCTCCTCATGAGCAGAAAAGAGGAGATGGAAAAGAAGATACACGGATTGATCCGTGAAGGGAAAGAAAAACCGTACACGATCCTCGCGGACCTGAGCAAGACGATGAGCAGCCTTGTAGGCATATTCAGGAAGAAAGAGGAGCTTGCCCAGGCCCTGAAAAATATCGAAGCAGCGAAAGAGCGGTACAGGCACGTGCACGTTTCATCGCCCAAGCTCCATATGAACCATGAACTCCTGAATGCCGTCGAGCTCGAATACATGCTCGATGTGGCCCACACCATTGCGCTGGGGGCACACCTCAGAGAAGAGAGCAGGGGAGCGCATTTCAGGAGAGACTTCAACGCAAGGAACGATACCGACTGGCTTAAACATACGATCGCGAAGATAGGCAAGGACGGCGAGCCCGTCATCTCCTCCAAGAAGGTCATGATAACGAAATACCAGCCGATGGAGAGGAAATATTGATAACCGCAAGCGAATATACATTCAAGATCCTGCGGTATGACGCGAAGGAACCGGAGGCAGAGCCCTTTTTTGAAACATACCGCATAAAGGTACTGACCGGCTTGACGGTCCTCGGGGTCCTCCTCCGCATCAGGGACGAGATAGACGGGACCCTTTCGTTCCGCTCATCCTGTAGATCCGCCGTGTGCGGCTCCTGCGCCATGGTGATCAACGGGAAGATAGACCTCGCGTGCAGGACCCAGGTCGCAACCTTCGGATCAAACACGATCGTCCTCGAGCCCCTCCCGAACTTCGAGATCATAAAAGACCTCGTGGTGGACATGACGCCCTTCTGGAACATGTACGAGAAGATAAAGCCCTACCTGATACGGACAAGTGCCGACCCCGAAAAGGAGATCGAGCAGAGCGAGGAGGAACGGAGCCGCATCGATCAATTCGTGAACTGCATCCTCTGCGCCTCCTGCTACGGGGCGTGTCCTGTCCTCGCCAGGGACCCGGAATACGCGGGACCCGCGGCCCTCGCAAAGCTCGAACGTTTTGCGCTGGATTCGAGGGACGAAAGGCCTGCAAGCGCCCTTGACGCAGTGAACGACGAAAAAGGCGTCTGGGGCTGCGACACAATATTGCGGTGCATCGAGGCCTGCCCCAAGGATGTCCGTCCCACCGATTCCATCGTAAGCTTGAGAAAAAAGCTCATCAAGCACAAGCTCTTCGGAAAGGGGATAAGATGAAGATCGCCTATTCCCTCGTAACGAGAAGGACCTTTCTCAACACCCTCTTCGGTGGATGGCTTGTTGCATTTTGCGGCGGGAGTCTCTATGCCCTCCTGAAATTCGCCTTCCCCACGCTCGGAAAAGAGCCGGATTTTGTGGTCCTCAAGGCAGGCGACTTTATAAACATACCCGCCAACTCCGTGAAGCCCTTTGCGTGGGGCGGGAAACTCGGTCTTTTTTTCAAAAAAGCGAACGGCTCAACATGCGCCCTGAAAGGCGTATGCACACATATGGAGTGCAACATCACCTACAAACCGGAAGATAAGAAATTCTACTGCGCCTGTCACAAGGGCTGGTTCGATGAAAACGGGAAAAACATAGACGGTCCGCCGCCGAAACCGCTTGAGTTTTTCGAGATCACCACCGAAGGGGAAAAACTCATCGTTGCGAAAAAGGGGATAAAGGTTGAGCTGCCAAAGGCTTAGGAACTGGATCGAAGAGAGATACGACGTGGAGGAGATGAGGAGGCTTGTCAAACACAAGCTCGTCCCCGTCCATCAGTATGAGATCTGGTACTATACGGGCGGCATCGCCATGTTCCTCTTTATCCTCCAGTTCATCACGGGCATGGTGCTTGCCTTTTACTATATCCCATACTTCGAACACGCCAACAAGAGCGTCATCGAGATCGTCACCAAGCTGAACATGGGGTGGTTCTTCCGCTCCCTCCACCACTGGGGTGCGCAGCTCGCCATCACGGTCCTCTTTATCCACGCCTTCAGCACGCTCCTCCTTAAGTCCTACAGGAAGCCAAGGGAGCTTTTGTGGGTATCTGGGTTCATACTCCTTGGGATATCGATCTTTTTCGGCCTGAGCGGCTACCTGCTCCTCTGGGACGAACGGGCATTCGCGGCGGTCCGCGTGGCGACGGGCGGTGCCGGCAACCTTCCCGTCATAGGCGGCTTTATCAAGGCATTCCTCCGGGGCGGCATCGATGTAACCGGCGACACGCTGACCCGTTTTTACGCGTTCCACGTATCGGTCCTGCCGCTTGTTACGCTCTTTCTCATCGGCATACACGTGCTTCTCGTCCAGTATCACGGTATGAGTGTGCCCCTGTCCATTGAGAAGGAACCTCAAAGACAGGTACCCTTCTTTCCGAACCTTTTTTATAAAGACCTTATCATCTGGCTCGTGGTGCTGGGCATCATGGTATCGCTGGCAGTCCTGCTCCCCCCTGAGATAGGGAAAAAGGCAGACCCGCTTGCACCGGCGCCGGAGAATATCAAGCCGGAATGGTACTTCCTGTTCCTCTTCCAGACATTAAAATTATTCCCAGGCGAGATCATGGGGTTAAACGGCGAGACGATCGCCATCATCCTCATATCATGCGGGATACTCTTCTTCTTCCTTATCCCCTTCTTTGACAGGAAATCAAGCCGGGGAGAGAAGAGCGTCCTCTTTACCTGGATAGGTGTTCTCTACACACTGTATTTTATCGTCATGACGATCATCGGGTTTGTGAGCTAAGGGGGATATATGAAAAGGATCATCTTCGCCGTCTCGTTCTTCTTCGCGAATGCCCTTGACCTCTTCGCCCAGGACAAGGCGATAGAGGTCTTCCCTTCCGCGCCCTATGACAGGTTTATCATCTTCCAGGCGCTGGCGCTGTTCTGGATAGGCATCATCGGTCTTATCGTCATCATCAGGATGAAGCTCAGAGAGATTGAAAGAATCCAGAAGATGGGGATAGATCGGGAACAGAAAGATACCCCTCTGCTTGACTAAACCGTTTCAAACTATTATTATTTCACAATGTATCGTTCCATTACAAGGAATACCCTTTTTTCATCCTCCGCCATTCAGAAAATACGTGCCTTGCCGGCGGAAGACAGTATCCATACGTCTCTCCTGGAGATCCTCACAAAGTTTCAGGATATTAAAAAGTTCGCGAGCGAGATCCACACTGAGATCCACGTCGTAAAACCCATCCTGAAGATCCTCGGGCTTTCCTATGAATCAAAACCAAAGTTCTTTGAGGAGCACATAAAGGAACCCGATGCGGTACTCTTTGTATCGGAAGAAGAGAGGTTCAAAAGCTCCCGGCTCTGGGGGACCGTCGATTACTACGCAAAGGCGCTCGGGATATTGCTCCTCAAAAGATACGGGAGGAACCTGCAGGAGGGCATCACCGGTTTCTTTCTCGAATTCGAGAACAGGATACCCACATATCAGATCGCATATCTCTTAAAGAAATCGAAAACCCCCTGGGGGATTCTCACAAACGGACGGGACTGGATACTCGTAAAAAGGCCCGTAAACTATGAATTACGGCTCCTCGCGCTTGACCTTGAAACGGCGATGTTTGAAAATGACCGGGACGCGCTGCAGCTCTTCTATGAAATCTTCTCCCTCACGGGGCTGACAAAAACAGTCCCCGACATCCTGGAGTGGGAGAGGGATTACCTCATCGAATTCCTGAAAGAAAAGAGGGATTCTGTCCAGAGATCATTACAGGGGGCCAGAAAAAAGGTCGAGGTATATCCGAGACTCATCGATTCCTTCAAAGAACTCTTCGGGGACAGGCAACTGCAATACTCCGAGTCATACCTCCTGGAGAAAAAGGTGGACCTGCCGCAAAAGCTCTACACGCAACCCGATGAGATCAGCGAACATAATGTGTCGGATATCTCGTCCTTTCTTTTCAGCAAAAAGGGGTATCAGACGAATACGGACCTTGAGGAGATCTTCCTTGCCGATAAAAGTGCTTATACCACAAAAGAGCAGCTTCTCTCACTGACAATCCTCGACATGACCCCGAATTTCGGCAATCTTGCCAGCGACCTTATCGAAGGGCTCGCATATTTTGCCTTTGTCCTTCCATACCGTGAAAAAAATACCTTTGTCGCCGAATGGGAGGATGAGACACTGGTCAAGCGATACATCATTGACAACATCCTTTACGGCATAGAACGTTCACACCTTGCCCTTGATATCCTGCAAACCATGACAATGAACCGCTTCAAGACCAAGGCAAGACATTTCAAATACGGCAATCCCCTGATCGGTATGTCCATTGCAGATATGACGGCCTATTTCGACACAAAAAGCCAGATGGGTCTTTTCAACAAGAATCCGCAGGACCTCATCAACGACTTCAGGGAGATGTACAGACTCTATTTCACCCTTTCAGACAGGATCAAGGAAGATATTCAGGTACGGGAAGACCTCGAAAGGAAGCTCAAACGATACGGGGAAAGGATACGCGACGCAATGGATCTCATCACCTCAACGTATTTCACGAAAACGGTGGACAGTAAAAAGATCCAGGATGTCCTCTCCAACCTCGACAGCGACGACGCTACCTGGGAAAACCTGACGAAAAAGGACTGGTTCATCGATGCCAGATCACTGGCGGGGAACAACGGCTTTTTCCACTTTGACGTGGGGTTCCCGTTCCTCCTGCACAACTCGTTCGATCTCATCTTTGTCCAGCCTGCCCTTCAATATGTCTGGGAAGAGAGTTTCCCTGTAGCCGAGGCGACAAAGGCATATATCAAAAGGGGCACACCCTACCTGAAACAGGGGGGCAAGATGGTGATCGTCCTCGACAATCCCGGAGATGACCTGATGGAAGAGTTGAGGAGATCAACACGATACGAAACCGGGCTACAGGGCGGATTCGTCATCCTGAAGAAAAAATAATCAGTCCGTAAAGATCGTATATCGTATGTCGACCGTAAGTCGTAAGGCGTGAGTCGTGAGGGGATTACTACCGCAAACAAATCGTGGATCGTAGTTCTCGTATCGATATTTCCCGAAAGAAGGTTCTGCGTGATGCGTTCGGCGAAGAGGCTCTTCCAGTCATGAGGACATCGGTGTCGGGCTTTCCCCGCAAACACGTGGAATAAAGGCAGTTAATAGTGAACGGTGAAAGCCTTGTCCCTCGTTGCTTGTCACTGGTTTGAACAAGTATCCAGCGACGAGCATCCGGCATCTGGTCTATTTAGTCTTTTCGTCTTAACCTTGAACGTTGAACAGATTTTTTGTCCCCTCACGATTTACGCCTAACGCCTTACGGGTTTATGCTTCTCGCTATCTACTATTCACTATCGACTATTCACTGTTGGTTGCTATAAGTCCCTTCAATATCCGGTACGATTTGAACTCCACGTCGAGATGGAAGGTCATGAAGCCCTCCATAATATCCTGAGCCGCCTTCTCAAAACCATTGTTCAGGTATACCGGCCCTTTCTCCGCACACCCTGAGGCGGCCTGAAATCCCGGCGCGGTGCTGCCGTTGCCCTGCTGGACGGACACGATGCCCTCTATGACGCCTTTCGCACAGACCTGGTGGGGAAGCGATGGCGCACACCTATGGCAGAGAACACCGCCCCTTTCCTTAGAAAAGAATATCTTCTCATCTGCCGCCATGGCCTGTCCACAATAGACACAGGCATGGAAGTTGGGCATAAAACCGAGGACCTCCAGCATCCTGAGCTGGTAATGGAGTATATCGTCATAGCTGAACTCGGCCGCCCTGACGCCCTGGAGCGCCTCCGCCAGTACGTTGAAGAGGTCGTCATGCCGTTCCCTTTCTTTCGTCAGCCTGTCGACGAACTCCACGAAGAAACCCGCTGTGCAGGCCCGTTTCAGGCTCTTCTCGATCCCGCTGTTCGTCTCAACGATGTCGGCGTTTTCTATCCTCACCATCCCTCTTCCATATTTTTCAAAATATTCAACCCTGATATGGTTAAACGGCTCAAGGGTGTTGGCAAATCTCTTCTGGCTTTTATTGGCGCCCTTCGCGATCGCCGCGACCTTCCCCGACGACAGCGTGAAGAGTCTGATGATCTTGTCCGATTCCCCGTAGGACCTCTTGAAGAGGACTATCGCCTCGTCCTTATGCAGCGCCATGCTTTACCTTATCCTCTTTTCCATTTTACTCCCTCTGTCCATTAAATTCACCTTGATTTTAGGGCTTGACAAATTATTTTTGATTGCATATAGTTAACTAAAGTTTGATGTTGGATCGGGGTGTCACCCGGTCGGTAGAGGCCTCTCATAGTGAGAGGCTTTCTGCTTTTTATGGAAAGACCTTTAATCCCCACCCCTTATACTCTCCCTTTTTGTTACAATAGATTTTTTTCTCAATGATATCAAATGGTATATACGGTATTTCAGGATTCAACAGATGCCTTGCCAGCGGATAGGCACATAAATCTGCAATTTGCAGCCCCGTCACATTCTCTTTTTTACTATAAAATCCAAAACTCAATATGGTCTTTTTCAGTCTTTGGCTGCTTATGTAATATGTCCCACGGTCCAGGATAGAGTTGAAGTGCGAGAGAAGCAATGTATCCTCTTTTTTTCCACGTTCTTCTACCTCAATTTCTACGGTTCCATTTTTGTCTAAGCTGTCTAAACAAAACATAAGCCGTTCAATAATAAAGGACAAGGAAAGGCTGTAAGGGTCTTTTGCAGACTTGCCATATTTTTTTATGTGCTTCTCTTTATTAATACCTGCACCAATGATCTTGTAGGTTGTATTCTCGATAATCTTGTTCAAAGCAGCATAGAAACTCGCTTTGATATCCAGATTGAATAATATCTGGAATGGACCTTCACACTTTCGTATTTCTCGTGAATGAAGGATAATCTGTGTTGTCTTAAAGTATTTGGTTTTAAAGGTATTAATGTCGGTTTCCATTTTATTGAGATCGTCTTCCTGGAATAGACATCCGCAAAGAAGAAAAAGAGGAAAATTTTTGTCAATATAGCTCAACCCGTGGTCGCCTGTTTCATCAAGAAAAAAGCGGTATTTCATGAGGTCCTGTTTTCAATAAGTCGTTCAACTTCTTTTTTCGCCTGTTCCAGGAGTTCTTTTGATCTTCTCCGCGCATCGTGGGATCGGCGGACCAGATCGGCAATCTTCTGCTGGGTAGGTTTGGGGAGGATCGGTAAAGCGATTTCTTTTAATGTCTCTTGATTGAGTCTTGCTTGCACGCTCCCTCTGCTTTCTCGAATCATTAATTGGGAGCCAACGGTGTTAAAAAATAGACTGACATAATAAGAATTTACTTTTTCTTCCGGGAAACGCAATCTTATGAGGTTGTCACTGATCGTACCGCCTTCAACCTCCCTGGGAAGCCTCGCGCTTATACCAATTGTTCCAACCCGTGTAACAACCACATCCCCCTCACGAGCTTTTTTTGAAGGGATTTGTCGCGAAGGATCTATATAGACTAAATTTCCTATTTCCACAGTCCCGTTAGTTAAATCGGTGCCTCGGATATAAGGCTTGCCAATGACTCTGTTGATATATTCTTCCGAATATTGACCTGTTGTAACATTTATGAACTCCAATTCTTTGATTCTTTTAGCACCAAAATTATTAATCAGTTTTTGTTCTATTAACTTATATCTCGGTTGGAAATATTCGGCATCACAACGGTGGGCAGATTTTACATCGAAAAGATTGACAACATAGGCGAGATCATCATTTACTTGGAAATCTTTTAAACCAAGTTCTTCCAGAAGAAGATTTTCAGAATCTGAATATAATTTTTTGGATTTATTGTGTTCTATTTCTGCACTCTTAACAAATGAGGCAACTTTTTCTTGTTTTTCTTTAGCGGGTATAAATATTGGTAATGATTTAAGATCATCCATGTTGATCCCTGTCTGTACTGCACCCCTAATATTTCTTTCCAGCAATTTTTTGCCATAGCGTGAATTGAGATAAGTCAAAAAATAATAGGGATCAATTTTGCTTGACCTAAAAGCTGTACTTTTGCAGCTAAAAATTGATGGCAATGATGAGGTACTAACTAATACTGAACAACCTATTGTTCCCACTACTGAGATCAAAATATCGTTTTCTTTTAAAGAATATTTTTTTAAGCGCTCAAAGTCCTTATAGGGAATATACACATTGTCGTTTTCTAGCAAAAAAAATTCTTTGACATCTTTGCCACGTACATACCTAAACTGGGTATTCTCAACATAATTATCAACATTGAATTCGGAACCAAATGGACCAGTTATAAATTTACCTTCTATACTTCCCCAAAGTTGATAGAGACCTGTTGATAAAAGCCTGCTTTTCAATTCTAAATATTCCGGTTGATAGTATTCCGCATCAATTCTCTTAGCGCTTTCAAGCTGAGATTTCTGAATGATCGAGTATGTGATCATTTGGCCCACCACTCAAATCGTTCTTTCTTCGCAAACTTTACAAACTCTTCAGCGATCTCATTCAGGTCATCGTCGAGCCTAAGATTCTCATGGAGTTCAAAGAAACCCTGATCGGCGTTTATCCTTTTACCATCGCCGTTAACATAAATATATTCACCGGAATTATCTTTCCCCGATTTCTTCGATACTGCCATAAAAATGGGATAATCCTCCAACGGCTCTTCATTCTCTTTCCATTTTTGCAAGAACAGGACAGAGGTTTTTGTGCCGGTACCTTTTGCGGGTGCAGGGAGTTTAAAGGTATTCCCCTCCAATCCCACAACTGCTAGGATACGCGCCTTTTCAAGAAACCATTCCCGTATCCATTCCATGTTTGTGTTATTAAAAACTCCTTGCGGCAAAACAATTGCCATCCTTCCGCCGGGACGGAGGGTATCCAAAGAACGCTCGATAAAAAGAAGATGCCTTTCAACCTTTTGTTTGAGCTTTCCGTTCTTTTTCGCAAACTCGTACTGACGGAGAAGCCCTGTGTCTGTTATCTCTCCTGCAAAGGGCGGGTTAGTCATCAGGATGTCAAAATTGAGATAACGGTAGGTCTTGCGGTTTTCTTCATCCTCTTTTGTGTTTTTAAAACGATGCAAGATCGCTTTGAGCGATGCCCTTGCGCCCTCTGCCTGTTCCCCTATCCAGTCCCTGCTGTCAAGGGAATTGCGCTTGAAAATATTGTGCCTACCATCCCCTGCAATAAGCATTAACGCCTGAGAGATACGCCTCATATTGTCATCAAAATCAATGCCGTACAAATAGCGATTGGCGTATTTCTGCTTCGCTGTCTGTGAGGCAGTTTTTAACCGGTTATCCCACACCCAATACATCGTATGCAACAAGAACCCGCCCGATCCGCAGGCAGGGTCAACAATATATTCATCCTGAGCAGGGTTGAGCATTTTCACGCACATCTTGATGACGTTGCGGGGCGTGAAATACTGTCCTTTCTGGCCCTTAGAAACTTCGGCTATCAGGTGTTCGAAGGCACGGTCAATAATCTCCAGTTCTTCCCTGCCGGAGCCAAAAAATTTAACATCCTCAAGAAAAGGTATACATATCTGGAGTTGTTCCGGAGTCAGATCAATCTTTGCCAACGGATTGAAGATATCGGGCCATTCGTTGAGAGCACCCTTGAAAAGTTCGTCATTGATGATTGCATAGGTTTTTTTCGATTCTTTGTATAACCTAAAATGAATCTCGTTGTTGGGGCGAATATTTTTTGCTTGGTCTTCATCGTACAACTTTGCGTAGATTAGTTTGAAGACCTCCTCAAAGACGTTCACTCCTGCCTGCGCCAAGACCATTTCTTCCAGGCGGGATATAATAAATGAAAGGTCAAACTTCTCTTTTAATTCATCATAGGTTTTCTTTATATCAAAAAGATCATCCCAGGTTTGATAAACACTTGGTATATCGGAAAGAGCGGTTACATACTCTTTCGGATATGGGCGATAGAGTATGAATTTTTCAATGCCATTAGACCAAACACCGCCTTCTGCCCCTTCGGCGCTTAGGTATGACTTTAGCTGTTCTTGGGCCTTCTTGGTATCGGGTTGTTTTAGCTCAAAAACAATATAAGGGGTGATCCTGTCTTCTTTGTACAACACAATATCGGCAGCCTTTTCCCTCACTTCCCTGCCGAACTGGACTGATTTTTCAACCTCTATTCTATCCAAAGGATACTTATAATCCTCAGTCAATTTGATCAGCCACAACTGCCGTATCACTTCTTCCGGTTTTCCGGTCTTTTTGTTCTTGTCGTAAACAAATATATCTTTGTTCCGCTTCACACACTTTACATAAAATCTTCCCTGTTCCTTTTCAAACATTTTGACTTTATGCAGGATTGCTTTTGAAAATTCCTGCAAACCGTGCTTTACTGAGGAATCTTTAAAGACAAGATCAAATATCTCGTCGGTATCAATCTTTTCTTTTGGAAGCTCGTATTTTATGTCAACCATACACCCCCCATGGCTTTTCCTGAACGACTACCTTTTTTTTGCACCCCTGAAAATTGTCAAATGTCATTTCCTCAACGAAATATTATGTTATACCGGAAGAGCTTTTCGCGAGTCGCGAATTCGAGCACGATTGGGGGCCACCCGCTATCGCAGGTACCCGGCAGGAAAAGCGATCTGCAGGACAATCTGCACTGTCTGAGCACGAAGTGCGAGTTTGCGGATTGAGCGTATTCCGAATCTGAAGTGGGTAATAGCGCGCAGTTGAGCAGGGAAGGAAATAGCGTTCCGGTATCTTTCATATTTATCTTTCCACTATCTCCTTGCCCTTTTCCGGCCTGTATATGAATCGCGCATCGTCGACGCCGCGGTTTATCTTCACCGCTGAAAATTCTATCGTATTGACGTTGCCGGTGAATTCACGGATCTCGATCTTCTGCACGATATTCTGTTTATCGATCCATATCTCTGCCGAGTTCACCCCGCTGTCCTTCTTCGGCACGATCTCCAGGATCTCAAGATCGCCGGCGATAACATGCTGCTTCAGCGTGAACAGCTCGTCGATCCTTGCAATATCGTCGATGAGGTCAAGGAACGTGCCTGTCGTCTTCTCCTTCCTGATCCTCTCTTTTACGACAAAGGACTTTTCGTCTTCTCCCTGCCACATATATTTTCCGTCATAGAGGAAGAACTTCACTTTCGGCGTCCTGTACTTCCACAAGAACCCTTTATTCCGTTTGTAGAAAAAATCCCCCTCGAACGTCCTTTCCTTCTTTAGACCCGCGATAAATATCTTCTGATGAAAGACCGCCTCCAGTGAGTTCACCCCGGAGTATGTCTTCTTCAGGGCATCGAAGGGAGATGATACGGCAGTTCGGAGTTCGGAGTTCGGAGTTCGGAGTTCTGAAGCATAAAGAGAGCCGGCGGAAACCTGAATAAGCATAACCACAATAAGTGCAATAATCCTGATGCCAACCTTAAAAGAAATAGCGGTCTTTCTCCGAACTCTGGGCTCCGAACTCATTACTGTCTTTTCAACACCTCTCTCGACTTTACCCCATCCGAGGGACCGACGACCCCTTCGACCTCCATCCGTTCTATGATCCTCGCCGCCCTGTTATAGCCGATCCTGAACCTCCTCTGGATCATGCTGATGGAGGCCTCGCCTCTGGTCATGACGAATTCTACCGCCTCCTGGTATTTTTCATCGTCCATCTCTTCCCCTGCATCCTCTTCCTCTTTTTCCTCCAGTATCTCCTGGTGGTATGCGGGGGTCCCCTGCTGTTTCAAAAACTCAACGATGCGCCGTATCTCGCCTTCGGAGACAAAAGGACCGTGGAGCCTCTGGAGCCTCCCGATCCCGGGGCTTAAGAAAAGGAGGTCCCCGAACCCGAGGAGGCTTTCAGCGCCGTTGGTATCGAGGATCGTCCTCGAATCCACCTTGGAAAAGACCTTGCAGGAGATCCTTGCAGGGAAGTTCGCCTTGATGATGCCTGTCAGGACATCCACGGACGGTCTCTGCGTGGCGAGGATAAGGTGGATGCCTGACGCCCGCGCCATCTGCGCCAGCCGCGCGATATACTCCTCGACCTCCTTCGGGGAGACCATCATAAGGTCTGCCAGCTCATCGATAACGACGACGATGTAAGGGATCGTCTCAGACTCCTGCTTCACCATCTTCTGGTTATATCTCTCGATGTTCCTCACGCCCTTTTCAGCCATCATGGCGTATCTCCGCTCCATCTCGTCGGTCATCCACCTGAGGGCCGTCTTCGCGTTCTTCGGGTTCGTCACAACAGGGAGGAGGAGATGGGGTATGCCTTCATAGAATGACAGCTCAAGCATCTTCAGGTCGATCATAAGGAACCGTACGTTCGTCGGCGTTGCCTTGAAGAGGATGCTGCATATCATGCTGTTGAGGGAGACGCTTTTCCCCGAGCCCGTGGCGCCGGCAACGAGCAGGTGGGGCATCTTCGTAAGCTCGGCGACAAAAGGCTCGCCTGAGATCGTCTTGCCGAGGGCAAGGGTGAGGTGCGAATGCGACGCGGTGAATATATCCGATTCTATTATCTCCCGGAGGTAGACCGTCTGCCTTACCGTATTGGGGATCTCTATGCCCACTACTGATTTCCCCGGTATGGGGGCGATGATGCGTATCGATACGGAGCTTAATGCCATTGCAAGGTCGTCTGCGAGATTGGCGATCCTGCTCACCTTGATGCCGGGTGCGGGCTCGAATTCATACATCGTGATCACGGGGCCGGGCCTGACCTCCGTGACCCTGCCGTCGATCCCGTAGTCCTTCAGCTTTTTCTCGAGTATGCTTGCGTTGGCCTGGATGCTCTCCTTGTCGACCTTCACCTCTTTTCTCTCGACGGTGTCGAGCAGCGACGTCGGCGGGAGCTTATAGGGCCCTATCTCCTTAAAGAACTCGAAGGTCTCCTGAACGGCGGCAGGCTTCTTCTCCGGTTTCGGTTCCTCCTTTTTCTCCTCCGTTACCTTAATCTCGCGCCTGCGCTCAACGACCTTCCTCCGCGCGATCCGCTCTTCCAGGATAGACAGGAGGGGGGCCTGGATGATCAGGAAGATCGAGATAAGGAGGATGATGGCCGATATGAGGATGCTGCCGAAGTAGTTGAACACGTTCATCAGCGCCCTTTCGAGGAGGGAGCCGAGCAAACCGGAGAACTCTACGGGAACGCCTTTCAGGTGGATCCTGCCGATGACGATCTGGAAAAGGGAGGAAAGCGCAAGGAAAAGCAGCACAAGCCCTGCGGAAAAGACCAGTATGTGGGGGGGTTCCTTCTTCTTCAGATACAACAATCCGAAAAAGAGCGTGACCACGGTAATTGCGTAACTCATCATCCCGAATGCCTGGATCAGAAGATCGGCGATATATGAGCCTGCCTTGCCGCAAAGGTTCCTCGTTGCTCCCCCGGCAGCGGAGAAAAATGACGGGTCAAGGGGGTGATAGGAGATGAGGCTCACAAAGAGAAAGATGAAGGCCCCAAGCAAGCCCACTCCGATGATCTCTTTTTTCAGTTCCGTTGACATGCAGCAAACCTTTTCGTTCTCACCTGTGTCGCTTCCCGCTCATTCCATTGGCGCTTCGCCTGCCTGCATGAGCCGCTCTATGTCCGCTCTCACGCTTCCCATTACCTCCCCTTTTGCCGAGCGACCCATCCCCTCCAGCGATATCGGTTTCCCTATATGGATGTATATTACCCCTTTTCTTCCGGGAATGAAACTGCCTTTTGGCTGGAGCGCACTCGTGCCTACGATGCCGATAGGCACAACGGGGACCATGGCCCGCAGGGCAAGCGAGAAACCTCCCTTTTTAAAGGGCAGAAGGCTGCCGTCCCTGCTTCGCGTACCCTCCGGGAAGATAATGATATTCATCCCCTCCCGTATCTTGCGGGCCGCCTCATCGATGGCCTTCAGCGCCTCTCTCGGGTTCTCCCTGTCAATGCTTATATGCCCCGCCCTCTTCAGGGCCCACCCGAAAAAGGGGATGAGAAAGAGCTGTCTCTTCGCTATCCACCTGAACGACAAGGGCAGCGAAAAAAGGAGGCTGTATATATCGAGTGCGCTCTGGTGGTTGCACATGAAGATATAAGGGGGAGACGTAATGTTGTCCAGACCGGTCGTCACGACCTTGATGCCGCCTATCCTGATGTGGGTAGCCGCCCAGAATCGCGCTATCCCGTGGATCGCGTTGCCCCTGCGGTCAAAGGGGGATATGATGAGGGCAATAACGGAAAGGAATATGGTGGTAAACAACAGGTTCAGTAAAGAGAGCGCTTTCCTCATTATTTCATTTCTTGTTCGAGGGCGTAAAGGATCTGTTCTACCTCCGTCTTTATCCTTGCGTCCATGTCATAGGGGGATACGCCCTTCTTATCGGCCTCCGCCACCTTCTCGTTGTACCCGATGTCGCCAAGATAGGGGAGGTCTTTCAGGCTTTCCCTGATCAGCAGCCTGTCGGCCTGATCGATGATCTTGTTCCCGACGATATATACCCGTTTAATATTCAGGTCTTCCGACAGCTTCTTCACCTGGTAGGCGGTCTGGAAGCTCCTTCGTCCCGGTTCGACGACAACGATCAGCGCGTCCATATATTCCGTTGTCCCCCTCCCGAGATGTTCAAGGCCGGCCTCCATGTCAACGATCACGTACTCGTCCCTCTCGATGATCACGTAGGCCATGAGGCTTCGCAAAAGCGCGTTCTCGGCGCAGAAGCAACCGCCGCCGCCCTGGGGGATGTTGCCCAGCAGGATCAGCTTTACGCCGTCCTTTGCAATGGAGTACATCTCGGGTATGTCGTCTACCCTGGGGTTAAGCTGGAAGAACGCCCCGTACGTCCCTTTCTTTGCCCCTGTCCTCTCCTCTATGAACTCCTTCATCTGCGCCAAGGGCTGGACGGCCTTCATCTGTTCCTCGCTGATGCCGATGGCGCTCGCGAGGTTCGAGTCCGGGTCCGCGTCAATGGCAATTACCCTGTGCCCTCTTTCACCGAGGATCCTCGCCATAACGCCTGCCAGCGTCGTCTTCCCCACCCCACCTTTTCCGGATATGGCTATCTTCATGCTATAATCTCTCCGCGGCCTCACCGCACACGTGACAGCGGAGGAGTTCCTTTTCCTCGGGCGTTGCTATGATGATGAGGCTCATGTCCTTTTCAACGATCGTATCGGGATAGGGGTTATATACCCACTCCCCGCTCGCCTTGCGTGCGGAGATCACCATGATGTTCCCGATCGCCTTGAAATCAACGTCCTTAACGGGTTTGCCGATGTAGGGTGAATTTTTTGTAATGTGTATCTCTTCGACCCGCATCGGAGAATCCTTATCGCGCAGCATCATATCAAGGAATGATGTAACGTGGGGTCGTATCATCTCGGAGGCCATCCTCAGGCCGCCGATGAAGTTCAGGGCCACAACGTTATCGGCCCCTGCCCTCCGCAGCTTATCGGTGTTTTTCGTGTCGTTGCACCGCGCGATAATCCTCATACTGGGATTGAGCTGTCGGGCGGTAAGTACGATAACGATGTTGTCGTTGTCGGAATCCGTCGTGGCAAAGAGGCCGTACGCCTTCTCGACCATGGCCTGCCAGAGCACCTCATTCTCCGTAGCATCGCCGGTAAGGAGGTCGATATTCAGGTTATTCGCCTTTAACAGTTCCTGTTTTGATTCGTTAATGTCTATGGCAACAACGGGTCTTTTGGTAATGAACAGCTCATGGGCCACATAAAGTCCTACCATACCTATGCCACATACGATATAGTGGTCTCTCATCTTCGCTATGCGTTTTTCCATGGTTCTCCTCCTGAATACCTTTCTCAATTCCCCTTCGATGATATACGCAGCCAGCGTCGTGAAGAGGTAGGCGATAGCGCCTGCGCCGATGAATACGAAAACGATCGTAAAGAGCTTGCCGTAGGGCTTATCGTCAAGACCGATAACGTCCCCGTAGCCGACAGTGGTAATCGTTATGGCTGTCATATAGAGGGCATCGAGAAAGCTTTTGCCTTCACCGCCGATGATCTTAAAACCAACGGTTCCGATGGCGATGATAGCGATGATTAATACAATTGTATGCTGAAGCTTCTTCGGTATGATCTTCATAGGTGCGTACCCATTATAGCATGGAAACAGTCCTATATAAATCCTGAAATACTATTTCTGGGGCTTACGTCGCCCCTTTTAAACCAGCTAACAGCCGTCAGCATACAGCACCTTGTCCCTCGTTACTCGTTGCTTGTCACTGGTTTGAACCAGCATCCAGTATCGAGCATCAAGTATCTGGTTCATTTCGTCTATCCGGTCTGTTTGGTCTTAACGTTGAACGTTGAACATAGAACATTGAACAAATTTCCCCTTAGCTTGCCTGTGGGAATCTATTAGAACATTATTAGGCCCGCCGAGGTTGACTTGCCGGGAAAGGTGTCTTAATGTTATTTAAAAATCTTCAGCATATATATAATGCTTTTTCGATATTCATTATCATAAATATTATTTGAGGTGAAATAACTATGAGCGTTGAGAGATTAGAGTTTAAGACGGAAGTAAAACAATTGCTTGATCTCATGATCCATTCCCTCTACTCGCACAAAGAGGTATTTCTCAGGGAGCTTATCTCGAACGCCTCCGATGCGATCGACCGGGCGCGCTATGAGTCCCTGACGGACAGCAATATCCTTGAAAATGAAAGCGGGTGGAAGATAAAGATCATCGCCGACAAGGAAAAGGGTACCCTGACAATAAGCGATAACGGCATCGGCATGGCAAAGGAAGAGATCGTTGAGGCCCTCGGGACCATCGCCCATTCAGGAACCAAGGAATTTCTCGCGGCGCTTCAGAGCGAGGCGGTCAAGAATAACCCGGAGCTTATCGGACAGTTCGGGGTCGGCTTCTACTCATCTTTCATGGTTGCCGATACAATCACCGTCCTTTCAAGAAGGGCCGGTCAGCAGAACGGCGGCGGCGTAAAATGGGAATCAACCGGCGATGGGTCTTTCACCGTCGAGGACGCGGAAAAGGAGCGGAGGGGCACCGACGTGATCCTTACACTCAGGGAAGAAGAGAAGAGATATCTCGATGAATGGCAAATCCGGAGCATTATAAAGAAATACTCCGATTTTATCGAACACCCGATCGTGATGGACGTGGAAAAAGAACAGGACAGCACGCTGCAAAAGGGCGAGAAGGTCAAGGTAAAGGAAGAAGAGACACTGAACTCGATGAAGGCCATCTGGCTCAGGGAGCGGTCAGAGGTATCGGAAGAGGAATATAACCAGTTCTACCAGCACGTATCGCACGATTTTACAGACCCCGCGAAGGTCATCCATTACAAGGCGGAAGGCACCTCTGAGTTCACGGCGCTCCTCTATATCCCCTCGAGGGCGCCCTACGACATCCTCTTCAGGGATTACAAGATAGGTCCCACGCTTTACGTAAAACGCGTGCAGATCATGGACCACTGCGAGGAGCTTATCCCGCCTTATCTCCGGTTCGTGAAAGGGGTGGTCGACTCAGCAGACCTTCCTCTCAACGTATCCAGGGAGATCCTCCAGCATAACAGGCAGGTTGAGATCATACGGACGAATATTACGAAAAAGGTCCTCGATACGCTCGGCGATATGAAAAAGGAGCAATACGAGGCATATACCAGGATCTACAAAGAGTTCGGCAGGGTCCTCAAGGAGGGGCTCCACTATGACTTTTCCCGGAGAGAGGCCATAGCCGACCTGCTCCTTTTCCCTTCGACGAAAACCGGGGAGGAGGGTATATTGAGGTCCCTCGATGATTATATCAACGACATGAAGACGGAACAGGAGGCGATATACTATATCACCGGGACGTCCCTCGCAGAGGTCCTCCATTCGCCCTATCTCGAGGCGTTCAGGGGCAAGGATTACGAGGTGCTTGTCATGCTCGACGATATCGATGATTTCGTCCTGAGCAATTTCGAATATAAAGGGAAAAAACTGCAATCCATCACAAAGGGAGATATCGAGCTCGACAAGGCGGAAAAAACGGAAAAGGAAACGGCAAAAAAACAATACGAAAAACTCATAGACCTCATGAAGGACATATTGAAAGACGACGTAAAAGACGTAAGGCCCTCGGGACGCCTGACCGATTCGGCCTGCTGCCTTGTTGCCGATGAGGGTGATCCCGACCCGCAGATGGAAAAACTCCTGAAGGCCATGGGTCAGGAGGTGCCTTCACGCAAGCGCATCCTCGAGATCAACCCTGCGCACCCGCTTTTTGCCTCAATGAAGGCGATCTTTGAGAAAGATGCAAAGAGCAGTACCCTCCATGATTTTATAAGACTTCTTTACGATCAGGCCCTGATCCTTGAAGGATCAAAGCCGAAGGACCCGGCGGCATTTTCAAAGACGATCGCAAGGATGATGGCGGAAAATATCGAGAAAGGCGGCGAATAACGACAAATCCGTGAGGCGAGGGATAAGGACCGAGGGACGAGGGACGTCCGCTGCGCTAGGACGGGGGACGATTAAAATCAGAAGAGCGGGAGGCAGAATACCCCGGTTAGTACTGCCTCTTGCATTTGGTTTCTACGCCGAACGCTGAACGCATCACGCCGAACGGTATTTCTTAGAATCTCGATATACGAACTACGATATACGATATACTGCCGTTGGTGGGCTGATTTACTCGAAGAATTCCATGAATTTTTCTTTGAACCCTTTGCGCGTCTTCCCGCTGTCATCTGCAAATTCTTTTGCAAGCTCTTCCATGAGCAGGCGCTGTTTTTCGCTCAGCCTTGAAGGGACAACGACATTGAGATAGACGAGTTGATCGCCCCTCCCGTACCCGTTCGATTTGGTTACGCCAAGCCCCTTGATGCGGAAGACCTTGCCCGGTTGCGTGCCGGGCGGTATCGTGATCGTTGTTTCACCCTCTATGGTGGGCACCGCGAACTCACCTCCGAGGCACAAAAGCGGGAAGCTGATATCAACCTGAAGGGTAATATCATCGCCGGCGCGTTCGAAGACCTGGTGTTCCCTTACCTGGAGGACAATGTACAGGTCGCCGGGGACAGTGTCGCCAAACTGCTGCATCCCTTCCCCCCGCAGCTTTAATCTCATCCCCGTATCTACACCCGGCGGGACCTTGACCTTTATCTTCCTCTTTGTCCTGACGCTTCCCTTGCCCTTGCAGGCCTTGCAGGGGTCCTTGATGATGTGGCCGTCACCGTTGCAATATTCGCAGGTCCTGTTTATCGTAAAAAACCCGTGGCTCTGCCTGACCTGCCCCCTTCCGCCGCAGTGTTTACAGGTTACGGGCCGGTGTCCCGGTTCTATCCTGGACCCGTTGCATACCGGGCATTTCTCCTCTTTGGGTATCTCTATCTCTTTTTCAATGCCGAATACGGCCTCTTCGAATTCTATGGCGAGGTTGTACCGTAGGTCCTGCCCTTTCCTTTCCCGCTGCCGGGGGGAACCGAAAAAATCACTGAAGAGATCGTTAAAGACGCTGTCGAAATTCCCCCTGAACCCGAAATCAAAGACAGAGCCCGTATCGTCTGCGGTCCCGAACCTCTCGTACCGGTACCTTTTTTCCGGATCACCGAGCACCTCATAGGCCTCGTTGATCTTCTTGAACATCTCTTCGGCCTCTTTATTGCCTGGATTTCTGTCCGGGTGGTATTGGAGCGCAAGTTTCCGGTAAGCCTTTTTTATCTCCTCATCTGTTGCGCCTTTTGAAACATTGAGGATCTCGTGGTAGTCTCGGTATTCCATTCGCATGAATCGACCGTATATTACTGAATCTCCGGTTTTTTGGAAACAATTACCCTGGAGGGTCTTACTAATCTGTTGTTCAGCAGATAGCCTTTTTGAAACTCCGATATGACCGTATCAGGTTCCATATCCTCCTTTTCTTCCTGGTAAAAGGCCTCGTGGAGATTGGGATCGAACTTCTTGCCGGCAGCTTCGATCCTCGTAACGCCTGCCTTTTCGAGCACCTTGAGAAATGCATTCAGGGTTATCCTGACCCCTTCGTAGATCCCCTTGTAATCTTCCGTCTTTTCTGTATGGTCTAAGGCCATCTCAAGGTTATCCACCACGGGCAGTAATTCCTTTACCAGAACCTCGTTCCCGAACTTCAGTGTATCCTCTTTCTCTTTTATTTTGAGCTTCTTGTAATTTTCAAACTCGGCCTGCATGTAGAGCATCTTTTCCTGAAGGGACTTTATCACCTCTTCCTTCTCCTCGAGCGCCCGCTTCAGCTCTTCAACGGCATCGTCCTTCTTCTTTTTTTTCTTATGTTCTTCGTGCCTGCCCGTTTCGTGTTCCGCTTCTTTTGCTTCTGTTTCTCTTTTTTCCTTGTCCTCCATGTAAATCCCCTACATCGTTTTCAGAATATCTGTAACCGTCTTCGCGGTATAATTAACGATCGGTATGATCCTTGAATAATTCATCCGGATCGGACCTATCACACCGAGGAAACCGTAGCTGTCTTCACCGATCTGATAGGGCGAAGAGATAATGCTCATCCCCCGCATCTCTTTCATGTCGTTCTCGTGACCTATGATAATGCTTATACCGTCCTCCCGGAGACAACCATCCAGCAATTTGATCAGTTTTTCCTTTTTCTCCAGTGCCTGAAAAAGTTCTTTTAACCTTTCGAGGTCAGAAAATTCCGGGACGCCTATCATTCTGGATGTTCCCTCTATGTAAACCTCCCGCTTGTTCTTTTCATCGATGATCGCATCAAGGGTATCGCGGATCTTCGCGCAGAGGTCGTTAAATACCTCCTTGTCCCGCCTTACGTCACCCAGTATGCCGTCCCGCAGGACATAGAACGGAAAGCCGCTGAACTTTTCATTCATGTACCCTTTCATCTCGTTCAAGACATTAATGTTCAGTTCCTCGTCGGTATGTACGATCCTTTTGTGAACCATGCCCGAAGAGGTTATAAAGACAACGAGGATCGTGTACCTCGATAACTTGACAAACTCGACCTCCTTGAAGAGCATCGTATTCACCTTCGGTTCTATTATGATGCTTGTATACTGCGATATGTCCGCAAGGGTCTTCGACGCGTCTTCCATAATCTCTTCGACATAGGAGTAGCGGGGACGGGCAAGCGATTCAAGCACCTTCATTTCCTTTTTGCCGGGGGCCGTCAGCGACGACAGATTGCTCACGTAATATCTGAAGGCCTTGTGTGTCGGTATGCGGCCTGCCACTGCATGGGGCTTGTAAAGAAAACCGAGCTCCTCGAGGTCCCCCATGATATTCCTTATCGTCGCAGAACTTACCTTGCTCTTCATTCTCCTCGAGATCGTCCTTGAGCCTATCGGTTCCGCAACGGTTATGTAATTATCCATAATAAGCTCAAGGATCATCTTTTGGCGTTCTGTCAGTATATCCATTGCTACAGACCAATCCTCATAGAATAAATTAACGATAGATGACACCTTTGTCAAGAAATGAGATGCTCAATTTGTCAAACAAGGGACTATTAAGCGTATATCTGGAGGGTGCTTACGGCCGGTCTTTTGTATTCCTCTGCTTCCCTGTATTTATCAGTAACGATCCGGGGGATCTGAAGAGATACCTTATCGATCTCATACTGGCCGGCAACCTGGCGGGAGCTTACATAGCGGGAGCTTGTATAGCTGGAGCTTGTATATTCCTGATCTGCCGCAGCGACAGGACGACAATCGAACGCCACTACCTTGCATTCCGTATGCTTCAGGTCAAGACCGGAAGCCCCCCTCTGAACGATCCGCGGGGTCCTGTCGATATTGTTGTCATAAAGGTCCCTGTCGCTCTTCTTTTGCCGGATACCGTCGCTGACGACACGCAGTGCGCCCGGAACCCCTTCCTCTATCGCGGTGCTGATTTTCATAGAATTAAGCCAGGTATTGTCTAACGGTTAATTACAACAAATTTCATACAATGTCAAGGGGTTGTGCACAAATGTCTAACCATCCCGGCTGAAATAATCGCCGAGCAACCCCCTGCTGTGCTCATCGTCGTGGCAGTAGACACAGAGGTTCTCCCAGTTTGAGCCGTCCGGCGGGTTGTTCCTGTGATTCCCGTCCTTGTGGTGAACAGTGAGCAGGTGCCTGTCCTTATAATCAAACTCCCGGGCGCATTTTGCACAGATAAGACCGTGGATCCGCAGGGACTGTTCCCTGTAATCGCTCTGCGATGCGCCGATCTCTTTCAGTTCCTTTACTATCTCTTCAACGGACTTGTCGCTCTCTTTTTTCGTGGGCCCGGTACCCCTGTGTGTATATCGTCTCTTTCTCATAACGTAACCTTTCCATATTTATTATAACATGAATGCAAATTAAATGGGCCTCCCGACCGGAAGGCCCATGATATGTCTTGCCTTAGCTTATAACTCCGAACTCATAACTCATCACTGTTATATTACCCCGGCATCAGCCAGCGGGGCAGCCATGTTGCAATTGCCGGGAAAACGAAGACGATGATGCCGCCGACAACAAGGCTTATCAGGAACGGGTACACGCCGGCATAGACAACGCTGAACGGCGTTTTCGTAATCTGTTTCACGACGAAGACGCAGATTGCCATGGGGGGTATGACAACGCCGATCATAACGGTAATGCCTATAAGGATACCGAACCAGAGAGGATCATATCCGAGCTTTATGATCGCCGGGTAAAAGATCGGGGTGGCAAGGATCATGAACGCAAGGTCATCGATAAAGGAACCACCGATCTCGTAGATGAGCGCGATAAAGATCATGATGACCCAGGAAGGCATCTGGAGGCCGACGATCCAGTCGGCGGTGATCATGGGGATCTTTGTAACGGCAATAAAATGGCCGAGCACCGTTGAGCCCGCTATGAGCAATAACACCATACACGCTGTCCGTATTGATTCAACAACGGACTTGATATAGCCCTTTATATTAAGGTCCCGCCTGGCAAAGGTAAGGACGAGGACAAGGAACGTGCCGACGCTGCCTGCTTCGGTCGGCGTAAAGAACCCTTGCAGGATGCCGCCGATGACGAGGAAGAAGATAAGGACGACCCATATTACCTCAGGGATCGATTTGATCCTCTGACTCCACGTGGATCTTTCTCCCTTCGGTCCCAGCGAGGGGTTTATCTTGCACCAGCCGTATATTATCCCGATAAAGAAAAGGGCGATAAGAAGACCGGGGAAGATCCCGGCCAGGAAGAGCCGCCCGATGGACTGGTCGGTGATGATGCCGTAGATGATGAGGGTTACGCTTGGGGGAAGCAGAATGCCGAGAGTCCCTACGGTGGCGACGATGCCCGTTGACAGCCTCTTGTCATATCCGTAACGGTCCATCTCGGGGACGGCGACGCTCGCAAAGGTCGCTGCCGTTGCCGGCGAGGAACCGCATATGGATTTGAATGCCGTAGCGCCGGCAACCGTTGCCATAGCAAGACCGCCGGGGATGTGACCGACGAACCTGTATGAAGTGTCAAAGAGCCTCTTTGCAATACCTGAGTTGAAGGCTACCTGACCCATTAAAACAAAGAGGGGGATAACCGTAAAACCATATGAGTTCAATACGTCATAGAAGTCTTTTGCCAGAAGATTGAGTGCTGCACCCCAGGATATAAGGTAACCGAAACCAAGAAACCCTATCAGGATCATTGCGAAGGCAAGTTCGATACCTGTCAGGAAAAGTACCAGGACAACCAATAACCCTATTATGCCTACAGCAATCTCATTCATATTGTCCTCCAAAGATCTTCACCATGTCGGTAACCAGGACAAGGCACTGCAGGAAACAGCAGACGCCCAATCCATAGGCAATAGGGTAAAACGGGATCTGCCTCGTAAGCGACACCTCTCCGGACCTGTAAAGGTCGGTTGCATAGAGAAAAAGGTTCCATCCAATGAGGACAAAAAGGACAATGCATACGAGCCTGGTGCAAACATTGAATGCATTCTGCATTCCTTTCGGCATCATCTGCGTAAAAAAGTCAACGAATATGTGCCCCCGGAGCCATGAGGTGAGCGGCATGCCGAAGCCGATCACAACGGCACCGCCAAGACCGACGATCTCAAAGGTACCGATAATGGGATGCCCGAAATACCTGAGGACAACATCTGCAACCGTAAGAAGCATTATGAATGTCAATGAGCAAGCCGCTATTACGTTCATTACTTTGCTTAATTTTTCTACAATCCAAAGCAATCCTCCCATGCTCCCTCCCAAAAATTTTAGCTATTTCTTTTTTGAACATGACATGACAAAAACGCAGATGGATAAAATATACTTTCATGATAAGGTTGTTTTGTCAAGTGAAAAGATGTACAACGCAGACAGCAAAGCGAAAAGCGCTCTTTACACTCATTGGAAAAGATGATAAAAGTCTGTATGGTGGATGTTATCAGCGCGATCCTCGCGGGTGGCAGAAATACAAGGATGGGGAGGGACAAGGCCACTCTTGTTCTCGATAGTGAACTATTAATACAGAGGGTATACGGTGTGGTGCAAAGGGTTTTCAATACCGTCGTTGTTGTCTCCAACAACCATGATGCCCTTCCCGGTATGGACGTACCGATCATACGAGATGTTGTCGCCGCGCAGAGCCCCATGGCCGGTATCGTCTCTGCCCTCATGTATACCGGCGCGGATTACGTCTTCGCCCTCGCCTGCGATATGCCCTTTCTGTCAGGAGAGGCAATACAATACATGCTGGATAATATCTCCGGGGAGGATATCATTATACCGAAGACAGAAAAAGGGTATGAACCGCTCCATGCGATCTACGGCAGGTCCTGTATCTCTTACATGCTTACCCTGCTTGAGAGGGGAAAATACAAGATAAGGGACATACTCCCTTACCTCTCAATCAAGGCCGTCAAAGAGGCCCCTCCCTTTTTTTGCAATGGGATTTCTGTGTTCACAAATGTTAATACAGAAGAAGAGTTTAAAAAGGCACTGGCTGCAAGCAAGGGTTGAGCTTTGAGAGACACTACGGAAACATGCCTTGACAACGTTACGATAAGGGCAATGGGACCGGCAGACCTCAAGGATATACTGGGGATCGAAAGGCTCTCCTTTATCTCTCCATGGACAAGGGGGATGTTCGAGGACACCATCTGCTCGCCGATCGCCAGAAATCTCGTGCTCGAAAAAGACAACAGGATTATCGGCTATATTATGCTATACTCTGTTGAAGATGAAGTACACATCATGAACATCGCTATCGATCCCGGCCATAGAAGAAAGGGGTACGGCATCTATCTCGTCAACTATGTTATCGAAGATTGCTCAAAGGATGGTGGTACTGAATTCTTCCTTGAGGTAAGAGAAGGCAACAGGGCCGCACAGGGCCTTTACAGGACCCTCGGTTTTTCCGTCATAGGCAGAAGAAAGGGCTATTACCGGGAGACCGGCGAGGACGCATACGTTATGCATATGTCACTGAAAAAGTGAGGAGTTGGGAGTTCGGAGTAAAGGGCAAATAATCTATGGATGATATAGAAGGAAAGATACTCTCAAACAAAAGTATAGCACCGGGGTACTGTCTGCTCAGGGTACGGCTGTCCGGATCTATGGGTGTTGTGAGACCGGGACAGTTCATTATGATGAAAATCCCCGACGGAGGAGTATTCCTCAGGAGACCCTTCAGTATCTACGATTACCAGAAGGGCGTCCTTACCATTATGTACAAGGTGGTCGGAAAGGGAACGGAACAGTTGAGCAAGGCAATAAAGGACACGCCGGTTTTAACGCTGGGACCGCTCGGCAAATGGTTTGTCCTGGATAAAAGGCGCGTTCCTGTTGTTGTTGCCGGGGGTATAGGTTTCGCAGGCGTCTACGCCCTCATCAAAAAACTGCACGGCAAGGCGTCGATATTTTTCGGCTGTTCCACGAAAGACGAGGTTGTCCTCCTTAAGGATGCGATGCCTTTTCATCCCCTCATCGCCACCCTTGACGGTTCCTACGGTTTCAGAGGGAACGTAATCCAGTTATTGAAAAAACATCTCAACGGATTGAAAGACAAAAACGTGGAGGTCTTTACCTGCGGTCCCGACAACATGGTGAAGAGCCTTAAGGGGCTGATCGAACCGCACGGGATCCCCTGCCAGGTACTGCTCGAGGAAAGGATGGCATGCGGTATGGGCCTGTGTTTCGGATGCGTGAAGAAGACGACGGACGTGCAGGAGCCCTATAAAAGGGTTTGCAAGGAAGGACCGGTATTCGATCTATGGGAAATATCTCTGTAAAACTGTTCGGGAAGGGTCTGCGCAATCCCGTGTTCAATGCCTCCGGGACCCTCGGGTACGGCGTCGAGATAGAACCGCTCTGGGGCGTTGAGACGCTGGGCGCCTACGTCACGAAGGGGCTGTCGATAAAACCCCATCACGGGAACCCGACGCCACGGGTGTGGGAAGAGCGCCATGGCATGATCAACAGCATAGGCCTCCAGAACGTAGGCGTCGACCGTTTTTTCGACGAATATCTCCCCTTTTTCAAAAAGAAGAAGACCCCCATCATCGTAAACTTTTTCGGTTTTACCGAAGACGAGTATATCGCCTGTGCCGAAAAGATAAAGCCCGACAGGTCGATCGTTGCCCTTGAGATGAACCTCTCCTGCCCCAACATCAAGGCGGGCGGGATAAGTTTCGGAAAAGAACCCGGTATGGTCTTCGATATCGTGAAAAAGGTTAAGGCCGTGACAACAATACCACTCTTCGCAAAGCTCACCCCTGAGGTGAAAAATATCGTGGACATAGCGAAAGCGGCCTGCGATGCGGGCGCCGACGGTCTCACCCTTATCAATACAATGCCTGCTGCCGGGTTTGACGCAAAGAAACGGAATATTCCTTTAAAGGGCGGGCTCTCGGGCCCTGTTCTGAAGCCGATCGCGCTGCGGGCCGTCTACGAATGCTCGAAGGCGGTGCCGGTGCCGGTCATCGGCGCGGGCGGGATCATGGATGCGACGGATGCCGTCTCTTTCTTCATGGCAGGCGCGAGGGCGATCCAGGTCGGCACGGCGACGTTCGTCGATCCTTATGCGATACCGAAGATCATCAAGGGTATAGCGGATTTCCTGGATGTGAACGGCTATAAGAAGATCGATGATATTATCGGGATCACCCATGAAAAATAAATCCGACATCCTGAATTTTATTATCGAAACACGAACGAAATTCCGTAAGGCGTCAGGCGTTAGGCGATTTAACCCCTTACCCCTTACGACTCACGATTTACGGATTCAATATGCATAACGGACAAGATAATTCCGATATCGTAAGGTCTATCGAGAAGGAACTTGGCGTGCCCAATCTCATGGCGAGGATCCTCGCTACGAGAGGCATAACGGGACCGGAAGAGGCGGAAGCGTTTCTCTATCCGAAGCTCGAGGACCTCTCGGACCCCTTTCTCATGCCCGACATGGAAAAGGGTGTTATGAGGGTCGTTGACGCCGTACAACAAAAAGAGACGATCTGTCTTTACGGCGACTATGATGCGGACGGAGTGACATGCCTTGCCCTTCTGATGAATTTTCTCAGACACCTGGGGGCGACGACACCCCTCATCTATATACCGGAGCGCAAAGAAGGGTATGGGCTTAACCCCGGGGCCGTAAAGGTGCTGAAGGAGAAAGGCGTGCACCTGCTTGTCTGCCTCGATTGCGGCGCAACAAACGTTGAGGAGATCGGGCTCGCGAACAACCTCGGCATCGACACGATCGTCATAGATCACCACGAGATGGGAACAAGAATGCCTCCGGCCCTTGCCGTTATCAACCCCAAAAGGGAGGACAGCCGATTCCCTACGAGGGAGCTTGCTGCCTGCGGGGTTGCATTCTTTTTCCTCCAGGCACTGCGAAGGGTCATGAATGCCAAAGGGTTGCTCGGGCATACCATCAACCTGAAGCAGGAACTGGATATCGTGGCAGTGGGAACGGTGGGCGATATGGTGCCCCTGATAAAAGACAACAGGATCATGGTAAGGCACGGCATGGATATGATGAAAAAAAGACCGAGGGCCTGGTGCCGGTCTCTCATCAGAAACAAGGTGATGCCCGACAGGCATATCGACGAATACATACTGAACTTTATCATCGTTCCGAGGATAAACGCATCGGGCAGGGTATCAAACCCCCTTATATCCCTTGATTTTCTTACCTGCGAAGACGATGAAGATTCTGCCCTGCACCTCAAAAAACTTCAGGAGGCAAACAAAAGGAGACAGCAGATTGAAAAGGGGATAATCGACGAGATCATGGGTATCCTCAAAAAGGATGATATGGCCGGCAGGAACTCCATCGTTCTTTTCAAGAAGGGGTGGCATATCGGCGTCCTCGGTATAGTCGCACAAAAGGTTATGGAGATGTACGGGAAGCCGTCCATTATCATCACTAATGTCGACGACATCTGGAAAGGCTCCGGCAGGGGCAGCGACAACATGGACCTTCACGGTGCCATATCGTCGCTGTCGGACCTTCTCATCAGGTTCGGAGGACACAGGTACGCATGCGGCATAACGATCTCTGAAGATAATCTTGTCCCCTTCAGGGACGCCTTTGACAATTCTCTCAACGGTCTTCCGAAAAAAAGCACAAAAACAGTGCACATCGACACCCACGCCGGATTCGACGAACTGACGAAGGAGCTGATAGAATGCATCGAGCAGCTTTCCCCTTTCGGGATGGGGAACCCAAGACCGAACCTTTTGCTGACCCCTTCTTCAATTGCACCGGTAAACAACGGGCGTGTGAAGATTGTCGATCACGGTAAAAGGACCTGGTACGGGTACTCGCAAGAAAAGATAGCAACCACCCTGTCCGGGGATATACGTATCGTGGCATCCCCTGTCCTGAGGCAGGAGAACGGGGAAATGTTCATCAACCTGAACATAAAACAGTTGCTATGAACCGGTGAAAAGCGAACGGTAAAAGGTTAAGAAGAATCTCGTAAGTCGTGAGGCGTAAGGGGAAACTGCAGCAGAGAGCCGAGAGCAAAGAGCTATGGTTTTATTATATCGTCATTGCGAGCCCACAGGGCGTGGCAATCTCATTCAATGATTATATCCTGTTTCGCTCCTTGCGATGACGATAAAGAATGAAGCTCCTCACTATGGCTCACGGATGTCACGCTATTCTCCATGCTCTTTGCACTACGCTTTAATCCACTCACGACTTACGACTCACGACTTACGGGCTTATCTCTTTACGCCTTACCAGTATCCCGGACAAACCCCTTTCCATCACCCCTCAAACTTATTATAATATACCTCTATGATCGATCCGTTGCGAGTTCTGGAAAGGTGTGAGCTCTGCCCGCGCAGATGCCGGGTAAACAGGCTGAAGGGGGAGCGCGGGTATTGCGGCGTCGGGGATGAGATCCTCATCGCCCATTACGGGCCGCACTATGGAGAAGAGCCGCCGATCTCGGGAACGAAGGGCTCGGGGAACATATTCTTTTCCTCCTGCAACCTCCGATGCCTGTTCTGCCAGAACTACCAGATAAGCCATGAGAGGACCGGAGAGAGGTTCTCGGTGAAGGAACTCACGGAGATCTTCTTCCGGCTCGAGCAGGCAGGCTGCCACAATATCAATCTCGTCAGCCCCACGCCGTATGTCCCCTTTATCGCCCTTGCCGTCAGCGAGGCAAAGCGGCAGGGTATAGGGATACCCTTTGTCTATAACACAAACGCCTATGAAAACGTTGAGACGCTCCGTTCCCTTGACGGGCTTGTGGATGTGTACCTTCCGGATTTCAAATACTGGAGCCCGAAGATAGCGGCGAAGCTCTCCGATGCACCGCTCGGACATGACTATCCGGATTGCGCCCGGCTTTCCATCATTGAGATGCATCAACAGGTTGGCAGTCTGGCAATACAGGACGGGCTCGCGACAAAGGGCCTGCTCATACGCCATCTCGTTCTTCCCGGAGGCCTCGCAGGTTCGGAGAAGATTATCGGATGGGTCAGGGATGCCCTCGGTCCCGACACCTATATAAGTCTTATGTCGCAATACTACCCGCTCCATGAAGCCGATGCATATCCGCTCCTGACAAGAAAGGTACGGCAAGACGAATACGACAGGCTTGTTGCGCTCTTACTGGATAACGGCCTTGAAAATGTCTTTATCCAGGAACTGGACAGCGCTCCGCTTCTTGTGCCGGACTTTCAGAGACCCGAACCCTTTAGAGCTGAGAGCCGGGAGCGATAAACCCGTAAGTCGTGAGTCGTAAGGGGTAAGGGGTTAAATCGCCTCACGCCTGACGCCTTACGGCTCTTATTCGGATTTACTTGGTGGCTCTGAATACGATATACGATATACTATCGACTATGAACTGACGTAAAGGAGGTAATATGGAATTAAAGCCAATAAAGGTTGATGTGCCCGAAGGGCTCAATATCATTATCGGCCAGTCCCATTTCGTCAAGACCGTGGAGGATATCTACGAGATCCTCATCGGCTCTTCCCCGTCGTTGAAGTTCGGCATCGCGTTTTCAGAGGCAAGCGGGCCGTGCCTGGTGCGCTATGAAGGAAATGACGAAACGCTGATGAAGCTCGCTTACGAAGCCTCTTTCTCACTTTCCTGCGGCCACACGTTTGTCATATTCCTGAAAGACGGGTTTCCCATCAATGTATTAAACGCCCTGAAGGTCTGTCAGGAGGTATGCCACATCATCTGTGCCACGGCCAACCCCCTTCAGGTGGTCGTTGCAGAGACGGACCAGGGCAACGGCATCCTCGGTGTCGTTGACGGTTCAAAGCCAAAAGGCATAGAGCAGGAAGAGGATAAAAAGGCGCGGAAAGAACTCCTGAGAAAATTCAGGTACAAACTATCCTGATACTTCATAGTAAACCGGATACTGGATGCTGGCTGAGACCTCGTAAGGCGCAAGGGGAAACTGCGGCAGAGAGCCAAGAGTTAAGGACTAAGGGTTTTTATTATACTGTCATTGCGAGCGGAGCGCGGCAATCTCATTAATAGCTTTATACCCTTTGAGATCGCCGCGTCGCTTACGCTCCTCGCGATGACAATAAAGAATGAAGCTCCTCACGATGACAACGGAATGAAGAACCTCACTCTTTCCGGTTTTACTCTTCTGCTCTCAGCTCTTTGCTGTAGTTTCCCCTTACGACTTCCGCCTTACGGGTTTATCTCCTCACGACTTCCGCCTTACGACGTACGGGTTTATCTCCTTACGCCTCACGACTTACGGGTTTATGTTTCCGCTATCTACTATTCACTATCGACTATCGACTGCCTTTTTACTATCGACCGCCTTGATACTATCGACTGCCTGGAGTTGTCCCTATATCCGGGCTATAATTTTCCAGCAAGAGTATTGATTGTAGGTGCCGTATATGGTAATGTTCATCTAAATGGACGATTTCTATAGGATATCAAGATTGCCGCCCTATGCCTTCGGGATCGTTAGGGATCTGATGATCGAGGCGAGAAAAAAGGGCGAGGACATCATCGACCTCGGCATGGGGAACCCCGACATCCCTACCCCGAAGCACATCGTCTCAAAGCTCGTGGAGGCAGCGAGGAACCCGAGAAACCACCGTTATTCAGTTACAAGGGGCATCACAAAACTGAGAGGCGCCATCGCCAACTGGTACAAGAAAAGATATGATGTCGATATAGACCCCGATACAGAGATTGTGGTGACCATGGGGGCCAAAGAAGGACTGGGCCATCTCGTTCTCGCAACGATCAGCCAGGGAGAGGTGGTTATTGTCCCCAACCCCGCATACCCGATACACTCCTATTCGGTGGTCATCGCAGGAGGCGATCTGAGGACCATACCGATCCTGCCGAAGGAGGAATTCTTCGAGAGACTGAACATCGCCATTAAGACAACCTGGCCGCAGCCTCGCATGCTTATCATCAGTTTTCCCAACAACCCGACAACAGAGGTGGTGGAGACAGACTTTTTCGAAAAGGTCGTTGCCTTTGCAGAGGAACATAATTTAATGATAGTGCACGACCTTGCATATGCAGACCTCGTCTTTGACGGGTATAAGGCGCCAAGCTTTTTGCAGGTCAAGGGCGCCAAGGACGTGGGCGTTGAATTCTTCTCCCTCTCCAAGAGCTACAGCATGCCGGGATGGAGGGTTGGATTTGCAGTGGGCAACAAGAGGATGATCAATGCCCTGGGCAGGATAAAGAGCTATTTCGATTACGGGGTATTCCAGCCCATCCAGATAGCCTCTATCATAGCCCTCAATGAGGGAGATGCGGATGTAGAGGAGATCGTCGAGAAATACAAGGCAAGAAGGGACGCCCTCTGTGAAGGGCTGTACAGATATGGCTGGGAGGTAGAGAAACCCAGGGCAACGATGTTTGTCTGGGCAAAGATCCCTGAACAGTTCGCCTCCATGGGTTCAATGGAGTTTTCGAAGCTCCTTCTGGAGGAGGCAAAGGTAGTAACCTCTCCGGGGATCGGTTTCGGCGAGTACGGGGAAGGTTACATACGGTTTGCCCTGATAGAAAACGAACACAGGATCAAGCAGGCGGTAAAGGGAATCAGAAATCTTCTATATTCTTCGAAAAGTAAATGATCGGCGTCGGCATTATAGGTCTTGGTACAGTCGGTACTGGTACATACAGGATCCTCACTGAACACAAATCCCTGATACAGGAAAAGACAGGGCTTGATATCAAGGTTATCAGGGTAGCTGAAACAGACCCTCAAAAGATAAAGGGCAAAAGGATTGCCGGGGGTCTCGTTACGGGCGACGCCCTTGATATCCTGAACGATCCCCGCATCGACATAGTTGTGGAACTGATAGGCGGCATCAGGCCGGCCTATGACTATATCGCCCATGCGCTGAAGAAGAAGAAATGGGTTGTCACCGCCAACAAGGCCCTCCTGGCAGAGCGGGGCGACATGCTTTTCCGGATCGCAGGACAAAACCAGTGCGAGATAGGCTTTGAGGCATCCGTATGCGGCGGCATTCCCGTTATCAGGGCCATAAGGGACGGTCTTATCGGGAACAGGATAACGTATATGCTCGGCATATTGAACGGGACGAGCAATTACATCCTCACGAAAATGACCGATGAGGGGATATCCTTCGATAATGCCCTCCGCAACGCGCAGCAGCACGGTTTTGCCGAAAAGGACCCCACCTTTGATATCGAGGGTATCGACGCGGCCCACAAGCTTGCCATCCTCGTGCGTCTTGCCTTTTCCTATCCTATCAGGATGGCGGATATTGTCACAGGGGGGATCTCCAGGATCGAACCGATGGATATAGATTCTGCAAAGGAGTTCGGCTACAGGATCAAGCTCCTTGCAATCGCAAGGGACGATAACGGTCTCATCGAGGCCAGGGTTGAACCTGCGATGATCCCTTTAACGCACCCGATGAGCAACGTCCACGGCGTTTATAACGCGGTATACGTCGTCGGGGACAAGGTAGGCCCCAACCTGTTCTACGGACGGGGCGCCGGCAGTGAACCGACGGGCAGCGCGGTGGTGAGCGACATCATCGACATGGCGCACAGGATCAGGGGTAAAAACAATTTTATACGATTGCCCATCTATACAAACAGCAAGGAGATGAAAAAGGGCGGAGAGTCATCGGTGCCTTACTATATGAGATTTACCGCGCAGGACAGGCCCGGGGTGCTTTCGAAGATCTCAGGCATCCTTGCGCAGCACAATATCAGCATCTCGGCAGTTACCCAGAAAGGCAGGAAGGAGACCGGGTACGTCCCTATAGTGATGCTCACCCATGAGGCGGTTGAAGGCAATCTGAAAAAGGCAACGGCAGCGATCGACAGATTGTCCTTTGTACGCGGACGAAGTCTCTATATCCGTATCGAGGAAGGGGGACTATGAAATCAGTCGTCAGTCGTCAGCAGTCAGTCGTCAGCAGTCAAAGGCCCTCGCCGCCGTACACCCTTTGCTACCTTAATGAGGCCCATCGCAAATGAAATATATTGTTATTATCGGTGACGGCATGGCCGATTTCCCGCTCAGCGAGCTGGACGGGAAAACACCGCTCATGGCGGCACATAAGCCTTGCATAGACAGGATGGCCCGGGAAGGTTTCTGCGGAAAGGTGATCACGGTGCCTGAAGGATTTCCGCCGGGCAGCGACGTCGCCTGCATGTCCATATTCGGCTATGACCCGGCGAAATATTATACGGGCAGGGCCCCCATCGAGGCCTCGGGAATGGGGATCACGATGGGCGATGACGACGTGGCCTGCAGGTGCAACCTCGTGTATCTGGCAAAGACCCCTGAGGGGACCCTGATGGGTGATTACAGCGGCGGCCACATCACGACCGAAGAGGCGCAGGTCCTCATCAGAGACCTGCATAAAGAGATAGGGGGCGATGAGTTTGTCTTCTTCCCGGGGGTAAGCTATCGCCATATCATGATATGGAAAGGCGGTCTGTGGAAGATGAAGACGACCCCGCCGCACGATATTACCGGAAAGGGGATCGGGGAGCACCTTCCGGACGGCGAGGGCGCAGAGGTGCTTAAAGGGTTGATGGAGCGGTCTCAGGCCTTTCTTGCAGACCATCCCGTCAACAAGAGGCGCGAATCGGAAGGCAGGCACCCTGCCAACAGCATCTGGTTATGGGGACAGGGAAAGAAGGCCCGCTTCCCGTCCTTTGAAGAACAGCATGGGATCAGGGGCGCAACGGTCGCTGCCGTGGATCTCGTTAAAGGCATAAGCAGGCTCATCGGCTTTGACGCGCCTTATATTGAAGGGGCAACGGGATACCTTGACACCGATTATAAGGCAAAGGCAGAGGCAGCCCTCAGGCTCCTTGAAAGCCACGATATCGTCTATGTCCACATCGAAGCGCCTGACGAGGCCTCGCATAACGGAGACGTTGCAGAGAAGATACGGGCAATCGAGAACATTGACAGAGAGGTGGTAAGCCTGATCTACGAAAAACACAGCGGGGACACGCGGTTCCTTATTGTGACCGACCACGCGACACCCATATCGATGAAAACGCATTACGGCTGTCCGGTACCATTCATAATGTATGACAGGAAGGTCAGGCAGGACGGCTGTCAATGGGGATACAGCGAGCAATCGGGCGAGGTGACGATGAGCGGCGAAGAGATGGTACGATCTTTTCTAAAAGGACAGGGACAATGAGACAGAAATTCATATTCGTAACCGGCGGTGTTGTATCCTCCCTCGGCAAGGGGCTTGCCTCGGCGTCTATCGGGGCGTTGCTCGAATCGAGGGGTCTCAATATCATGATAAAGAAGCTCGACCCGTACATCAACGTTGACCCCGGCACCATGAACCCCTTTCAGCACGGCGAGGTGTACGTCACGGATGACGGAGCAGAGACGGACCTCGACCTTGGACACTACGAAAGGTTCACCAACGCCGCTGTGTCCAAGAGATGCAACTTCACGACAGGCCAGGTCTACGACACGGTCCTGTCGAAGGAGAGGAAGGGAGAATATCTCGGAGGGACAGTACAGGTAATCCCCCATATAACCGATGAGATCAAGAGAAGGATCCTCGATGTAGAAGATCACGTCGATGTTGTGCTCGTTGAGATCGGAGGCACTGTCGGCGATATTGAGGGCCTGCCTTTTCTGGAGGCCATCAGGCAGCTTCGGAACGACCTCGGCAAAGAGAATTCCCTCTTCGTCCACCTTACGCTCGTCCCATATATAAAGGCAGCCGACGAGATGAAGACAAAACCGACTCAGCACAGCGTAAACGAGCTTCGCAGGATCGGTATCCAGCCCGATATCCTCCTGTGCCGGTCAGAAAGGCCCCTGTCGCAGGGGCTAAAGGATAAGATCGCGCTCTTCTGTAATGTTGAGAAGGATGCAGTGATAACGGCTAAGGACGTTGAGGTGATCTACGAGGTCCCCCTCCTGTTTCACAATGAGGGGCTCGACGAGAAGATCACGAAGCTCCTCAATATATGGGCAAAGAAACCGGACCTGTCAAAATGGGACGACATTGTCGAGACCATCAAGAACCCGAAACGGGAGGTCGATATTGCCCTGGTAGGGAAATACGTGAAGCTGAAAGACTCATACAAGAGCCTCAATGAGGCCCTCGTCCATGGCGGCATTGCCAACAACTGCAGGGTAAATATCCGGTATATAGATTCCGAGGACCTTGAGAAGGGGTCCGTTGCCGGGCTTAGCGATGTGGACGGCATACTCGTTCCAGGCGGTTTCGGCGACAGGGGGATTGAAGGTAAGATCAATGCCGTACGGTTCGCCAGGGAAAAGAAGATCCCCTATCTCGGGCTATGTCTCGGCATGCAGCTTGCCGTCATCGAGATAGGGAGACATAAGGCAGGATGCGCAGGTGCGCATAGCTGTGAATTTGATGAAAACACCCCCTACCCCATCATATACCTCATAGAGGAATGGGTAGACAGGGACAACAAGGTCCAGAGGAGGGACAAGTTCTCCGATAAGGGCGGGACCATGAGGCTCGGGGCCTATCCATGTAAGATCGCTCAGGGCAGCCTTGCCTTCAAGGCCTATGGCCAGGAAATAATCCACGAGAGGCACCGCCACCGGTATGAATTCAATATGGAGTTCCGCAACCGCCTTGAAAAGTGCGGGATGGTCATCTCGGGGATCTCTCCTGACGGCAAACTCGTGGAGATCATCGAGTTCAAAAACCACCCGTGGTTCCTTGCCTGTCAGTTCCACCCTGAATTCAAATCAAAACCCTTCAGGCCTCACCCCCTGTTCAGGGATTTCATAAAGGCATCGTTAAAACAGAGACAAGGTAACAGCAGGAATGCAAAAAAGAGTAAACGTAAATAACGTCAGCTTTGGCGGGAAGCCCTTTGTGTTTATCGGCGGACCCTGCGTGATCGAGGGGAGGGACATTACCCTGAAGACAGCGGAGGCGCTCTGCCGTATCACCGGCGACCTCCGGATCCCTTTCATCTTCAAATCCTCTTATGACAAGGCAAACCGGACATCCATCGAAAGCTTCAGGGGGCTGGGCATAGAGGAAGGTTTGAAGATACTGGCCGAGGTAAAAGATTCGACAGGGGTGCCGGTGCTCACCGATGTCCATTCGGTGGAAGAGGCGGGGATCGCCGCAGAGGTGGTGGACGTCCTCCAGGTGCCTGCGCTCCTCTCGCGGCAGACAGACCTGCTGGTCGCGTGCGGGAAGACCGGAAAACCCATCAATATCAAGAAGGGACAGTTTTTATCGCCCTACGACATACAACACGCCATCCGGAAGGTGGAATCCACCGGCAACAACCGGATCATCGTTACGGAAAGGGGGACCTCTTTCGGCTACAATACCCTCGTGAACGATTTCAGGGGCATTCCGATCATGAAGGGATTCGGGTATCCGGTGGTCTTTGATGCAACACACAGTGTACAGAGGCCGGGGGCAATGTCCGGATGCTCGGGCGGGGAGAGGGAATTCGTATTTCCGCTGGCAAAGGCAGCCCTCGCCGTGGGCGCAGACGGCATCTTCATGGAGGTCCATATGGACCCCGGACAGGCATTATGCGACGGGGACAATTCTGTCCCGCTCGATGATCTGCCTTTTATGCTACAGACACTAAAAAGGATCGGGGAAGTCCTGTGAGCTCTTTTATAGAAACCGGCAAAGAGGTCCTGAGGAAGGAAGCGGAAGCGATAATCCAGGTCATGAACAAGCTGGGCGACAGCTTCGACAGGGCAATCGACGTAATCCATGCATGTACCGGGCGGGTCGTCCTTGCCGGTATGGGTAAATCAGGGCTTATCTGCAAGAAGATCGCCTCCACGCTCTCCAGCACAGGAACCCCCGCGATGTTTTTGCATCCCGCCGATTCCCTTCACGGCGATCTCGGTATGCTTCAGAAGGGGGACGTGCTTATCGTGGTGAGCAACAGCGGGGAGACGGAAGAGGTCGTGAAGATCCTCCCCTGGGTAAAAAGGATGGGTATCCCGACGATCGTCATTACGAGCAAAGACGACTCTACGGTAGCGGTCCACGGGGACGTGGTGCTCAGCTTCAGGGTCGATGAGGCCTGTCCGTACAACATGGTCCCGACATCGAGCACGACGGCAACGCTTGCACTCGGCGATGCCCTCGCCATCGCATTGATGGAAAAGAGGGCATTCAAGGTAGAGGATTTCGCCTCCCTCCACCCGGGCGGTGCGCTGGGGAGGAAACTGCTCATGAAGGTCGAAGACCTGATGCACACAGGCGAGGCAATGCCGAAAGTCTACGCAAAGGCCGCCATGAAACACGTTATCCTCGAGATCACATCAAAAAGGCTGGGCGTAACAGGCGTCTATGACGGAGAGGAAAACCTGATCGGGGTTATCACCGACGGCGACCTCCGGAGGGCGATCGAAAGGCACGATAAACTTTTATTGACAAAAGAGGCTGGCGATGTGATGACCGGGAAACCGAAGACGATCAGGAAAGACGTCCTTGCCGCTTACGCACTGAAGGTGATGGAGGAGTTTTCCATCACGTCGCTCTTCGTAACGGCGAAGGAGGGTGATACGCAGCCGGTGGGCATCATCCACATCCACGACCTTTTAAAGGCGAAGATAGTGTAAAGACAGGCTGTCAGCTATCAGCGGTCGGCAAATCAGCTTTAGCTGAAAGCTGTGAGCTAAGAGCTATCTATGAGGATTGATGAAAAACAGACAGCTTACCATTTATATAGCCACAGGGTTTATTATTGCAAGCCTGTTGCTGGCCTTCTATTTTTTCCTCAAAAAACCTGAGAGAATAGCATCCCCCCTCTTGGACGAAGAGAAACGGGTCATCGTCTTTAAAGACGTGAGATACTTTGGTGAGAAAGAGGGCGTCATCGATTGGGAGCTTACTGCAAAAACGGCAAAAAAGTCTATTGATAAGCCTGAGGTTGAGATGGAGCAACTGGAAGGCCGGTATAAACCAAAGGCGGGCATTACCGTGGCGTTCAAGGGCACGAAAGGGAGAATGGACATTGAAAAGGAAAAAGGGACCGTCGAGAACGTGGACATCCTCTACAAAGGTGAGTACAGCCTGAAGAGCCCTTTTATGAACTTTGATTTTAAGAACAATGTCACGTCAACAACATCCGCCGTTGACGTGAAGGGTAAGAAATTAACACTGAGAGGTATCGGGCTGACGGCGAATATGAGAGATGAAACGGTGAGGATCGAAAGGGATGTGTCGGGTTACATAGATACCGAAAAGGCAAAGTTTCATTTTCAATCCAATGCGTTCTTTTACAACCTGAAGGATAATTCCTATATCCTTGACGGGAAGGTCGTATTAAAGGGCCAGGACATGGACATGTTCTGCGATAAGCTCTATATCTTCAGCAAGGACCAGAACCCGGAGAGGATCGACGCGAAGGGCAAGGTGCGCTTGATCTCAAAAGGGACTATTGCGAAAAGCGAAAAGGCGGTATACTATTTTAACGAAGATAAGGTTGTGTTTACCGAATCACCAAGAATATTTAAAGATAATGTGGAGATGATGGGAGAATCGGTTATATACTCTATATCGAGCGGTAAGTTTTCAATTCAAAAGCCGAAGATGAGGATGGAGAGATGATCTCAGCGATTGCCAGTCTCTTTGCCCGGAACCTGTTAAAATCCTATAATGCGCGGCGCGTGGTCGACGAGGTGACCATTCATATCAACACCGGTGAGATCGTCGGTTTGTTCGGGCCCAACGGCGCCGGCAAGACCACCACGTTTTATATGATCATCGGTTTTATCAAGCCCGACGGGGGGCAGATAGTGCTTGACGAAGAGGATATCACCGGTCTTCCCATGTTCCTGAGGGCGCGGAAAGGTTTGACCTACCTCCCCCAGGAACCTTCGGTGTTTAAGAAGATGAGCGTTCAGGACAACCTGAGGTCCGTCCTTGAATTCCTCGATATGGACAAGGAGATGATCAACCACAAGGTCCTGGAACTGCTTGAGGTGTTCAAACTTGAACACCTTGCCGGAAACAACGCAGACTCTCTTTCAGGGGGGGAGCGGAGGAGGCTTGAGATTGCGCGGGCGCTCATGACCTCACCCAGGTTCATGCTTCTTGACGAGCCTTTCTCCGGTATCGACCCCATCTCTGTGTCTGATCTGAAAAAGATAGTCACCGGGTTGAAAAAACACGGTATCGGGATACTCCTCTCTGACCACAACGTGAGGGACTCCCTGCCTATCTGCGACAGGGCCTATGTGGTAAATAACGGAAAGGTGCTCCTCGAGGGGACCCCGGAAAGCGTGGCCCAGGACAAGATAGTGAGAGAGGTGTATCTGGGAGAGGAATTTTATATCGATGTTGGAACTTAAACAGACACAGAAACTATCGCCTATCCTGACGCAGCAACTCCAGCAGGCGATCAGGCTTCTTCAACTGTCAAAGCTGGAACTCGTTGAGGCCATCGAACAGGAGATCAAAGAGAATCCAATCCTCGAAGTAGGCGAAGAGCAACCCCAACCCGAAGAGCAGGTGCAGGAATCAAAGGACGACGGGGACGAGATGGCCGAGTTCCTTGACCGGTTCTCGCCTTCCGAGGAATTTTCCTACAGGGAGGAAAAGGAGTACCCGGATTACGAAAACATAATAAAGAAGTCCTCGAACCTGAGGGATTATCTGAGATGGCAGGCAGGCCTGGCAAATTTTGATCAGAACGAGCGGCTTGTCGTGGAATGGATCATAGAGAACATAGACGACAACGGGTATCTGGCCTATCCGATAAGCGAGATCTCCAGGTCATCCGGGTTTTCTCCCGAATCCTTAGAGGAGGTCCTCAAAAAGGTCCAGAAGTTCGATCCGTCCGGAGTTGGCGCGAGGGGCCTGAAAGAATGCATCATGATCCAGTACGAGGCCCTTGGGGAAAAGGACCCTCCGCTGGAACTGATACTGAATTCTTATTTCGAGCTCTTCCACCACAATAACGTCAAGGGTATCGTAAAGGCAACGGGGTTTTCACCGGATACGGTCAAAAGGGTGTTTGAAAAGATAAAGGGCTTTGATCCGAAACCGGGCAGGAATTACAGCGATGAATATACATCATACATCGTGCCGGACGTATATGTCGTAAAGAAGGAAGATGGTTTTGAAATATTGTTGAACGATGATGATATCCCGGAACTCAGGCTCAACAGGTATTATATGGAACTCTGTATGGACAAGAAGGTCGCCGGTGATACGAAAAAGTACATAAGGAACAAGCTGCACCAGGCAGAATGGTTTATCAAGAGTATACAACAGAGGCAGAGGACGCTGTATCTTGTGGCGGAAAGCATATTGAAATTCCAGCGGGAGTTCTTTGAACAGGGATTGCGGTCGCTCAAGCCCCTGATACTCAAAGACGTGGCCCAGGATATCGGTGTCCATGAGTCTACGGTGAGCCGCATAACTACGAATAAATACATGAGCAGCTCCCAGGGTCTCTACGAGCTGAAGTTCTTTTTTCCCACAGGCATTGATAAGGACGGCGACAGTCCTCTTTCGACAAACGTTGTCATGGATTTTATCGCGGAGATCGTAAAGTATGAGGATAAAAAGAACCCCTTAACGGACAGCGAGATCGTTGACCGCCTGAAGTCAAAACAGAACATCAAGATCGCGCGGAGAACGGTGGCAAAATACCGTGAAGCCCTGAACATACCTTCTTCAAGGGACAGGACGGAGCAGGATTAAGCGGAGGGCGGAGAGCACGGAGCGGAGAGTGAAAAGCGAAAAGAATAATATAGGTCTTATATGACCTATTGGACCTATATTATTTTATAGCCCGTTCTCGGGCCGGGTACCCACGAAGTGGGTGCGGGAGGCTCCGGCAGCTTTGCTGCTGGAGGGGGCGACGTGAGCCCCAGGCAGCAGAGAGCATGGAGCGGAGAGCAGAGAGTGGAAAACGAAGAACAGAATATTTTATAGCCCGTTCTCGGGCGAGAGGGGGAGGCTCCACGAGCTTTGCTTGTGGAGGGGGCGACGTGAGCCCCATTAAATTAATAGCTGAATATTTTCAATGAATTGGATTGACATGACCGCTCATATCTGTTAGCCTAAGTGACGAGGGTTGGTGTGTGCCAACCTTATTTTTATAAGCGGAGGACTTATGGGTATTACGATAAGCTTCAGACACATTGAAACCGACGAAAACATCAGACAGTACGTAGAAGAGAAGATGATGAGGCTGCAGAAATATGTAGAGACGGAGCTTGACGTCCATGTCGTCCTCTCCCTTGAAAGAAAATACAGACATCGTGTGGATGTGATGTTCACGTTAAACGGGGTCGTTTTCAATGCCCACGAAGTGATGGACGACATGCATGCCGCCGTTGACAAGATCCTCGATAAGCTTGAACGGAGGTTAACGAGATTCAGGGACAAAATGAAAAAATACCGTGAGGTAAAGACAAAACATGCCCTGTCCCCGCAGGCGCCCGAGGAATCGAGTATCATTGTAACGAAAACGATCGATGCAAAACCCATGGACCCCGAGGAAGCGGTTATGCAGTTGCAGGCCTCGGGAGACAGTTTTATAATATTCCGCGAAGGGGAAAGAGACAATGTCTGTGTGGTATATAAGAGAAAAGACGGGAAATACGGCTTGATCGAGACCATAGGTAAAAGACCGTGAAAATATCAGAAATACTTCTCGAAAAGTGTGTCGTAGCCGACATAAAGGGAAAAACAAAGAGGGAGATCATCACAGAACTTGTGGAGGCCCTTGAGAAGGCACGCCTGATCGAAGATGTTGAAGCGGTCGTCAACGTAGTTATGGAGCGTGAGAAGCTCGGCAGCACCGGTATAGGCAACGGCGTAGCGGTCCCGCACGGCAAACTGAAGAACATAAGCAATATTATCTGCGCCCTCGGAAGGTCGCCAAACGGTGTTGATTTCGATGCCGTGGACAGAGGGCCTGTTCATATCTTTTTCTTAGTGCTTGCCCCTGAGGATTCGGCAAGCCTCCATCTGAAGATACTCTCCAGGATCACAAAGATCCTGCGCGATCAGTCATTACGGAAAAAGGTAATAAAACTTTCAAATACACATGACATATATACGAGCATTCTTGAGGAGGACGAAAAGATCTGATGTCCTCGTTTGCGGGCTGGATGATCCGGTCACATAGATCCTGGTCAACGGGAAAGGATCAATGAAAGGGATAACCGTACAGGAACTGAAAGACGATACGCTTTACGGGTTAGGACTGGAGGTTATCTCAGGACACAGGGGACTCTCGAGAAGGATCTATAACCATCGGATCCAGAAACTCGGCCTTGTCATTGCAGGCAACATGGTCTACCTCCACCCGCACCGTGTTCAAATCCTCGGCAACATCGAGATCTCCTATCTGCGGTCACTGGCCGAGGAAGAAAAGAAAAGGATCATCGGGGAGCTCTGCAGGAACGATGTTGTCTGTTTTATTGTAGCAAGAAACCTCAAGGTGCCGGACTATTTTCTCACCAAAACAGAAGAGGAAGGCATCCCTCTTTTGAGAACGAAGCTTGTGACCTCTGTCTTCATTGAGAGGATCACGAAATTTCTCGAGGAAAGGCTTGCGCCCGCGACAACGGTGCACGGGGTGCTGCTTGATATATTCGGAGTCGGGGCGCTGATCATGGGCAGACCCGGGATAGGAAAGAGCGAAAACGCCCTCGAATTGATCATGCGGGGACACAGGCTTGTTGTTGATGACGCGGTCTGCGTGAAAAAGATGGGGGCGATAGACCTCTACGGAGAATCGCCGGAGATGATAAAAAGTCTCTTAGAGGTACGTGGGATCGGCATAGTTGACATCGGGCAGCTTTTCGGCGTCTCTGCTGTACGGGATAAAAAAAGGATCGAGCTTGCAATAGAGCTTTTTGACTGGGACAGCAACGTGGAATGCGAGCGGATCGGGCTCAGGGAAGAAAAATACACCCTCCTCGGCTTGGACCTGCCGCTTGTGCGGATCCCCGTCAGTTCAGGCAAGAACGTCTCTGCCATCATTGAGCTTGCATGCCGGAACCACATACTCAAGACGCATGGCGTGAATACAGCGGCAGAGCTTGAAAAGAAGATGTTCCGGTCGATGGAGGGCGACTCCGCATCATGAAGGTAGTCATTGTAAGCGGCATATCCGGTTCGGGAAAGACGACATTCCTGAGGGCCCTCGAGGATATCGGGTTCTTCTGCGTCGATAACTTCCCCCTCATACTCCTCCAGAAGTTCCTTGAGCTGTGCCGGGCCGCCGGTGAGAAGATAGGGAAGTGTGCCTTTGTGGTCGATGTAAGGGAAAGGGAGTTTTTTGACGAGGGAAAGGACATCCTCAGGAAGATCAAAGACCAATACGAGGCAGAGATCGTCTTCCTCGAGAGTTCTGAGGACATACTCCTCAGGAGGTACAAGGAGACAAGAAGGTCTCATCCGCTTTTTGCAACCCCCAACGTCCGCGACGCGCTGCAGGAGGAGAGAGGGCTTGTAAGCTGGATAAAGGATATGGCGGACCAGGTGATCGACAGTACACACCTTATCCAGCATGACCTGAGACGCTTTGTCCTGAAGAAGTACAGCCAGGAAGAGCAGGTGATGAAGATAAACCTTATATCTTTCGGGTACCCGTACGGAATACCGCCGGAGGCGGATATGCTGCTGGACGTGCGGTTTCTGCCGAACCCGTTTTTCGTTGAAGGGCTGCGGGAGAAGACGGGTCTCGAGAAAGATGTGGGTGATTTTATAAGATCAAGCGAGATCTATACCCGGTATTCACTCTTGCTTTATGATCTACTGGCCTATCTCATACCTCTCTTCGAGAGAGAGGGGAAGAGCTACCTTACGATCTGTTTCGGGTGTACGGGGGGGAAACACAGGTCGGTGTTCGTAGTGCATGAGCTTGCAGAAAAATTATTTGCATTGAACTATAACGTATCCACTATCCACAGGGATATCGACAGGTAGGGAGAGAGGAGGTTTCTATGATCGGACTGGTAGTGGCAGCACATTTTAATCTTGCACGTGAAATGGTGGCCGCGACAGAACTGATTGTCGGCAAGCAGAAACAGTTCGCATACGTCGACATCTTTCCCGACGAGGACGTTGAGGTCATCAAGGGCAGGATCGTGTCGGCGATCAAGGATGCAAACACCGGCGACGGGGCCATCATCCTCACCGATATGTTCGGGGGGACACCGTCGAACATAAGCCTCTCTTTTCTGGAAGAGGGGAAGATAGAGGTCGTTGCAGGAGTTAACCTTCCCATGTTGATAAAACTGACCACCTACAGGGAAGGAAAATCGCTCGATGAGCTCGCAGGGTTCATCACCCAGTACGGGCAGAAAAACATCTATCTTGCGACGGACGTACTGAAAACAAGAAAGAAGGAATAGGGCGCAATGTTAGAAGGAGTATTTACCATCAGGAACAGGCTCGGTCTTCACGCAAGGGCGGCTGCGACATTCGTCAAAAAGGCCGCTGAGTTCAAGGCGAACGTTATGGTTGAAAAGGACGGTACACTGGTAAACGGTAAAAGCATCATGGGGCTTCTGATGCTTGCCTGTCCGCTGGGAAGCAGGGTCACATTGAAGATTGAAGGCGATGACGAAGAGAAGGCGTTCAGGGAGATCGGCAATCTCATTGACGAAGGATTTCAGGAAGAATGATGGAAGAACTGTTTACCAATAAGCTTCTCACGGGGATCGGGGTTTCAACGGGCATAACGACAGGGAGGGTCTATCTCCTTGAGCGCGGGAGGATCCCGATCAACAAGCTTTCCATCAGGGAAGAACACATAGAGAAGGAAGTCCATAAATTCAGGAATGCCATACATACCGCAATCGACGAACTGAACAACATCAAAGAGACCATTCCCGACGATGAGGTGAGGAAGCACGCCTTTATCATCGATACCCATATGCTGATCATCCAGGATGACTTTTTTGTCAATGAGGTGGTTGAGGTCGTACGGAAGGAAAAGATCAATGCGGAATGGGCGCTCGATATCGTCATATCGAAATTCCTCGCGAGCTTTGACAAGATCGAGGATTCGTACCTGAGAGAGAGGGGCCAGGACCTCAAATATATCCATGAACGGCTCGTGAGGATCATGGTCAAGGGCAAGAGGTCCGATATCAACAAGAAAAACGTGAAGGGCAAATCGATCATCGTTGCCCATGACCTGTCGCCTGCCGACACGATCCAGTTGAACCTCAACAGCATCTCGGGTTTTGTTACCGACGTGGGCGGCAGGACGTCCCACACCTCCATCGTGGCGCGTGCGCTTGAAATACCGGCCGTGGTGGGTGTCGGGAATATCACAAGCCTGGTGAAAAACAACGATACGATTGTCATCGACGGCGATGAAGGCGTTGTGATCATCAACCCTACGAGGCAGGTCCAGAAGGATTACCTCGCAAAGCAGATCCACCTCAAAAACCAGAGGAAAGAGTTTCTCAGGATAGCCCGCCTCAAGCCGGAGACAAAAGACGGCTTCAGGCTGAAGGTCGGGGCAAACATCGAGTTGCTCGCCGAGACGGATATCGTTGAAAAATACGGCGCCCTCGGCATAGGGCTGTACAGGACGGAGTACATCTACCTCTCACGGAAGACTCTCCCCACGGAGATGGACCATTATCATATCTACAGGAAGCTGGCGGAAAACAAGTCCCTCCAGTATATCACCATACGGACGCTCGACATAGGCGGCGACAAGTTCGTCTCCGATGTGGATATGCCGAAAGAGATGAACCCCGCTATGGGGCTGAGGGCAATACGCCTGTGCATCAAGGAGCTCTCCATATTCAAGGCCCAGCTCATGGGGATCTTAAGGGCGAGCGCCTATGGACCATTGAGGATATTGATCCCGATGGTTTCCGGCATTGACGAGGTAAGGAAGGCAAAATCGATCATAGCCGAGTGCATGGCCGAGCTGAGCCATAAACGGATCCATTACAACAAGGACATAAAGATCGGCATCATGATCGAGGTGCCCTCAGCGTGCATGATCAGCGACAAGCTTGCCGAAGAGGTGGATTTCTTCAGCGTCGGCACCAATGACCTCATCCAGTATACCATCGCCATAGACAGGGTGAACGAGTACGTCTCATACCTCTATGAACCCCTGCACCCGGCAGTGTTGAAGATGATAAAACGGGCCGTTGACGATGCCCATGCCAACAAGATAGAGATAGCCCTGTGCGGGGAGATGGCCGGAGAGCCCCTCTATGTGCCGATCATGCTGGGGCTGGGGCTCGATGAGGTGAGCATGAACCCTTATGCGATCCCGAGGATAAAGAAGATCATCAGGGGCATGAACCAGAGCTACTGCAGGGAACTCGTTGAAGAGATCATGAAAAAGGACTCGGCGAAAGAGGGCGAGCGGTTTTTAAGAAATGAGATGATGCAGATTTTCCCCGATGATTTTGCTGCGCCCCGTGAAGGGTAAAATGGAACTGAAGGTTCACGGGCGGAAAAAGATAATATTTATTATGGCTTTACCGGTCAATAATTTAGTAGAATAAACAGGTTTTTCTTATTGCTGATAGTGGACAGCACACATTAAGGAGGTAGTACAATGGGAATGACGAGGTATCTCTTTTCTTCAGAGTCTGTTGCCGAGGGGCATCCCGACAAGGTAGCGGACCAGATCTCAGACGCGGTACTGGATGCGATCATCGCACAGGATACAAGGGCAAGGGTAGCCTGTGAAACATACGTCACCACCGGGCTTGCGCTCGTCGGGGGAGAGATTACGACAAGCAGCTATGTCAATATACCGGATATCGTAAGGCAGACCGTGAAGGGGATCGGGTACAATGATTCTTCAATGGGTTTTGACTGGGAGACCTGTGCGGTGCTTACAACGATCGACGAACAGTCGCCCGATATCGCA
>MVRS01000243.1 GCA_002067975.1 Syntrophorhabdus sp. PtaU1.Bin058
CCCAATCCGCCCCTCAACGAATGGTTGTCCATGACAAAGACCTCCCGGTATGCATCGACGGTCCTTTTAAACCATTCTTTGTCGATGCGGTTCAGCCAGGGCATATTGACGACCCTTATCGATATCCCTTTTGCCTTGAGCATCCCGGCCGCCGTGATTGCTTCATGGACCATGACCGGGCCGTATGCAAAGAGCAGCGCGTCGCCGCCTTCATGTACTGCGATCCCCGTGCCGCAGGACGGCGCGTAATCATCGGGCAGGGTAACGGGTCCGGGGGACGGGAAGATGGAGAGCCTGAAGAGACAGTTCTCTTTCGCCTCAAAGACGCACCAGTCAAGGAGCCTTTTTGTCTCCAGGGCGTTGCAGGGTTCGACGGCAATGCAGTTCGGCAGGGCGCCGAAGAGCGATATGTCGCGGATGCCTTGGTGAGAGACCCCGGGACCTGCCGGAAGCAGGCCTGCGTAGTTGCAGACGTAGATTATCTTCGTGCCCTCAGTGGCGTTGTTGAATATCTGCTCGTTGGCCCTTGACGCGAGAAAGACGGAGAATGAATGCACGATCGGCAGAAGACCCTGAAGGGCCAGCCCGCCTGCCATGGAGGCCATATCCTGCTCGGCGATGCCGTTTTCGATAAAACGTTCGGGGAATGTCCTTTCAAAGGCGCGCGTCCCGCAGTCAGCCGAAAGGTCGGCGTCGAGGACGACGATGTCATGCCTTTTTGCGCCTGCCTCAAGGAGGGCGTCGCTGTATGCGTTCACGACCCTCTCGCCGGATAGCGGGTAGGGGACGCTGTCAGCCGGTTCGGGACTGATAAGGGTCACCTCGCCGAGACCTGCCTCTCCCCTCAGGCGGTTGATCGTCCCGATGAGTTCCTCCTGTGCCTGCGCGTATGATCCATCGTCAGGCGCCCCGGAGTGCCATTTGTAGAGACCGTTTTCCAGGCCCTCCATGAACGACACGCCCTTGCCCTTCACGGTGTCCGCGATGAGCACCCTGGGAGAATCCGTCACGTTCCGGAATTGCCTGAATACACGCGCCAGCCTCCGGAAATCATGGCCGCTGCATCGTTTCACGTACCACCCCGATGCCTTCAGTCTCGCCTCGAGGTTTTTCAACTCCATGATCTCTTTTACCGGCCTGTCGGTCTGGACCTTGTTGAAATCGATAATGGCGCAGATGTTATTCAGTCCCTGGTGTGTCGCGCTCTGGAGCGATTCCCAGACCTGGCCTTCCTGGAACTCGCCGTCGCCGGTGAGCACGAAGACCCTTCCGCCGTTATTCCTGAGCCTCTTCGCGAAGGCAATGCCCTTTGCCTTTGATATGCCCATGCCGAGGGAGCCTGTGTTCGCCTCTATGCCCGGCGTGGTGATAACCGGGTGGCCTTCAAGGCCGTTGAGCCTTCTCAGGGTGAGGAGGTCTTCAAGTTTCAAAACCCCTGCTGCCGTCATGACCGAATAGAGACCCGGCGCATCGTGGCCCTTTGACGAGAAAAAGACGTCCCTGTCCGGATTGTCGCGATTGGCAGCGACAATATCCAGCTCATGGAAATAGAGGTACACAAAGATATCCATGGAGCTGAAGCTGCTCCCGATATGACCCGAGCCCGCCCGCTTGATCGCCGAGAGGGTATTGAGCCTGCACATGGAGCTTATGATCTCCAGTTGCCTGAAGGCGTTGATCCTTTTCAGCGACCTGATGTGCTCGAATTCTTCATAAGGGATAAAGGAGACGTCCATGGACTATTCCTCGTCCACGAACTGCACGTTCTGGATCGTGGCGCTGTAATCCACGTAGAGGGTCTTGACCTCAGAGAATGCCTCGATGGCCGCCCAGCCTGCCTCCCGGTAGCCGAGGCCTGAGTGTTTTACACCGCCAAAGGGCATGTGCGGTTCCGAGCCGAAGGTGGGCGCGTTGATATAACAGACGCCTGCCTCTGCGTCGTCGAAGAAATTGAATGCGAGGTTCACGTCTTTCGTGAAGAGCGACACGGACAGGCCGTAGGGACAGGCGTTGTGCTTTGCTATGGCGTCTGCGTACGAGTCGGCCTTCATTACGACGAGGACCGGCCCGAAGACCTCTTCCCGTGCTATCTCCATCCCGGGCGTTACCTTATCCATCACGGCAGGGGATATGTAGTGCCCTTTATCGTATACCCCGCCCTTGAGCTGTTCGCCGCCGATGAGGATCCCCGCACCTTCATTTTTCGCCCGCGCAATATACCCGATGACCCTCTCAAACTGTTTTCCGTTGATGATCGGCGTGACCTCGGAGGACGGGTCATTGCCCGGTCCGACCCTGAGCTTTGCGGTCTTGTCGAGCAGCTTTTGTATGAACTGATCGTATATCCTTTTATGGACGATAACGCGGCCCGTTGCAGTGCACCTCTGGCCGGAGATCGAGAAGGCGCCGACGATCACCCCGTCAACTGCCAGGTCGATATCCGCGTCGTCCATAACGATCACCCCGTTCTTACCGCCAAGTTCGAGGGATGTCTTTGCAAGCCTCCCGGTACAGTTCCTTCCGATGATCTTTCCCACGGCGCTCGAACCGGTGAAGGAGATCATCGATACGCCGGGGTGCAGCGTGAGGTACTCCCCCGATCCCGGCCCTGCGCCGTGGATAACGTTCAATACTCCGGCAGGGAGGCCTGCCTCTTCAAGGATTTGCGCGAAACGGACAGCGGTCTCCGGCGTGTTCTCCTCCGATTTCAGGACGACCGTGTTCCCGCACAGGAGCGCGGGGAACGTCTTCCAGCAGGTAATGGCCATGGGGAAATTCCACGACGTAATGATGCCCGTTACCCCCACGGGATACCTCTTGGTCATGGCGAATCTCTTCCTCAGCGCGGAGTGGGACGTCTTCCCGTATAACCTCTTCCCTTCGCCTGCCGCAAAGTAGGCCATGTCTATGCCTGACTGGACGTCTCCCAGGGCAGAGGCTACGGTCTTGCCGTTCTCCTGTGAGATCGTCCGCGCAAGCTCCTCCTTTTTGTTCTCCATGATACGGCCGGCCTTCATAAGAATATTGGCCCGTTCCGCAGGCGGCACGCCTTTCCATTCAGAAAAAGAGGACGCTGCAGCGGACACGGCCATGTCCACGTCGTCTTTGCCGGAGTCAGGAAAGCTGCCGAGGACCTCTGTCAGGTCTGAGGGGTTTATGTTCTGAAAGGTGTGGCCTCCTGCTGTCCCGATCCACTCCCCGTTGATGAAGTTCTTAAATAATCCGGTCATGAACCCTCCTGCATATTGCTACCAACTGCTGAATCCCCCGTCGATGATCAGGTTGCTTCCGGTCATATATGATGAGGCGTCTGAGGAAAGGAACAGTATGGCGCTGTTGTATTCGTCGGGGTTTGCCATGCGGCCCAGGGGGACCTTTGATGTATAGTTGTTGACGAAGGTATCGTCCTGGTTGTTGAAGACGCCTGCGAGCGTCAGCGTATTGACCCGCACATTCCGGGACGCCCAGTACGTGGCGAGGTACCGCGTCAGGTTGAGTATGCCCGACTTGGATACGGAGTAGGCGACAGGCTTGATGAAAGGCCTCTGCCGGTATTCGTAGATCCTCTGGTCAGGAGAGAGTATCCCGTAGACCGATGATATGTTGATGATCGTCCCTCCGCCGTGTCCTGCAAAGTGGCCGCCGATCACCTGGCAGCAGAGAAACGTCCCCTTGAGATTGACGTCCATCATGCTGTCCCAGGCGTACTCGGAATAGCCTTCAAAAGGTCCGGTGTCCTGTTCGGTGGCGTCAGGGGGTGTATCGATCGCGGCGTTGTTGATAAGTATGGAGGGATCGCCAAACCTGTCGATGACCTCCCGGAGCCCTTTCTGAATGGAATCCTTCCTGGTGATATCGACAATAACGGTTATGAGCCGATCCGATTGGATATCCCGGATCGTTGACTTCGGATTGGCAGGATTGATATCGAAGGCAGCGACAGAGGCGCCTGCCGCAAGCAGGGTCTTCGTGTACTCCCCGCCAAGCTGGCCCGATGCGCCCGTTATAACGGCAATCCTGCCTGACAGGGAAAATTTATCGTAGATGGTCCGGCCTTCCTTCATCCAGCGCCACACCCTTGCCTATTCGAAATAATCGAAGGAGAACAGGGCCTCCTCGGGCAGGTTGATCTTGAGCATCTTTCCCAGGACCTCTTCCATTTTGTACGGCGGTATACCGCCCCCGGGCGATTTGATGGAGATATCGTCGGCGGTCAGGACCCTCCCTGCCTGGAGTTTCCTTGACGCGTAGAGGCTTTTGCTCATCTTGCTGATAGGGTCTTTTTCGAAAGCATGGACTACCTTTTTCCCATTCCCTATTGACACGTCCACCCTGCGGAGGTCGCGCGTCATTTTATAAAGACCTGTAGGCTCCAGGGAGAACTTGTGGTCCGTGCCTTTCCATGCCCGGTTCAGCGTAAAATGTTTTTCAACAACCACTGCCCCCAGCATATACGCTACGACAGGGGCGAGGATGCCGTAATCATGCCCCGAGTAGCCTATCAGTGTATCAGGGAACTCCTTTTTCAGTATGTTGATCGTATTGAGGTTCAGATATTCGTATTCGGTGGGATAGCCGGCAACGCAGTGCAGGAGACAGACCCTGTCGTTGTATTTCGTGACGGTATCGTATGCCACCCTGATCTCTTCCAGCGTAGCACCGCCCGTGGATACGAACATGGGTTTCTTCGTCTGGGCTATGTATTCCAGCAAGGGCGTGTTCGTCACGTCGCCCGATGCGACCTTGTAGCTGGTTATACCCAGTTGTTCGAGGAAATCGACGCTCTTAAAATCAAAGGCAGTGCACATAAACTCCACGTCGTTATCCTCGGCGCACTTTTTCATCTCCACATATTTGTCCCAGCAGAATTCGAGATAGTCCCTGTGCTCGCCGTATGTTGAACCGTAGCTGTTTTCGTTTTCGTAGGGCTTGTTGTACATGGATTTCGTATAGAGGGTCCTGTTGTCCCTCTTTTGAAATTTCACGGCATTGACGCCCATTCCGGCAGCTGTCTTTATCATCTTTAGTGCTATCTTCAGGTCGCCCTGGTGGTTGTTCCCTATCTCGGCAATGATATAGCATGGCCCATTCTTAGATACGGTGCTTTTCCCAAAGCTAAAAGATTCCATATATAACCTCCTGATAAATAAGTGATATAAAAGGCCACAGCATACCTTAGTTGTTGCAATTCCTATGCCTTTTATACTTATTATCGGAAAATCAGGGAAAATCATAAGAATCCTTATAAAAGGCCGGCCAATACGGCAACGGGGAGTGTTGGGTTACAGGTCGATCAGTGTCAACAAATTGACCATAAGGAAAGACCGAAGGACGAAGGACGACCGCTTCGCTGGGACGAAGGACGAAATTCACTATCTACTATCGACTATCGACCGCCTT
>MVRS01000244.1 GCA_002067975.1 Syntrophorhabdus sp. PtaU1.Bin058
AGCGATGTACGAGCGGTTTCTGAAAAAAGATCTGCCGAAAGATGTCCGGGACGTATTCGGTCGTCTCCTTGCCGGGTCCAGGAACCACCTGAACGCATTCAAAAAGGGCGGGCTTACGAAATAGAGAAATTTTGAAGGCATGTCTAACGTATCCTTTCGCCGGATCGTGTACGCGCCTGACGGGCTTTCTCTTCGACAAAGATCAACTTGACATCTCCATGATTATGACGTACTATATGTGGTACGACAGGAGGAAACAATGACGACCTTATCTGCATCCGAGGCAAGAAAACGGCTCTACAATCTGGTCGATGAAGTTAAAGAATCTCACAAGCCCGTCCAGATTGTCGGCAAGAGGAGCTCCGCCGTACTTGTTTCTGAAGAAGACTGGCGGGCCATAGAAGAGACGCTATACCTTACTTCTATCCCGGGCATGCGCGAGTCCATCAAGAAGGGGTTGAAGACCTCCATTGAAAAGTGCGCCGAGGAACCCGGCTGGTGAGTTGGCGTCTGGTCTTTACCAAACAGGCCCAGAAAGACGCAAGGAAGATAGCGAAAGCCGGCCTCAAGAGACAAGCATCCCGCTTATTGGACATTATCCGTGATAACCCGTATCAAAACCCTCCTCCTTACGAAAAACTCGTTGGCGACATCTCAGGCGCCTTCTCGAGAAGAATAAATATCCAGCATCGTCTTGTCTATCAGGTTCTGGAAGACATGGGAACCGTTAAAGTCATCAGAATGTGGACACACTGTGAATAGTGTGACAAACAAAACAGTACAGCAAAATATAGGGGGCGGTTATTGAGAAGGACAATGGGAACGTCGCAACCGAATAACCGACTCAGGGGCAGTATGGCGAAATGTTGAAAGAAGAAAGCGATTGCACGTTGAGACATTCTGTCGGGTCAACGAGAGAAGGCGCTTTCCTCCCGGTGAACTTTTCGTTGGGCTTAAGGTGAACATTATGGAAAACAGACCGCGGAAAAGATGGATTGCCGGGTTGTTGAGCCTGGTTCAGCCCGGGCTTGGTCAGATATACAACGGCCAACTCCGAAAAGCCATCGTCATCTATATATTGCCGCTATTACTGATTCCAATAATGATCCTATGCCTCAATGTCCGCCTTGTGAAGGTTTGTCTGCCCGCACTTGTCATCCTGGCTGTGACATATTACTTGTGGGCCATAATTGACGCAATAAGAACTGCGGGGAAACTATCATCTGAATATTACCCAAAAAGATATAATATGCTCATAACGTACGTCGGCATATACCTGTTAGGGATGGTTATTTTCAGCATAACCTCCGGAGGGATAAGAAGCCACTTCATCCAGGCATTCACGATCCCTGCTTCAAGCATGGAGCCGACTATCCTTGTGGGCGACCGCATTCTTGTGGACCGCAGAGAACAAGCCAGAAACCCGCGAAGGGGAGACCTGATCGTCTTCGAATACCCCGGGGACGTGTCGAAGTACTTCATGAAGCGAGTTGTCGCAATCGGTGGAGACACTGTTGAGATAAGGGACAAACAACTGATCGTGAACGGAAATCCCATGAAAGAGCCATACGTGATATATGGAGACCGCGATGTTCTACCTGCCGGCCAGAGCCCCAGAGACAACCTTGGATCGTTTATCATTCCTGCCGATAACTGTTTTGTACTGGGCGATAATAGAGATCGGAGCCTTGACAGCAGGTTCTTCGGTGTCGTTCACAAATCCAGGATAAAGGGGACGGTAAAGAGCATCTATTGGTCCTGGGACGGTAAAAAAGGTTCTGTCCGGTGGGAGAGGATCGGAAGAGATGTGCTGCAGCCCAACCGTTACGTGCAGCCAACTGCCGATAAAACCGGCTCTGGATGACTTTAGCGTTTACTTGAAGATGAAATATGGCCGACATTGATTGGATCAGCTTCGTGATAGCCTCAATAGCCGTGGTGCTGGCACCTGGTCCCGGCTCCTTGTTTGTCGCAAGGACTGCCGTTGTCTCAGGCGTGCGAGCGGGTTACAGGGCCATGTCAGGCATTATGCTTGGCGATACGTGCCTCATTGTGCTCTCGGTGTTGGGTGTATCGACCCTCTTTCGCGCATACCCGTCGATATTCCATCTTTTCAGGCTCGCAGGGGCCGGGTACCTGCTCTTTCTCGGCATAAGGCTTCTCTTGAGGAAACCGGGGGCCGAGCCGTTGCGTTTACCGGGCGGCGATCGTTCGTTCATACAGGCTGTGTCTATAACACTCCTTAACCCCAAGGCCGTTTTCTTCTTCGTAACGTTCTTTCCTTTGTTCGTGAAGTCTTCCGGGCGCGGTCATTTTCTCGCTTATATCGTCATGGCCCTTGCTTTCCAGTGTATAAGCGCAACATATCTGAGCATACTCGTACGCGCCTCCTGCTGGACGGCCTCAACCCTGCGCAGAAGCTCCAGGTTTCAGGTTGTCATAGAGAAGCTCTGCGGGTGTGCGTTTATCGTTTTTGGAATAAAAGTGGCGCTTACCAGATGATGCAATACAGGTAATATATAGGGTACCGCTATGCCTTCGGTCTGAGGACGATGATGCCGGGTTTTGTGGCGATGTAATGTTTGAAGTCCTGATCGACGACCTTCCGGAATTCCTTGAATGACGAGGCGTGCCGGAGATAGAGCCCGTCGTCGTTTCGGACGAAGATCCCCACGTGGGTCACATCGAGCCCCGGCGCATCAGTGTATATCCCAACGTAATCGCCCGTTATGATCTTGTCCGCAGTTTCACTGTCGATGGTGTCTGCCGGGATGTAGCATAATGTCCGCGCAGCCGGCGCTATCCCTTTCAGGAGCAGGGCACCGTCTTCTTTCCTGTTCAGGACCTTTTGAGCCTTCCGGGACCAGAAGGGCGAGACCTGTTCGGTAACATCTTCGATGAGGTCTTTGCCGGGTTCGCGCCAATCGGTGAAGAAGTGGTTCCTGGTCTGATAGGAGATTGTCCCGTTCCGGTACCGGATCCTCCGGAGGTTATCCCTGAATTCCGCGAAGGAACCGGAAAGCCGCATCGCCTCGATGTAATCGAGAAAGGTGAAACAGTCAACCTCGTGGAGATCGATGACAAAAATTTCCGGCGTCTCTGCATCACCGATAAGCGTTGCCTCCCTGTACGGCGTGCCGAGAAACTTCCTCGAAAGAAATTCTATCCGCCCGCCCGCATCCGCGATCCGCGATCCTTCGGCGATCAGCCGGTCGAGTCTCTCCTCCGGCCATTTGCCGAGTACGATCTTTTCATTCATGTTGCCAAAATCATATAGAAACAGGCAGGATCAGTCAAGCCGGAAACAGAGGGATCAAGGGTTGACCCTATATGTATATGTTTATGCGAGTTTGTTCGAGGCGGCCCACACTGCCGCCTGTGTACGGTCCTTGACGTTTAGCTTGGAAAATATATTTCTGACATGGGTCTTCACGGTATCGGGGCTTATATTGAGAATGCCGGCAATCTCCCTGTTGGAAAAACCCTGTGCAATGAGGCGGATGATCTCCTGCTCGCGCAATGTCAGGTAGACTTCCTGTTCATTGGAGATTGTTCCGGCGCGATCATCAACCTCCGGTGCATTCAACCGCCTCAACGCATCTTCGAGGTTTTCTATGTAGCGCCTGTTCCGTTCCTCCTCCTTTTTCTGCTGGCCGAGCGGCCTGAGGATCTCGAAGATGTATTTGACAAACCCCTTCCCATCAAAGACAGGATAGGCCCTGACCTCAGCGTATATCCTTTCCTGGCCGGGAAGGTCAAGCCATCTTTCCATGATACAGGGCTCTTTTGTTTCGGAGACGATCTTCAGCATGCAAACCGTACAGGGCTCTTCTCTCCTGCGAAACGCCGTATAGCAGGGTATGCCGATCATCTCGTCGAGAGATTTCTGTACCTGCGCGGCCATGAGCTCGTTTGCCCAGAGCACGGTATAGTCCTTATTCAGCAGATTGACCGCAATATCCCCGACCCTTTCAAAGACCTCGGTAAAGAGGTTTAAAGAGATGTCAAAAGAGGGACGTGATCGGCTCATCGACGTATCCTGACATTTGAAATCCTTTATATTACCTCATCATATATGTATCGCCAAAAACTGTCAAGCATAGAGCCATATTATATGCATAAAGAATTTGATTGAAAAATATATGTAATAGCAGGAAAATTACTAAGAAGCAAAACATCTCTAACCCTCAAAAGGAGGTCGTTATGAATACATACAAGATCGCCGTTATCGTCGGAAGCCTTCGCAAGGATTCGTTCAACCGCAAACTGGCCAATGCGATTATAAAGCTGGCGCCCCCGGAGTTCTCGTTTAAGCAGGTGCAGATCGGCGACCTGCCGCTCTACAACCAGGACGACGACGAGAACCAGGCCGAGCCCGTCAAACGGTTGAAGGCCGAGATCAAGGACGCCGACGGCCTTCTGTTCGTTACACCTGAGTACAACCGTTCGATCCCCGGCGTGCTCAAGAACGCTATCGACCACGCTTCGCGTCCTTACGGCCAGAGCGTCTGGCCGGGGAAGCCTGCCGGCGTCCTGGGCGCTTCGATCGGCGTCATCGGCACGGCCATGGCGCAGCAGCATCTGCGCAACGTCCTCGCTTATCTGGACGTACCGACCCTCGGCCAACCCGAGGCATTTATCCAGGCAAAGGAAGGCCTGTTTGACGAGGCCGGTAACATCGGTGCCAACAGCAAAGGATTTCTCCAGGGCTGGATGGACAGATACGTCGCATGGGTGAAGAAGCACGTCGGTTGATACTGTAAGCTAAAGGAACAAACCGGATCGCATGCCTTGCCCGTAAAACAGGCTAAAGGAGACGACGTCATCGATCAACTGGCAAGGGATTCTGTGGGATAGTGATTGCATCCCTGATGCCGGCGGCCCTTTCAACGGCAGTGATAATAGTGTGTGTGTTACGTCCTTGGACGACCATGATGAACCGGAGGACAGTGGATTCCTGCATTATGCCGGATTTTTATTCTCATTAGTTGTTAAATAGAGCACCAATACGGAGATTGTCAAAAGACATATCATGTTTATCGTAAAGGTGCTTAGTCCCAGGCCTCCGTCAGTGATGGGTTGTATGAGCAGGTCGCCGCAAGATGCCCCGAGCGGGCGGGTCAGGATGTATGCTATCCAGAATGACAGGATAGGATCAAGCCTGAAAAGATAAAAACCGATAGCTACGGTTCCTATCAAGGCGGCAAAAATTACAGCCGAAAAAAAATAACCCAGACGCAGACTTTCTGACGTAAGATCACCGGCGGCAGTCCCCAGGGCAAACGTGAAAAGGATGGCCGCCCAGTAGAAGAGCTCGCGTTTTGTTGTGTAGATAGAGTGAATAGACAGGGTCTTTTCACTCATATACCAGGAAATAAATGTTACAATCAGTAAGATGCCGAATATTATTGTAGTTGTCTGCAAGGGAACACCAAAGTTGTCCACCAGATCATCCGTGATGAGGGTCCCTACAATGCTGATAAGGACAACGGTAACCCAGTAGATCCAGGGGATATATCTCCTGTATCGGATTTGCATGAACAGGGAGACCAGGAGAAGACCTCCCATGAAAACAGAGGTGACGGTGAGACCTAAGTGAAGATTGAATGAAAGATAATCCGCCGCAGTCTCTCCTACGGTTGTACCCATTACCTTGATAATCCAGAAAAAGATTGTGACTTCGGGAACCTTGCTTAACATTTGCGCAGATTCTTTGCTTAGAACCGGTTTCATTCTTTTTCCTCCTTTCTTCCGGCGCTGTCTATACTTGAAATCCTGGACCTACTTTACCATATAAAGATTACTTGATGGTTACCGTGAGATTACAATGTAATGACCACTCTTGTTTTTCATCTTTTTTCTAAACCTCATAAGGATATTATGCGATAATAACAATATAGGTATGTGCTGTTTATGCTTAGCGGAGGCAACTGTATTCACGTAGGGGGGTCACTTTTTACACCTCAACTGTCTGCGGGAATATTTTGATATATTAGGGCGTCATTTACTCCATAGGGAGGTCTTAGAAGGCCCGATGAAAGATCCCTCCAGAACTAACCAGGAATTGCTCGAAGAGATATCCGCCTTAAAAAAAAGAATCCGGGAACTGGAACAACTGGAAACCGAACGGAAGCAAACAGAGGAGGCCCTGAAGGAAAACGAAGAGCGCTTCCGATTGCTCGCAGAACAGTCCTTGATGGCCATAGGGATAATACAGGAGGGGGTATTAAAATACTTCAATAAAGCCTATGAAGAGATCAGCGGATACTCCGCGGACGAGATAAACGGGTGGAGGCCGCTTGAGTTAGCCAAGCTCATTCATCCCGACGACCGGAACTTCGTCATGGACCAGGTTAAAAAGAAGCAAACCGGCCATCCGGAAGTTGTACCCCACCACTTCTTCCGGAGCTTACACAAGAACGGCGATATCCGATGGATAGAAATTTATTCCAAAACGGTAACATACGGAAATAAACCGGCTGACATGGTGACGCTTATCGATATTACGGAACGTAAAAAAGCCGAGGAGGCCCTGAACAAAAGTGAGGCAAAATACCGCACCATTTTTGAGAATACCAGCATGGGCATCTATCAAACGACCATACAGGGGCGTATCGTAAGTGCCAACCCGGCCCTTGCCCGTATGTTCGGGTATAGCTCGCCCGAAGAACTGATGGACTCTGTTCATGATGTCAGTGCAGAGTTGTACGTCAATCCCCAGGACCGCGTGAGGATCGGGGAACTCTGTCTGAAGCATGGCTTTGCGGAGGGGTTCGAGGCACAGTTCCAAAAAAGGGACAAGACAAAAGGCTGGGTCTCCATAAACGCCCGCGCCATCAAGGATGCGGAAGGCAACATCATGTACTTTGAAGGCACTATGGAAAATATCACGGCACGTAAGCGCGCCGAGGAGAAGCTGAAAACGGCAAATCAGCGGCTTTTCGACATCATCGAATTCCTGCCCGATGCGACCTTTGTCATCAATAACAATAAGAAGGTAGTGGCATGGAACCGCGCCTGCGAAGAGATGACCGGCATCAAAAAAGAAGAGATCATCGGCAAGGGCGGCTATGCCTATGCCATGCCCTTTTACGGCAAAAGAAGACCCCTGTTGATCGACTACGTCACCATGGATTGCGATGAGTTAGAACAGAAATATATGGCGGTAAGGAGAAAGGGACACATGCTGCATGTTGAAACCTTTGTCCCGATGCTGAACAACGGGAAGGGCGCCTATCTTTCCGGTAATGCTTCACCGCTCTTTGACAGGGCCGGCAGAATCATCGGAGCCATAGAAAGCCTCCGGGACATCACAGAGTTTAAACATCTCGAATCACAGCTTCGTCAGTCCCAGAAGATGGAATCAATAGGCACCCTGGCAGGCGGCATCGCCCATGACTTCAACAATATACTTACGAGCCTGACAGGGTACACTGCCCTCATAAAGATGAAGATGGACAGGTCGAGTCCACTGCATTCATATGTGGATCAGATCCTCTTAGCCTCTCAGAAGGCGGCCGACCTTACCAGGAGCCTTTTGACCTTCAGCAGACAGCAACCCATAACCCTTACCCCCCTTGATATCAGCGATACGATAGAGACAACGAAGAAATTACTCAAGAGACTTCTTACTGAGGATATAGAACTGCGTACATCCTTTACAAAGGATAGTACGGTCGTCATGGCCGACAAGTCGCAGATCGACCAGATCCTTTTTAATCTCGTCACCAACGCGAGGGATTCCATGCCCCGGGGCGGTACGCTGACCATTGAAACGCGGATAGGCGAGATTGACGATGCGTTTATCATAAGCCATGGGTATGGCCAACTCGGTACCTATGTCCTCATCTCGGTTTCCGATACCGGTATCGGTATGGATAAGGCAACACAGGAGAAGATCTTCGATCCCTTCTTCACGACCAAAGAGACCGGGAAAGGCACGGGGCTCGGTCTTGCTACTGTCTACGGCATCGTCAAACAACATAGCGGCTACATTACCGTGCAGAGCGAATTACACCACGGCACGACCTTCCACATCTATCTCCCCGCAGTAAGGGCAGGGGTCAATGAGGAACGTGATAAAGGAATCCCTGTCGCAACGGGACACGAGACAATCCTTATTGCAGAAGACAATGAAGAGGTAAGGCATTTTATGAAGGAGGCATTGCAGGAGTATGGCTATAAGATCGTAGAGGCTGTAGATGGTGAGGATGCGATAGACAAGTTCAGGCAACAGCGGGACATAGCCCTCATCATCGTTGACTCCGTGATGCCGAAAAAGAACGGACGGGAGGTTTACGAGGAGATACGCAGGGTAGTTCCCCATATCAAGGTTCTCTTTACCAGCGGATACACGAAAAACGTCATCCTCGATAAAGGGATTGAGGATGGGGAGTTCGACTTCATCGCCAAACCTTTGTCGCTTGATGGTCTCCTCCGGAAGGTCCGCTTAGTGCTCGACAGGAAGTGAGCGCCTTTCCCGGGGCGATGCGACAGAATTTGATAGAAAAAATCTGCCGGTATTGTTACAATGAATCATTCGTTGCCGGCAACGGGATGTTAATATCTCTTGGTGGGTGGTTTTTGCCATGGACCCATATATCGATAATGATCTGAAAGATGTTGAGAAGGCGGTAAGCGAATTCTGCGAAAAGGAGTTCGACCAGGAATACCTCCAGAGGCTGGAGGATGAGCACAGGTATCCGCGGGAGTTCTATGAGAAGATCGGGGAACTCGGGTTTATAGGCGTGGGTTTCTCTGAGGATATCGGAGGTTCCGGATACGGGGCACTGGGCCATGTGGTTGCCGTCAAGGAGATGTGCAGAAGGCTGCCCGGCATGGGGATGGCCCTGAGCCTTGGATACATACCCGGCTTTGTCGTTGATATGTACGGAACCGGAGAACAGAGAGAAAAATATATCCGTCCGATGATAGAAGGAAGATACATATCTGCAATAAGCGTTACAGAGCCGGACAGCGGCAGCGATGTCAAAAGCATGAAGACAAAAATGGAGGATAAGAAGGATTATTTTACAATAAACGGTTCAAAGGTATTCACAACAAATGCAGGATATGCGGATTTCTACACGCTCCTTGTAAAGGATGAAGATGGCCTGACCGCGATGATCTTTGACAGGGAACTGATCGACGGGAACGGTTCCGGATGTTTTGAGATAAACGACCTTGGCAGGAAGATGGGTATCAACACGACGACCTCGGGAGAGCTTGTTTTCACTGATTTCCACATTCCAAAAGACCGTGTAATCGGCCAGCGCGGCAAAGGCATGAAGACCGTGCTTGACGGATTCGAGCTCGGCAGGATCGTGATAGCGGCCCAGGCATTCGGCAGCATGCTCTACGGCTACGAAAAGGCGTCAGACTATGCAAAGAAGAGAAAGCAGTTCGGCAGGTCTATAATAAAATTCCAGTCAATCGAGCACGACCTCGTGGACATGTACGTAGAGATCGAAAAATGCCGGAACCTCCTTTACAAGGCGGCCTGGTTCTTTGACAGGAAAGACCCCGAATCGAAGAAATACTCTTCGATGGTAAAATTGGCCTTACCGGAGAGTGCGATAAAGATATTGAACAGGTGTATAGATATCCTCGGCGGCTACGGCTATATGCGCGACCAGGGGCTTGAGGGGGCCCTCAGGGACATAAGGATAACGTCGATATACGAGGGCACCGGCAACATACAGAAGAACGCCATCGCGAAGCTGCTCTACTGATCTCTTCTGTTCTTCCTGAAAAGATTTTATTATTAGTGGGCTACGCATTTATAATTACCCGCACTCCCCTCAACCGTCAGCCAGCCCCCCGCCTTTATCGGAAAATTTTCGCAGATCCACCAGGTGTAGGGCCCGACATTGAACGTCACGATACCCTCCCTGTCGCCTGATTTGTTGCAGTCCGTGTCCTGCCAGTTGCAGCACCCATTGTCGCCGGGATTAAGTTCGGCCTCAAAACCACGGTCTAAGAAACCGGTTTTCTGTCCCCCTGTTTGATGAACATAGATCTTTGTGTCCGTCTTGTTGTAAACGCAGAATGCACCCGCACTATCCACCGTTAAAAATGCTGGCAGGATAATAAGGACCAATACCGCAAAGATTAAATGGACCTTTTTCCCCATAGGAATTACCTCCTTTGCTTCAATGAGCCTTTTGCAGGGGTCTTGCACAATCATTAGAAATGGGCCGTGCACGTATACCGGTTGTTCTTTCCAACAACCGTCATCCAGCCCCCTGCCTTTATCGGAAAGTCGGTGCAGACATCAATGCTTGGAGGGTCATGAGAGGTAATCGGGACCGTGTTGACCTCGAACGTCACGATACTGTCCCTTTTGCCTTCGCTGTTGCAGTCCTTGTCCTGCCAGTTGCAGCATTTGTTTTCTCCCGGTTGAAGGTTCCTGGCTATGAATCCCCCAAAACTTGCAATCTTGCCCCCTCCTGTTTGCTGAACAAAAAGTACTTTGTCCGTATCATTATAAACACAGAAGGCATCCGCGCTCGCTACCGTGAAAAACGCCGGCAGGATGACAAGTGCCAATGCCGCAAAGATTAAATCGATCTTTTTCCTCACGGTATTATCCTCCTTTTTATTCTAAGAATCTTGTTTTCGATAAAGCACTTACCCTGATAAGCAAAGTATAAAAAAGGAACGGCGGTATGTCAAACTGTTCGGGACCTTGAACCTGTCCCGGCAGGGCTCCGGAAATTTTTGTTTGAGAAATTGTACAGGACGGTTTATATATAACTATGCTTGGCACCTTCATAAACGCCGGCACCGTCATCCTCGGGAGCCTTATCGGTCTTGCGATCCATGCGAGACTTCCGGAAAGGTTGACCAAGATTGCCTTCCAGGGCATAGGCCTGTTCACCGTCTTTCTCGGATTTACCATGGCAGCAAAAACAAACAATTTCCTCGTGATGATATTCAGCATCGTTCCGGGTTCGATCATCGGAGAGCTCATCGGTATCGAAAAACATATGGACAGGCTGGCCGGACGCATAAAGCAGAAGATAAAATCGGAAAACAAGAGTTTCTCGGAAGGGTTCATCACCGCCTTTCTCTTGTTCTGCATGGGCTCCATGACGATCCTCGGCGCGATCCAAGAAGGGCTTGGAGGGCGTCCGGATCTCCTCATTGCGAAATCGGTCCTCGATGGATTCAGTTCCCTTGCACTGGCAGCGTCCCTCGGCGTCGGGGTCATCTTTTCCGTGTTGCCGCTTTTGGTCTACCAGGGAGGGATCACGTTATTTGCCTCGTCGCTTCAGCAATTCTTCACGAGCGCACTGATAAACGAGCTGAGCGCCGTAGGGGGATTGCTCCTCATCGGTCTGGGCATCAACATATTGGAGATAAAAAGGTTGAGCATACTCAATATGCTGCCCAGTCTCGTCATCGCAGTCATTCTGGCCTATTTTTTCCAGTAACCGGCAAGAAAGCCCGGTCGCTTTTCATAATTGATCAGGCCGGAAGGATTTTATAGACACGTTTGACAGAGACGGTTGATCACTATATAATAAAGTCAATTGCGCGGAGGTTACAATGAGATCACTTTATCTATCTGTCGATGAACATGTATATGGCAAGCTGGTTGATTTTTTAAAACTATTGCCGGCAAAGCAAATAAAGATAGAAGAGATCGCATGCAGCAAAGAGCTCAAGAAAGAAATTGCAGAAAGGAAAAAAGAGATACGACGGGGAGAGTTTATTACACACAAAAAGTTTTGGGACAAGATCGGTGTTTGAAGTTGTTTATGCAAAATCTGTTGAAAAGGATATAAAGAACATACCTTCCAGGTTTCTCTATAAGATCAAAGAAGAAATAGAACATTTAACCGAGTTCCCCCAGGTAAAAAACATTAAAAAATTGACCAACCACCCTGTCTCTGACTTCAGATTGAAAGTAGGGGATTATAGGGTTTTGTTCGATGTTGATATCAGAAACAGAGCGATATACACCCTGAAGATAGGTCACAGAAAAGAAGTCTACTAAAAAACTTTATTCACCCTGAACTTTATGCAGATCATAAAAGATGAACTGAAGACCGCGGTTTTTCGCAAAAGGCCGAACAGGTTTGTCGTGGAGTGCACAATCGGCAAGAGGCCTGCCAGCGCCTATCTACCCAATCCGGGGAGGCTGTGGGAATTGCTTGTCCCGGGATGCAGGCTCTACGTAAGGAGAAATTCCCCTTCGGTCCGGATGCCCTATACCGTTCTGGCTGTTGAGAAAGAGGGGAAACCAATCCTCCTCCACACCCACATGACAAACGATGTGGCAGAGACGCTCCTTAAGCGGAAACTCATACCGGGATGGGAAGACGCGGAGATCGTGAGGCGGGAGGCCGCATTCGGCGAGAGCAGGTTCGACTTCCTCCTCAGGCGGGGCAGGCAGGAGATGGTCCTCGAAGTAAAGAACTGCACACTTTTCCGGGACAGGCTGGCCATGTTCCCCGACGCAGTCACCCGGCGGGGGAGCCGCCACCTGCGCGGACTGTACAGACTTGCCGGGGAAGGCATACAGACCGGCGTTCTTTTTGTCGTCCAGTGGCCCCGCGCGGAATACTTTATGCCCGAGCACCATACAGACCTCGAATTTGCCCAAAACCTCCTGAAGGTGCACGATACGGTAGACATCAAGGCTGTCTCCGTCAGGTGGAACGGAGACCTTTCCTTAGACGGCACAGTGAGGGAACTCATCATTCCCTGGGAAAAGATAGCGAAGGAAGCAAAGGACAGCGGGAGCTACATCGTCATCCTCTATCTCGACAGGGATGCCCGTATCGAGATAGGCGAGCTCGGCACGATACCTTTCAGGAAGGGTTATTACCTCTACACAGGTTCCGCGAAGAGAGGTCTCACAAAGAGGATAGAGCGCCACCAGAGGCTGAGAAAGAACCTCTTCTGGCATATCGATTACCTGAGGGGGAAGACGTCTTTCTGCAAGGCCCTGCCGGTCCGCACATCAGAGGACCTCGAATGCGCAATAGCAGCGGACTTAAGAAAGATAGCAGACTGGTCCGTGAAAGGATTCGGGTCGTCCGACTGCCGGTGCGAAAGCCATCTCTTCGGAATGGAGAACGACCCCGTGCAATTGCCTGCCTTCATCAGGATGTTGTATGATTACAGGATGGGAAGAATAGAACGGGAGCTGACACATGCCGGTACGCCCCGGTAAAGACCGTAAGGCTCACGCCTCACGCCTAACGCCTCACGGGTTTATTGATATTCATACCCACGGCATCGGCGGTTACGATACGCGGGGTGCGACACCGGAAATCGTCCTGAAGATTGCCCGGATCCATGGTGCGCACGGTGTTTCGGCGATCCTCCCCACGATCTATCCGGCGCCCATCGGGGAGATGCGCGCCGATATGGCGGCGGTGAGAGAAGCGATAAATCGTCAGGACTTGCAGTTCGGAGTTCGGAGTTCGGAGCGTAAATACTCAAAACTCATTACTACGAACCTGGAACTCGCCAAGAATCCTGCGGCCAGGATTCTTGGCGCCCACCTCGAGGGTCCGTTTCTGAATCCGGCCCAATGCGGGGCGCTGGATAAGACCTCGTTTCTTGAGCCGACAATGAAGAATTTCAAAAGGCTCATCGACGGTTTCGGGGATATCGTGAAGATCATCACCATTGCCCCTGAGCTGAAGGGTGCAACACGGCTCATCAAGACCATAGCGGATACGGGGATCGTCGTAAGCATGGGTCATTCAGACGCAACCTATGCAGAGGCAGAGGCCGGTTATCGGGCAGGCGCAAAGGGCATAACCCATATCTTTAACGCGATGCGCGGCATCCACCACCGGGAGCCGGGTATCGCAGGGTTCGGGTTGCTGAATAAAGAGGTCTATATTGAGGTGATCACCGACCCCTTTCATCTTGGCCTGAAGACAATTGAATTGATCTTTAAGGTCAAGGATTTTAAGAAGATCATCCTCGTCTCAGACACCGTGAAAGACACAAAGGGCATATCGGCGCGCAGGGGTGTCAGGGACAGCAGGGGCATACTCCTCGGCGGCTCGATGACTATCCCTGAATCCGCCCGGCGGCTTATCGGCATGGGGTTCAAGGGGAAGGCCGTGATGAACTGCATCACCAGAAACCCTGCCGCTTACCTCGCAACACAGCCCATAGCTGGCAAGGTAAAAGATAACATGTGAAAGGTTTAAACATTTTACCTTTTACTTTTTACATTTAATGTCTTACACTTTGACATGAATCACGAGCCATCATACTCGTTGATTTGCATTGACTATCAGTACATTTTTGATTAAAATATATGATTCTATGTTCGAGAAATTACAGGAAAGATTAGAAACGACCTTCAAAAAGCTGAGGGGTTACGGCAAGCTTACCGAGGACAACATCAAGGAGACGCTGAGGGAGGTAAGGGTCGCGCTTCTTGAGGCGGATGTCAACTTCAGGATAGCCAAGGACTTCCTCGAAAAGGTCAAAGAGAAGGCCCTGGGCGAAGAGGTCTTGACGAGCGTTACGCCCGGCCAGCAGTTCATAAAGATCGTCCATGACGAATTATGCGCGCTGCTCGGCACGACGAATAAACCCCTCGACGTGTCAGGGTCTCCGCCGGTGCCCATCATGCTCGTGGGGCTTCAGGGATCAGGGAAGACGACCACGGCAGGGAAGCTTGCCCTTGTGCTCCGAAAGAAGGGCAGGAGGCCGCTCCTTGTGCCGTCGGACATTTACCGGCCCGCTGCCATAGAACAGTTGACAAAGGTCGGAAAACAGTTGAATATCGAAACATTTGCAGTGCCGCAGATAAAGGACCCCCTCACGATATGCAAAGAGGCAAAGGCGTATGCGATGAAGAACGGCTTCGATACGATGATCGTCGATACCGCCGGCAGGCTGCATATCAACGACGAGATGGTCAATGAGCTTGTGGACCAGAAAAGGTTTTTAAACCCCAGAGAGACCCTCCTCGTTCTCGATGCCATGACGGGACAGGATGCGGTAAGCATCGCCGGGACATTCGATACGAAGCTCGGCGTCGACGGGATCATACTGACCAAGCTGGACGGCGACACGAGAGGCGGCGCAGCGATCTCCATCAAGGCCGTTACGGGAAAACCGATAAAGTTCATCGGGATCGGCGAAAAGTTCGATGCCCTTGAGGCCTTTTATCCTGAAAGGATGGCATCCCGTATCCTTGGGATGGGAGACGTCATCTCCCTTGTCGAGAAGGCGCAGGAGGTATTCGATGAGAAACAGGCAAGGGATCTGGAAAAGAAGCTGAGAAAAGACGAGTTTACACTGGAGGATTTCAAGGAACAGATAAAACAGATGAAGAAGCTCGGATCCATAGAATCGATAATGACGATGTTTCCTGGTTTTAACAAGGTCAAAGGTATGATAAACTTCTCTGAGGCGGAAAAGGACATCAAAAGGATTGAGGCGATCATCAACTCGATGACAGCAAAAGAGAGGGTATATCCGAATATCATAGACGGGAACAGGAGGATCAGGATATCCAGAGGGAGCGGTACCAGCGTCCGTGATGTCAATGATCTCCTGAAGCGCTACATGGAAATGCGCAAGATGATGAAAAAGCTTACAAAGGGAGGCATGAAGGGCCTTCAAAGACAACTATTCATGAGGTAAGGAGGTAGAGATTGGCCGTTAAATTCAGATTATCCAGGTTTGGATCGAAGAAAAAACCATTTTACAGAATCGTCGTAGCGGATGAAAGATCTCCGAGAGACGGCAGGTTTATTGAGAGGGTGGGGTCTTATGATCCCTTAAAGGACCCTGTGGAGATACAGCTCAACAGGGAGAAGATAAAGTCATGGTATAAAAAGGGGGCAAAACCTACAAGGACAGTTGAAAATCTGTTCAAAAAAGAAGGGGTTTTGAAGGAGTTAACACAATAACTTACGGAGGTGGGGCGTGTTGAAGGAGTTAATAGAGTACATTGCTAAGGCGTTGGTCGACAATCCTGATCAGGTAAAGGTTTCCGAGATAGAAGGTGAGAAGACATCTGTCATCGAACTGAATGTTGCAAAAGACGACCTCGGAAAGGTGATCGGCAAGCAGGGCAGAACGGCAAGGGCAATGAGAACTATCCTGAGTGCTACTTCAACGAAGGTGAAAAAGAGAGCGGTACTCGAAATTATAGAGTAATGAGATGGATCCCTGTCGGCAGGGTACTGTCAACGCACGGCATCAGAGGGGAAGTAAGCTTTCATTATTACAACGAGGCAAAGGAAGACTTTCTCCGGTATGCCTCACTCTATGCTGAAAAAGATGATACGATAATAGAGATAAAGCCGGCAAGCGTCAGGTCTCACAAAAATCTCTTTTTAATACGCTTTAAAGGTCTCAAAGGCCCGGAGGAGGTTTCCTTTCTCGTCAAAAAGGAATTGTACGTGCGAGAGGGAGACCTCCCTCAGTTGAATGCCAACGAGTATTACGAGTATCAGCTTATCGGGCTTAAGGTTTTGAACTCTGCCGGTGCAGAGATCGGCAAGGTCGAGAGCATGCTCCATACAGAAGCAAACGATACGCTGGTTGTTTCAGGAAAACAGGAGATCCTGGTACCGATGATCGATGAATACATCATTGAGATAAGCCTTGAGCGTTCTTTTGTAAAAGTACGGGAAGACCTGCTCGTTCCATGATCTTCACGGTCCTGACACTTTTCCCTGATATCTTTCAATCTCCTTTGCAGGCGAGCATTATCAAAAAGGCCTCAGATAAGGAGTTGATACGCTTCAATATCATCGATATCCGGGATTTCGCCGGGGATGTCCATAAGACCTGCGACGATAAGCCCTATGGCGGCGGACCGGGGATGGTCATGAAGATCGAGCCGATCTACCGTGCCATGGAGTTTGTTGAAACCACATACGGAAGGCCGAGGTATGTGCTTTTAACACCCCAGGGACGACCCTTTGACCAGGCAACTGCAGAGAGATATGGAAGGCTTGCCCACATATGTCTTGTCTGCGGCAGGTATGAAGGAGTTGACGAACGGGTAATAGACTGCGTCGATGAAGAGGTTTCGATCGGTGATTACGTGCTCTCCGGCGGTGAGATACCGGCGCTGGTATTGATCGATGCGATATCAAGGATCATACCCGGTGTCGTCGGGAACGAAGGGTCTGTCGTTGATGAGAGTTTCAAAGAGCCCCTTCTTGAATATCCCCAGTATACGAGACCTGAGGCGTTTATGGGTATGGAGGTGCCGCCGGTGCTCCTTTCCGGAAACCACGAAGAGATCAGGCGATGGCGGCGAAAAGAGGCGATCAGGAAGACGCTCCTCAAAAGACCCGATCTCATGAACAGGTTTACCCCGACGGAAGAGGACGGGAGATTCATCAGAGAGATTATGGAGGAGATCCCTGGGTAGCGTAAAGATTGCTGTGGTCCATTATCCGGTCTATGATAAGCAGGGCGAGATTGTCGCTACGAGCATAACAAACCTGGAGATCCATGATATTGCGAGAAGCTGCATGACTTTTGGTATTGACCTGTGCTATATTGTTACACCTTTGGCAAGGCAAAGGGATATTATGGAGAAACTCATACACCATTGGACGGAAGGGTACGGCGCCCAATATAACCCGGTAAGGGGCGAGGCCCTGCAGCGCGTGAGGATTAAGAACACTGTCCGTGAAATGATCGAGGATGCGGCGATGGACGGGAAGCCCCTTGTGATAGGGACGTCCTCCCGGGAGAGAAAAGAGAAATCGATAACATACCGGGAGCTCCGGAAATTTATAGAGGAGGGAAAAGACCCCTCCCTTATACTATTCGGAACGGGCTGGGGTTTATCGGGTGAAGTGGTGGATTTGTGCGACAAGATGCTGGTACCCGTCCAGGGAAGCGGAGATTACAATCACCTGTCGTTAAGGGTTGCGATGGGTATAATTCTTGATAGAATTTTTGGCCGGAGAGGAGGATACGATGAATGAGATGGTAGATATGATCGAAAAAGAACATATGAGGCTTGATTTGCCGGAGATCAGCGTTGGCGACAACGTTAAGGTATATACGAGGATTTTTGAAGGCGACAAAGAAAGGATCCAGGTATTTGAAGGTCTCATTATCCGGAAAAGGGGCGGGAACACAAGGGCCACCTTTACGGTAAGGAAGGTCTCGTACGGCGTGGGCATTGAAAAGACATTCCCCAAGCATTCGCCGCTCATCGATAAGATTGAAATAACCAACAAGAGCAAGATCAGAAGGTCCAAACTGTACTATCTGAGAAACCTGAGAGGCAAAGCAGCCAAGCTGAAAGAAAAAAGGGATTAATGCGCTGCCTGCTTAAAGGCCTTGTGGGAGGAATAGACGAGGCCGGCAGGGGGCCTCTTGCAGGGCCCGTTGTCTCTTCGTGCGTTGTCTGGAAGGAATTGCCGGAAAATAAGTGCGGCGTTGCCGATTCAAAACTTTTAAGGGAAAAGAAAAGGGAAGACCTCTTTTCCTGGATTACGGACCACGCCCACAGGGTAGGGATCGGGATAGCGACCAATGAAGAGATCGACGCACTGAATATCCTCAACGCAAGCCTTCTCTCGATGGAGAGGGCTGTCCGCTGTACCGGCATAACGCCGGACCTCATTCTCGTGGACGGAAATCATAAAATAAAAAATTTCCCTGACAGCAGGCCCGTTGTAAAGGGTGACAGGAAATGTTTTTATATTGCCTGCGCCTCGATCATCGCCAAGGTCGTCCGTGACAGGATAATGGAGATGTACCATTCCCTCTATCCGGTGTATAATTTCAAACAGAATAAAGGCTATCCGACAAAAGACCACAGGATGTTTATTGGAAGTCACGGGGTCTCGCCGATCCACAGAAGGACGTTTAAGGGGGTTAAAGAGAACCTTGCCCGGTGACAGCAGAAAAGAAGAGGGAAGGAAAGGCGAGGAGAGGGCGCTGGTCGCCCTTAAGAAGGACGGGTACAGGATTATAGAGAAGAACCACAGGAACCCTCTCGGTGAGATAGATATTATTGCGGAAGAGGACGGCTACCTTGTATTCGTGGAGGTAAAGAAGCGTAACTTCTTGAAGTTCGGCAGCCCCCTTGACGCTGTAGACAAAAATAAAAAGAGGCATATCATCAGGTCTGCAATGTACTATTTAAAAGACCATCGGTGCCTTGACAAAAAGATCAGGTTCGATGTCGTCGGGATAGACGGCAGCGGCGTGCGGATCATAAAACATGCATTTATGGCGGAATAAACGGCTCACGACGTAAACCGTATATCGTATATCGGGGTTATAAAGAAAACCGTGAGGCGCAAGGGGGTAACACCTCATATTGCATTTGGTAGTTGGGGAACAAGGTGACTGATAAAAAGATCAAAAAGCTATTAGCTGATATAAAAGACGGCAGGACAACCGTGGATGAGGCATACGATCAGTTGAAGCATATGCCCTTTGAAGACCTGGACCATACGAAGATCGATCATCACAGGATGATCCGCAAGGGCCTCCAGGAGGTCGTATTCGGGGAAGGGAAGAGTCTGAAGCAGATCATGGATGTCGTGGGCTCGATGAGAAAGAAGGGTCTCGATGTGCTCGTGACGAGGATAGACGGCGCTGCCGGAAAAAAGCTCTGCAGCAAGTTCCGTTCAGGCAGATACAGCGAAGAGGCCCGTTGTTTTTACATAAAGGAAGATCACGCGACAGCAGGCAAGGGCACTGTCCTTGTCGTATCTGCGGGGACAAGCGATATGAGGGTCGCCGAGGAGGCCTATATCACCTCGATGTTTTTCGGAAATAATACGGAGAGGCTTTACGACGTCGGAGTAGCGGGGATCCACAGGCTGTTCCAGAATCTCGAGACGCTGGAGAAGGCGAGCGTGATCATCGTTGCCGCAGGGATGGAGGGGGCATTGCCGTCGATTGTGGCCGGCATTGTCGGTGTGCCGGTCATCGGCGTCCCGACGAGCATCGGCTACGGGGCGAGCTTCGGCGGGATTACGGCGCTTCTCGCAATGCTCAATTCCTGTTCCACCGTCTCTGTCTTTAATATCGATAACGGGTTCGGCGCTGCGTACTTTGCAACGCTCATAAATCGACTGTAAGGTGCTTTATTTATGAAGGTGCTCTATATAGATCCCATATTCGGCGTAAGCGGCGACATGATGGTGAGTGCGCTTATTGATGCGGGCCTGCCCTTGGGAGAACTGCAGAATACCCTCGGGAAGATCCCTGTCGGATTGCCTTCCATCACCCCCGTTCAGAAGGAGCAGGGTGTGATCAAGGGCGTCCATCTTGAGATCGGGGAGAGCGACCTGCATTTCACCGTGAGGGAGATGGAGGAGATCATCGACGGGCTGGAGGTTGAAGATGCCGTGAGAAGAGATGCCCGCGGCATGCTCGACATCATACTGGACGGTGAGGCGAAGGTCCATGGAACGACAAGAGACGAGCTCCACCTCCATGAGCTTTCACATGTAGACACCCTGATCGATCTCGTATCCGTTGCAAAGGGTGTGCATTATTTCGGCATTGACCGTGTATTCTGCGGGCCCGTTCCTCTCGGGCGAGGGACGATCAGGACCTCGCACGGGATCATACCCAATCCTCCCCCGGTGACACTGGAGATCCTCAGTGGATGCAATGTCGTCTTTTCTGAGGAGCCGCTGGAGTTGACAACGCCGACAGGCGCGGCGATCGTGAGATATTATACGAAGAACAGTGACGGCATCCCGTCGTTCAGTATGGATACAATCGGATACGGAATCGGGTCCTATGCGACGGATAAACCGGATGCCCTCAGGATATTCATAGGTGAGTCCGGCGGGCCTCTCTCCGATGAAGAGGTATGGCTCATCGAGGTCGATCTCGACGATATGGAAACGGAATATACGGGAGCGGTTGCCGAGAGGATCCGCAATGAAGGGGCTCTCGATGTCCTCTGTTTCCCGGTCTATATGAAAAAGGGAAGACCGGGCATAAGGCTCTCCGTTACGGCAACCCCGGAAAAGGTGCAGCACCTTGTTGAAAAGATCTTCCAGGAGACGACGACCTTCGGGATGAGGATGACCAGACAGCAGAGAAGGGTGTTAAAGAGAGAGGAGCGATCCATCGAGACGTCCTTTGGCCTTGTAAGGATCAAGCACGGCTTTGATGCCGGTGGGACGCTTATAAAGACACACATCGAGTTTGACGACGTAAAGAGGATCGCCGACGAACGCAAGATCCCGTACAGGACAGTGCTTGACACCATACGATCAGAGATAGCAAGCAAGAAAGTGAAAGGTGAAAGGTGAAAGGTTTAAAACGCCTCACGACTTACGCCTAACGCCTTACGGTTTTATCAGCCGGTCGGCTTGAGGAAGAAGCGGAGGTCTTTGAAGGCGCCCTTCTTGATCTTCATATCTATCTTTTCAAGGATATCGATCTTCATGTATTTGAGTTGCGTGAGCCACATGGGGTCATCGACCTCCACGTAGAGGATATGGTCTTTTATTCTTACAGGCCTTGTGTGTTTCGCCGTCTTGTCCCCCACGATATCACTCCACATCGGGAAGATCCTGAAGAGATCAAGGTCCCCTGTTATCTTCTTTTCTTTCAGGACCTTTGTGAGGGTCTTCTGTAAAGAGACAAAGGGCATCTCAGCCCTCGATCCTCGGGAAGACCGGCGCTATCTTGTCTATGCGGGATATATCGCCGGGATGATAGAACTCTTTTTCATTGTCAAAGAGGACCTCTTCAAAGGATGTGCCTATGCCGAGGGCCTTCCGGATGGCCTCTGATTTATGCGGCATAAAGGGGTAGAGGAGCATCGACGCTATCCGCAGGCTGTTCCAGATGTTGTAGAGCACCGTCTTGATCCTTACGTCGCCCTCCTTGGCGAGTTTCCACGGGGCCTCGGAGTCTATATACTTGTTGAGGATCGATATGATCTCGAAGACATCCTGCAGCGCCTTATGGTACGCGAATACCTCCATCTCTTTCCGGTACTCGTCGATGAGCCTCCTCACGTTTTCCTCGACGTATTCGTCCATGCCGCCTTTCTTTTCAGGTCTCTCTATCTTTCCCTGGAGGAATTTTCCTATCATGGTGACGCTTCTGCTCGTGAGGTTACCGAAGTCGTTCGCAAGGTCTCCGTTGATCCTGTGTACGATGGCCTGTCTTGAAAAATCCCCGTCAGACCCGAAAGGGACCTCCCTGAAGAGGAAAAACCTGAACTCATCGACGCCGTATGTTTTGGCAACCTCATAGGGATCAACGACGTTGCCCAGGGACTTCGACATCTTCTGTCCTTCTATGGTCCACCAGCCGTGGGCGAAGACGTGTTTCGGAGGCTCCACGCCGAGGGACATAAGGAAGCTCGGCCAGTATACAGCGTGGAACCGCAGGATGTCTTTCCCTATCAGGTGGGCGTCGCAGGGCCAGTACCTGTTGAATTGATCCGGGTCGTCGAGAAAGCCGATGCCGGTGATGTAATTTGTGAGCGCGTCAAACCACACGTAGACGATATGTTTTTCCTGCACCGGTACAGGGATTCCCCAGGAAAAGCTGGTCCTGCTTACGCTTAAGTCGCGCAGGCCGCCTTTCACAAAACTCGCAACCTCGTTGTATCTGATATCGGGCATGACGAAGTCTTTCCGCTCCTCAAGGAGGTGTATGAGCCTGTCCGTGTATTTCGACAGCCTGAAGAAGAAGCTCTCCTCCTTCAGCTTCTCCGGTTTCCTGAGGCAGTCAGGGCAGAGTCCGTCCTTGAGCTGGAGATCGGTAAAGTAGCTCTCACAGGGGACGCAGTACCAGTCTTCATATGTGTCGAGATAGATATCGCCGTTTTCGTACGCCTTTTCGAACATGTACTGTACTACCTTTTTGTGCCGTTCCTCCGTTGTTCTGATAAAGCCCGTATTGGATATATTGAGCACCTGCCAGAGGTCCGTGAACCTGTGGACCATCCTGTCGGCAAGCTCTTTCGGGTGGATCCCGTGCTTCTCCGCGGCCTTTTCAACCTTCTGGCCGTGTTCGTCGGTGCCTGTAAGAAAAAAGACGTCATACCCGCAGAGTCTTTTGTAGCGCGACATGATGTCTGCCGCAATGGTTGTGTATGCATGACCGATGTGGGGTACGTCGTTGATGTAATAGATCGGGGTTGTTATGTAGTATGTCTTGTTCATTTCACTATATCCTTCAGAGGCAGCGTGACCTCTTTGCCGTCGTCGAGCTGAACGGTTATCGTAAAGTTCAGGGTATTATGTTTTACTACTTTCCCTTCTCCCTGAGGGATGGTGACCCTTTTACCTACTTTCGGAAAGTTTTTTTTGCACTCTGCATAGGTGTTGTATTCGTAAGCGAGGCAGCACATCAATCGCCCGCATATCCCGGAGATCTTTGAGGGGTTCAGCGCTAAGCTCTGTTCCTTTACCATCTTTATGGACACGATGGAGAAGTTGTTCAGGAACCTCCTGCAGCAAACGACATTGCCGCAATTGCCGAGTCCTCCTATGATCTTTGCCTCATCCCGGACGCCGACCTGCCGGAGTTCGATCCTGACCTTGAACTCCTTTGCCAGTTCCTTGACGAGTTCCCGGAAGTCAACCCTGCTCTCGGAGATGAAATAAAAGATGAGCTTTGTGCCTCCGAAGAGGTACTCGGCACTGAGGAGTTTCATCGGCAGTTTCATTTCCTCGATCTTTTGTTTGCAAAAATTAAAGACCGATCGCTCCTTTTCCCTCAATGCCCTGTATTCATTGATCTCGTTCTCAGTGACCTTTCGTGTAATCTTTTTTAATCCTGTCTTGTCTGTTTCAAGCGGTTCGGTAAGGACAACACCCAGGCACGTGCCTTTATCGATCTCGCAGATTACGTAGTCGCCCACCTTGATATCGTCAGGCGTTTCCAACTCTATTACACCCGTCAGTCTGTCTATACTTACATAACAACTTTTCATGCATGCCTCATAATATGGAGGAGTAAGTTTTCAAAGATCAGCCACTTGTTTACATTATAACGCATAATGCGGATCGTTTCCTGAATTCTTTTCATCGATTCTTCGATCCACCGGAGGTCCACCCTCTCGAGTTCGAGGATATCCCTGATATCCCTGTTGATTATCATCGACGAGTCCCCTGAGACGTTGAGGACGAAGATGTCCCTGAAAAGGGAGAGGAGAAATGACAGGTACACCGTAACCCCGTCGCCGGTTCTGGTGATCCTTTCGGACAGGAGCGTTGTGTTGAGGAAACCTTTATGCTTTCCGGTGATCAGTTCCACCAGCCTGTTTCTCATCTGAAGGTTATCCCGTTCCAGCCAGAAGATCCCTGCGCCGACACTGCCATGGGAGATTAAGGAGAGGGTCTCGGCCTGTGCGCCGTCGAGCCGGAGGACGTCTGTAAAATAGCGTTTTAATTGTTCCTGCCGGAGGGCAGTGAAAAAGACCCTTGAGCAGCGGGACCGTAGAGTGTGGGGGATCTCCTCTTCAGATGCGGTGATAAGGAAGAAGATATTAAAGGGCGGTGGTTCCTCGAGTGTTTTCAGAAGGGCGTTCGCCGCTTCACGGGTGAGGCTGTCCGCACCGTCGATGATAATCGCCCGTTTTTCACTCTCGTAGGGATATTCATAGATCTCCTGGTTGATGCCCCGGATCTTTTTTTCATCATTCCCTCTGATAAGGTCGATACCGATAGACCCCTCGCTCCCCTGCCTCGACAGGATGATAAGATCAGGATGGTTCCCCCGGTCGATCCTGATGCAGGCCTTGCAGGTCCCACAGCCATTTCTGTGTTCGCAGAAGATATGTTTGACGAATTCGAGGGCTGTCTTTTTCTTTCCGATGCCGTCCTGACCGCTGAATAAAAATGCATGAGGCATCCTTTCATGTTCCAGGAAAGATAAAAGGAGGTTTTTCTGTTTTTCATGACCTATGATCTCTTCAAATCCCATAGTTCTTCAGAAGGTTCTCCACTTTTTTTCTTATAATGGTCTCTATGTCTTCAACGCGTTTTTTGCCGTCAACGATAAGAAACCTCTTCGGCTCCTCGCCGGCGAGTTTCAGGTAGGCGTTTTTTATCCTTTGATGAAAGGCGATATTTTCTTTCTCGAACCTGTCCATTACGTTGGCGGCCTTTCTTTGCAGCCCCTTTTTGACGGGGCAATCAAGGAGGATGGTGAGGTTGGGTCTAACCCCTTTTGTGACAAACCGGTTCAGCGTTTCAATGATCCCCAGGTCTATGCCCCTGCCGTAACCTTGGTACGCATAGCTTGCATCTACAAACCTGTCGCAGAGAACGACCTTGCCGTCCTTTAATGCCGGCAGTATAAGCTCTTCCACGTGTTGCGCCCTCATCGCCATAAATACCAGAAGTTCGGAGAGGGGCAGGACGTTGAGGTTTTCATGAAGAAAGATCCTCCTCAGCGCCTCTCCGAAGGCGGTGCCTCCCGGCTCACGGGTCTTTATGACCTCATATCCTTTTTCTTTCAGATGATTATAGAGCAGCTCTATCTGAGTTGTCTTCCCGCTTCCCTCTATGCCTTCAAATGTGATCAGCATGGTTCTCCTATTTTAAAACCCTTTCAATGTATTGACCGGTTCTCGTATCTATCCTCACCGCATCGCCTTCTTCAACAAAAAGAGGGACCTGGATCGTATAGCCCGTTTCCAGCAGTGCCGGTTTTGTGGCATTCTGGGCCGTGTCGCCCTTGATGCCCGGTTCGGTCTCGGTAACCGTCAGGACGACAAAATTCTGTATCTCCACCCCTATGGGGTTTCCCTTGAAGAAGAGTATCATTAATACCAGGCCGTCCTTAAGATAATTTTTCGTATCGCCGAGACTCTTTTCGTTGACGAAAAGCTGTTCGTATGTCTTCTCGTCCATGAAATAGTAGTTGTCCCCTTCCTTATAGAGAAATTGCATCTCCTTCTCTTCCATCTCGGGTACCTCTGCCTTGTCGCCCGACCTGAATGTCCTGTCAAGGACGTTCCCGCTGATGAGGCTTTTCAGGCGTGTTCTCACAAAGGCCCCGCCCTTGCCCGGTTTTACATGCTGGAAATCAACGATCACAAAGGGCTCATCATCCTGGAGGATCCTCAACCCTTTCCTGAACTCCGACGTTGAAACAATCATTATTTCCTCCTTCTTCTATCACAAATATTCATATACGGTAACCTATGGTGCTCCTTTTCGTGAACACGCCGTTACATTGTAAGCGCATCTTTTCTGATCTTTGTCATGACCTGCGGTCCTTCGGCAGTCAAAAGCACCATATCTTCCAGCCTGACGCCGCCAAGCTCCGGGACGTAGATGCCGGGCTCGACGGTCACCACCATGTTTTCTTCGAACACCCCTTCGGCGCTGCTGTTGATTGACGGCGTCTCATGCACCGCTATGCCGATCCCGTGGCCCACACCGTGCCTGAAAAAGTCGCCGTAACCGGCGTCTTTGATAAATGCCCGGACCATGCCGTCGAACTCTTTGATGGAAAGACCTACCTTAATGTTTGCCAGGGCAAAGATCCTGGCATTATTGACAACAGAGAATATCTCCTCTATCTTGCCGTTTGTCTTGCCTGCCGATATGGTGCACGTCTCATCGCTGCAGTACCCGTTCACCTGTGCGCCGAAATCGATAATCACCGCCTCGCCTTTCAGGATCGGTCTATCCGTCGGCTCTGCGTGCGGCAATGCGGCCCTTGGCCCTGAAGCGACGATCGTATTGAAAGAGGGGCAATCGGCCCCGAGCCGCCTCATGGCAAAGTCGAGATCGCTGGCGACCTCTTTCTCCGTCTTCCCCTGAACGGGTTTCCCGAAGACCTCCAAGTAGGCCCCGGTGGCAATCCTGACTGCCTCCAGGATAGACCCGACCTCTTCCGGGTCCTTGCACTTCCTTATCTCTTCGATCCTGTTGCCAAGGGGCATAAAGAAGATATCCGGAAGGGCGTCTTTCCATGTCTGGTATATATTGAAGGTTGTATGGAAACTGTCGAAACCGAACTTTTTTACCCCCTGTTCCCTGCATAGTTCGGAGAGGCTTTGCCTTAACGGCTTTATCTCCACGATCTGTACATCCCGCGTTACTTCGCGTGCATATGTTATGTATCTGAAGTCTGTGAGGAGGAACAGGTCCTTACGGGTAACGACGAGCGTTCCCTCAGAACCCCTGAACCCTGTAAGATAGAAGATATTCTCCATACCCCGCAAGACGCAGGCGTCCAGGTCCATGTCCTCAATGACATTGAGAACCTTTGTAATCCTGTCCTCTCTCATGTGCTTACCAGATCTTCGTTTTCAGAACTTTTTTAAACCCGGCGGTTTTGCCTTTTGCTTTCAATTCCTTTTTTAGAGCCGCAAGTCTTTTCCTGAAGATGTCATTATCAGGCTCTTTTCTGACAAGCTTTTCATAAATATCTATGGCCGCCTCAACATGTCCCTGCTGCAGATATATGTCTGCAAGGGTCGGGGACGCGATATTCAGCGTATCCATAGGGGATAGTTAAAAGAATATCGCCGCAAAAATCAAGCTAAATCGTATGAATACGGCTCATGGGCCATGACGTGCGGCCCATGGCAAATTATGGAAAACGCTATGTTTTTTGTACTGCGTAGAATATCCCGAAGGGTATGGCGGAGGCAATGACCTTCCCTCCCGGCAGTATATCCTGCAATGCCCTGGCGAGCGTCAGCGCATTTCCTTTCAGGGCCAGCGTATCGAGCTTGTTCAAGACAATGGTACATTGCATTTCATCCACGCCCTTCAGCAGGATGTCCCGGGAAAAAAGACGTAAAAAGATATCCGGGCCGATAATCTCATCAGCCTTTATCCCCGTCCTGTCGCATAGGAGTTCCCATCTGAAGATCTTTTCCCTGACCGTACAGAACAGGCCGTCAAGGCCGGCAATAACAAATATCATCTCTGAACGGGGCGGTATCACGGGTTCATATTCTGCCGGGTATTTGAGGGGCAGTCTCTTCGACCCGTCGGCCTCTATAAGGACAAGGTCAAAGAGTTCACCCATCCTGTCGATCTCGTCAAAGGTTACCCCTGTCAGTTTCCCGTCCTCAAGCGATCCCCCTATCCTGAGGTATGACGGCATATCCGGTCTGTCGATACCCTTTTCCGCCGTGAGGATGTAAGGGTCCTTTGCGAAGATCTTCGTCGTCGTTGTGATCGCGACCCTCTTGCCCTGCCGTACTGCACCCGCCGCGAGATATTCGATAAGGGTCGTTTTACCGCCTCCGCCGACGAACGTCACGTACCTTTTGCCGAGAATGTCGTTGAGGGGGTCAATCCTTTGAATGCGCAACATATGGAAGTGATTTAATCCGTTTGATGATGGTCAGGGCCCTGTCTTTATCGCGCCCCATAACGGAAAGCGATGCGTAACCTTTCTGGAGTATGAAAAGACCGTCGTATGCCGTATCCTTATATTCTTTGATCCTATAGTCGATGCCTTCTTTATCGAGGGCATCCCTGAGCATGTCCATCTCAAAGATGCTCTCGATGATATGAACCTTGACCCATTTATTTGGGTGCATTTCCTTTCTGCTGGCCGGCCTTTTCCGCCGGTCCTACCCAGATCTCAACCTCGGTCTGGAAGGCGCCGCGCGACATCTTGATGTTGCAGGTCTTGTCTTCCTTCTGGTAATTGAGTACCACGTCTTTATACCGGAAGCTGTTGATGTATTTCCATCCGTTCTTTGCCATGTTGATCTTGAAATAATTTTCGAGGGACTGCACGTCTACGTTACCGTTGAGAAACATTACCCCTGCCCTCATTGCGGGGTTTTCGTAAACAAAACTCTTCTCAGGCACATAGGTCAGCTCCTTGGGGACGGGGATATCCGGGAAGCCGTAGAAGGCCTGGTTGGCCACTTCCTGCCTGGGTTGGGCAGTTCCCTCAGAACCCGTGGTTCCTTTCTGGAACAATGTACACCCTGAGAATGCCAGAAGCATAATAAACGATAGAATAAAAATCTTCTTCATGTGTTCCCTCCCTCATTTTTTCTTTCAAGATACGCATACGCGCTGTGGTTGTGGATGCTTTCAAAATTTTCAGCCTCTATGGCGAACCACGTGATATTTGTATCCTTTGATAGAGTCTCCGCAATATCTCTTACCACGTCTTCGACAAATTTTGGATTCTCAAATGCCTTTTCAGTGATGTACTTTTCGTCCTCCCTCTTGAGGATGGAGTATACATCGGTACTTGCACAATTTTCTATGACATTTATCATGTCTTCGATCCAGAAGAATTTTTTAAAACTCACATCAAGCCTTGCAACTCCTCTCTGGTTATGCGCCCCATACTCGCTGATCTCTTTTGAGCAGGGGCAGAGGGTGTTGATCGGCACGGACACTGATACAACAAACCTTTTCATCCTGTCCATGTTGTCCATGTAGCCTGAAAAACCGCAGTGGTATTCAAGAAAGCTCTGGGTCTTTGAGACCGGCGCCTCTTTTTTCATGAAATAAGGGAACTGTACGATCATGTGGGCGGATTCGGCATTGAGCCTGTCCTTCATCTCTTTCAGTATGCCGGGGAAGTTCTTCATGTTGATCATATTCTTGTTGTCATGGAGGATCTCGACGAACCTGCTCATGTGGGTGCCCTTATAATTATGGGGGAGGCTGACATACATGTCTATGGTTGCGATGGTATGCTGAAGGCCGTTTACCTTGTCCATAACGACAATAGGATACTTGACATTCTTTACACCCACCTTATCGATCTCTATCTTCCGGGTGTCTTCCATGTTCTGCACATCTATCATGTCTGCTTTAGATACCATAAGCCGCATATGCCTTCTCTGATTCCCATACCCTGACTTCTTTCAGGGATATGTTTTCCTCTTTGATGATCTTTTTCATCTCATCGTATATGTACATTGATACATATTCCGCCGAACTTGCCCTGTCGGCGAAAAAGGCAATCTCGTTGAGGTATTTATGATCCAGTTTTTCCAGGACATCGTGGAGGTACCCCTTGATGATCTTGAAATCCACAAGAAGGCCGTCATCACCGAGCCTTTCGCCTGTGACCAGGACCTCAACGGCAAAGTTGTGCCCGTGCAGTTCTTCGCATTTTCCCTGGTAGCCTTCCAGCCTGTGTGCGGCTGCAAAGGAATCTTTAACGCTCAGCGTGAACATGAACATAATCTATCGTCTGGGGCGTTTAAAGTCAATAGAAACACCTGGAAGAGCAGAGGAGCAGATACTCGTCGCTGGTTGCTGCTTACTTGATACTGGTTTGGACAAGCATCGAGTATCGAGGAACGAGGAACAGGGTCTTCATCGTAATGTTTTATTTTTGTTTCTTGACTGCCTTTTTTATGATCACGATCCCGTTTGCCGGACCCGGAACGGCACCCTCCACGAGAAGGATATTCGTATCGCTCCGCACGTCCACGACCTTCAGGTTTTGTATGGTTACCTTTTTTGCACCCATGTGTCCCGGCATCTTCATACCTTTCATGGTTCTGCCGGGTGTCATGTTCTGGCCGATGGAGCCGCCGTGCCTGAAGAATTCGTGGCTGCCCCGTGAAGCAGGGGCACCATGGAAGCCATGTCTTTTTATTACGCCGGCAAAGCCCTTTCCCTTCGAAGTGCCGGTAATATCGACGAATTCACCGGGCTCGAAGATTTCAACCGAAAAGGTCGAGCCTACGTCGTATGACTCCAGATCTTCGGGGGTGACCCTGAATTCCCGGAGGATTTTTGCCGGTGCTGCAGATGACTTTTTGAAATGGCCAGAAAGGGGTTTATTGACCCGCTGTACATTCCGGACCTGTTCGAAACCGCACTGGAGGGCGGCATATCCTTCCTTTGCAATACCTTTTTTCTGAACAACATAACAGGGTCCTGCCTGTATGACGGTAACCGGTGTCATGCCACCGTTCTCATCGAATATCTCGGTCATGCCGATCTTTTTTCCTATAAGTCCGATTCCCATTACTGCACCTCCAAAAAGTATAACAGCATAGTAGAAAATACCTTCAAAGTCAAGTGCTTTGGTGTTTTGGGGTCTTTTTCTTGTGGTAAGGCCGGTTTTTTCCGGTTTTTTCAAAAAAAAACTTAATTTTTCACCAATTTATTCGAAAAGGTATATAGACACGACTATGATGAACCTTACCGTCAGAGACACCCTACTGCAAAAGGCCACTGATTTAAAGATCATACCGACGCTGAACGGCATTATCAATAAAGTATTTCATATCCTGGGCAATAAAAATTCGTCCTTTAATGATCTCTGCGATGTGGTGCAATACGACCAGGCCATCTCGTCCAAGATCATCAGTATTGCCAACTCGGCTTACTATAGCAGGGGCGTTGAGATCTTCCACCTCCAGCGCGCCATGCTTACCATCGGTTTCGAAGAGATAAAGGGTATCGTGACGTGTCTTCTGTTCATGGACAATATCCTGAAAAAGCTTAAACTGAAAGAAGAAGACCTTTTCGGTCTCTGGGAGCATTCCATCAAGGTAGCCTGTGCCGCCAAGATCCTTTCGGAAAGGATGCTCATTGAAGATCCTCAGAAGATATATACGGTATCGTTGCTCCATGATATCGGAAAGATCGTCTTTTATCTTGGCGTGGAGAACTATGGAGCACTTGTCCGTGAGGCCGAAAGAAACAGACAGGATATAAGCGTTCTGGAGAAGCAGAGCTTCGGCATAGACCACCAGGAGGCGGGGTATATCATCTCCATTAAGTGGAAATTCCCTGATTATTTCGGACACGTCATCCGCCGCCACCACGAAAAGGGCTATGCCGGCGCATACGCGCCTCTTGTAAACATAGTGAACGCTGCCGACCAGTTCCTCCTTTTCCCTGAAAACGTAAACACAAGTGAAGGTCTTATCCTCCAGAAAGAAAAAAACGGCATAACCAGAGAGATGGAAAAGATCATGAACTTTTTACAGTTGGTATAGCATGAGACACAACGATCTCAAATCTGAATCATTAAAAGTACAGTGGAATTTTTATGAGAGGGCTGTAAACAACTATTCCATCATCATGCGGATCATGGACAGCATCGATAACGGCGAAGGCCTCGTCAGGCATATGCCGAAGGTCTTTGTGGAGGAATCGTTTTTCGACATGTGCAAGATCATCCTGGACGGGAACGGCACGATCCACGAGGGTTTCTACAGTATAGACGGCACAGAGGACAGCATTGACAGCAAAGGTATTTTGATGAAAAACGGCAACAACACCGCGCCGGCAATTATAGACGACGCATTCGGATATGGGGTTGTCTATATATATCCCCTCAAACAGGGCATCAGGACCGTCGGTTTCATCGTCCTCGGAAAAAAATACTATATGGATATCCAGTTGCGGTCCCTGAGGGAGCTGGAGATAGTGTGCGACCTTTATAATAAGGCCCTGATCCTGAATAACAATGGTCACGACCTTCAGCAGGACGTTGAAGGGAAAAGCACCTTTGAACATATCGTTGACGGATTCCCCGATGCCTTCATGCTTGTCGATAAGGACGGTTTTGTCTGCTATGTCAACGAAAAGGCAAAGAGTGAATTCGAGACGCAGAAAGGCTTCCTTACCGGGGAGAGGATCGACAAGGTCATCCCCGGCGTAACCGACGAAGTCTTCAGGGAAAACGGCGTGCTCTACGGGAAGGTGACGTATAAATCAGGCAATGCCTATAAGATCTTCACAATTGAGCGTTTCCCCGTTCAGATAGACAGGGATGACGGGACGCTGCGGGGTATCATCTTCAAGGACGTTGCGGAGCAGGCGATCAGGAAAGAGGAAAACCTGCTGCGCGAGAAGATGGGCAGCGTGGGGATGCTCGCCGGCGGTATTGCCCACGATTTTAATAACCTTTTGACAGGGGTGCTGGGATACTCTTCGTTAATGAAAAAATTCCTCGCCGATAATCCTGCCTTACTCCGGTATGCGGAGGCAATCGAAAATTCCGCGCAGAGGGCCTCCAGGCTGACACAGCATCTTCTCAATTTTTCAAGGAGGCAGAAGAGGACAACGGGTATCGTCGTACTCAACGACCTCCTTGACGATATCCTTTATCTGTTGAAGGAGAGTTTTAAAGAGATAGAGATCGAGAAATCCTTCGATCCCGCCATACCTCCCATTAAGGGCGACGAAACAGAACTCCAGAACGTTTTCCTCAACCTCCTTGTGAATGCGAAGGATGCCATGGAAGGCAAGGGTTCTTTACGGGTGAGGACCGAAAAGAAAAACTACGGCAACAGCGGGGAATTTGCGCTCATTGAGATCGAAGATACGGGGACGGGGATCGATGAGACATTACGACAAAAGATCTTTGAGCCCTATTTTACAACAAAGGGAAACTCTTCAAATCTGGGCATGGGGCTTTACCTCGTTGATAAGGTGATAAAGGGACACGGCGGCTTCATTGAGGTGGAAAGCAGCGAAGGGAGAGGCACGAAATTTTCTCTCTATCTGCCTTTGCCTGCGGACAGGATGCAGAAAAAGGCGGCACAGGAAAAGGCACAGAACAGTGAGATCTTAAAAGGCAAAACCGTACTCGTCGTCGATGACGAGGATATAATACGGGAACTTTTAAAAAGGACACTCACGGAGACCGGCGCCAGGGTGCTGGAGGCCGGGAACGGTTCGGATTGCCTGAAGACCTTTCAGGATCACGTTGACGAGATCCGGGTCATTATCCTTGACATGATCATGCCGGGACTGAAGGGCGACGATGTGCTGAAGAAGATCAGGGAGATCCGCCAGGATGTTATCGTGATCATCGCCAGCGGTTTCATGGGCGACGAACAACGGATAAAAATTAAAGAGTACAGGCCTGACGGGTTTCTGGACAAACCATTTACGGACAGGGACATCATCAAATCAATTGTGGCGACCCTTTCAACGTAGGTCCTCCCTTTTTTTCCATCGTTTGTGAGAGGCCACGGCAAACCTGTGTGCCTCATCCCGCATCCGGAGGATCTCTTTAAATACGATTGAAGACCTTGACAGCGGAAGAGGGTTTTTGCGAAGCGGTATGTAGATGAGCTCTTCCATCTTTTTCCTTCGCTGTCCCTTTGCAACGCCGATGACATCACTGTTGATATCCAGGGATTTGAGTATTTTCACGGATGCCGACAATTGTCCCTTGCCTCCGTCTATGATGCACAGGTCAGGGAGAGGGGCGATCCCGGCGTCCGTCAGTCTTCTTCTCAGCGTTTCCCCTATCATTGCCACATCATCCATCGACGGTGCCTCTTTTATATGAAAGACCCGGTAAGACCTTTTGGATGCCTTGAATTTCTCAAATACCACCATAACCCCTGTAGGGTGTGTGCCGTGGCCGTGCGAGATGTCGTAGACCTCGACCCTGTTTGGTATCCTTTTCAGGTGAAGGGCCCTTTTGAAGACCTCTTCCCTGGGGATCGCTTCGGTCTCGTGAAGATTTTCAAGGGCGAGCTTCACGATCTCCCGTGCAGTCTCTTTCTCCGGCCCGTATATCCTGACAGGCCCGTTCTTCCTGTCACGCAGATACGCTTCAAGGGGCCCCATGTCTCCTGTCTCTTCCGACAGGATGATCTCTTCAGGGACCGGCCGTGAGTCGTAGTACTGGAACAGGAAGGTTGGAATGATCTCGTGCAGGGTAGTGGCGACAGAGGGTTCCCGGAAGGTCTTTTTTGCGATGAGTACCCCTTTTTTAAAGCTGAGGAGGATAATGCGGACCATCCGGTCTTCACCGGAAAAGGCCCACACGTCCCTGTCTTTTCCAAGGTGTTCGTGGACACTTTGTCCTTCCATCATGCCCTTGACGGCAAGATACCGCTCCTTAAGGGCCTGGGCCTCTTCGAACCTCCATGAAGAGATCGCACGGGCTATCCGCCTTTCAAGCTCCGCAAGGAGATTTTCGCTTCGCCCGGAGAGGAAATCCCTGAGTTCGGATACCATATCCCGGTAACCGGCATCATCGATCTTTTCAGCGCATGGTCCGGGACATTTCCCCAGTTGAAAAAGGATACAGGGCCTTTTCCGTTTTTTGAACACGCTGTCCTTGCATCTCCGTATTGCATAGAAGTTCTGGATCAGTTTCAAAACGTCCTTCACGTCCCTCGCGTGGGGGTAGGGACCGAAATACAGGGCGCCGTCATCCTTGATCTCCCTTGTCAGGTAAAGGGCAGGGTATTGGTCGTTGACCGTCAGCTTCAACGAGATATAGCTCTTGTCGTCCTTGAGGTTCACGTTATAGCGCGGCCTGTTCTCCTTGATAAGGTTGTTTTCCAGGAGGAATGCCTCTTTTTCGTTCTTTGTCAGGAAGACCTCTACCTCTTCGATATTGTCAACGAGCCGTTCGGTCTTGATGTCCCGTTTTGTTTCGGCCATGTAGCTCCTGACCCTTTCCTTTATGTTCTTTGCCTTGCCGATGTAGATGATGCTCTTTTCCCTGTCCCTGAAGATATAGACGCCGGAGGACTCCGGCAGGGTATTGAATTTCTGTTCCGTAATCACAGGGTGATCTCCATCTTTTCAAGCTTCAGGAGCCGGTCTCTCAGGCTGGCGGCCTTCTCGAAATCCCACCTCTTCGCCGCCTCGTTGATCTCTTTGCGCAGCTTCTTCACCATCCGGGACAGCTTTTTCGGCTCTATCCCTTTCTCTTCAAATTCGTCGACCGGGACGGTGTAGTAATCCTTTTCATAGATGGACGACAGTATATCGACGACGGATTTCCTGATGCTCTCAGGCGTGATGCCGTGTTCCTCGTTGTACCTCATCTGGAGGTCCCTCCTCCTCTCTGTTTCCCCGATAGCCTTTCTCATGGACTCTGTCATTACGTCGCCGAACATGAGCACCTTTCCGTTAATATTTCGTGCAGCCCTGCCGCAGGTCTGTATCAGGGACGTCTCCGACCTGAGGAACCCCTCCTTGTCTGCATCGAGTATCGCCACGAGGGACACCTCCGGCAGGTCAAGACCTTCACGGAGGAGATTGACTCCCACAAGGACATCGAATTTTCCCATTCGCAGGTCCCTGATGATCGCAACGCGTTCGAGGGTGTCGATATCGGAGTGGAGGTATTTTGTCCTGATATTCCGGTCCAAGAGAAAATCGGTAAGGTCTTCGGCAAACCTTTTCGTAAGCGTTGTGACGAGCACCCGCTCTTTCCGCCCGATGGTCTCCTGTATCTCAGGGATAAGCGTCTCGATCTGATTTTTTGCCTTTTGAATGTGGATAACGGGGTCCATGAGACCAGTGGGGCGGATAACCTGTTCGGCTATCCTGCCAGCCGCCTTATTGAGCTCATACTTTGCGGGCGTTGCCGATATATAGAGGACCTGTCCCTCCCTCGCCTCAAACTCTTCAAAGGTCAGGGGGCGGTTATCAAGCGCCGAGGGCAAACGGAACCCGTACTCCACAAGCGTCGTCTTCCGGGAACGGTCGCCGCGGTACATGCCCATCAACTGGGGGATGGTGACGTGGCTTTCATCGATCATGATCATGATGTTCTTCGGCAGGTAGTCCATCAGGGTAGGCGGCGGCTCGCCCGGTTGCCTCCCCGTCAGATGGCGGGAATAATTTTCTATGCCGGTACAGTAGCCCAGCTCGCGCAGCATCTCGAGGTCGTATTGGGTCCGCATGGAAAGACGCTGGGCCTCGAGGAGCTTCTTCTGCTTGTTCAGGGCCTCGAGGTGTTGTTTCAACTCCTCTTCGATGGAGACAATGGCGCCTTCGAGGGTCTCTCTCGGCGTCACGTAATGCGTGGCAGGGAATATGGTGCATCTCTTCAGCCTGCCAAGCGTCTTTCCGGTGAGCGGGTCTATGGAACAGATGGATCCGACGCGTTCATCGTCGAGGATGACCCTGACGGCCTTCTCTTCCTCGTAAGGAGGGAATATATCGATATTTTCACCGCGGATCCTGAACCTGCCCCTGTAGAAATCGATGTCATTCCTCTCGTACTGGCACTGAATGAGCTTGTTCAGGAGGGTTTTTCTCTCCATCGCCTGACCTTCTTCGAGCGAGATGAGCATCCCGTAATAGGCCTCCGGTGAGCCGAGCCCGTAGATGCAGGAGACGCTTGCGACGATGATCACGTCGTCCCTTTCAAAGAGCGCGTTGGTGGCAAGGAGCCTCAGCTTGTCGATCTCCTCGTTTATAGACGAATCCTTTTCGATATAGGTGTCCGTTGTGGGAACGTAGGCCTCGGGCTGGTAGTAGTCATAATAACTCACAAAGAAATGGACCTCGTTCTCGGGGAAGAACGTTTTGAACTCGGTAAAGAGCTGGGCGGCAAGCGTCTTGTTGTGGGATATGATCAGGGCGGGCCTCTGGACCTTTTCGATAATATTGGCCATGGTAAATGTCTTGCCTGAACCCGTTACACCGAGGAGAACCTGGTGCGGGGCCCCCTGCCGCAGTTGTTCAGAGATCCTTTTGATGGCCTCCGGCTGATCTCCCCTTGGAGTGTAGTCGCTGACGAGCCTGAACTTTTTCATACGGTTATATTGTAATGCCGCCGGAAGGTTCTGTCAAAAAGATAAAGACAGAGGATTAAATAGTAAGTCAAACCTCCGTTAATTACAAAGTGTTTTTTTCTTTGCAGGGTATGGCCGGAGTTGATAAAAGCTCTTGACATATTGAGGAAAAATGTTCCATCATTAAACAAATATATTATAAATTCATAGGAGGTAGGAGAACATGAAGAAGGTCTTATTGTTTGTACTCGTGTTAATGGTCAGTATTGCATTCGTCGGCACGGGTTTTGCTCAGGAAAAGCCGAAGGCTGCACCGGCGGCAAAACCGGCAGCAGAGAAGCCGGCAGCAGCAGCCGAAAAGCCGGCAGCAGCAGCCGAAAAGCCGGCAGCAGCACCGGAGAAACCGGCGGAACCGGCAAAACCGAAACCAAAGCCAATCCCTGGTTTTGTCGGAACCGTTACGCAGGCAGGCAACGGTTTGTTGACAGTGAAGGGCGCCAAGGATACGGTCACATTCGACGTCTCAAAGGCGAAGCTTAAAGGGTATAAGAACATCGCCGATGTAAAGGTAGGCGACAAGGTAGCAGTACAGTACAAGAAGGACGGCACGATGGTGACAAAGATTGCCGGCGCGAAGGTAAAGAAAGAGAAGGCAAAAGAGGACAAGCCGAAGGCCGACAAACCGAAGAAAGAGAAAAAGGCAGACAAACCGAAAAAGGAAAAACCGGCAGCACCCGCTGAGAAACCGGCAGCAAAATAGTTGGTGGCAGAATAACAGGGAAGAGTTTGACAAAACAAACCCTGCTTCTCATTACGGGAAGCAGGGTTTGTTAATAAATTGCAAGGAGCGGTGTTCAACCGCCCCTTTAACTTTACAGCTTAAAGATCAGAAGTAATGAGACAACGAGAGAGTAAATGACGAGAGATTCGATCATGGCAAGACCGATGATCATCGGTGTCACGATCTTTCCCGATGCCCCAGGATTTCTGGCGATGCCGTCAAGGGCGGATGCGATACTCCTTCCCTGACCCACGGCCCCTCCAAAAGCTGCGATCGCAATCCCGAAACCTGCTGCGAGCGCCACCATCTGTTTGACCTGCGAATCAAGGCCGGCGGCCGGCTCTGCTGCCATTGCAATACCGCCAGATACGCAAACGAGGATTCCGAGAAGCATAACGATTGTTAGAAATTTTTTCATTAAATCTCACCCCTTTCTTGTATTTTATTTATTTTAATGTTCATGTGAAATCGCACCTGAAAAATACGCCATTGACAGAAGCATGAATACGAAGGTCTGAACGAATGCCACAAAGAGACCGAGGAACATGACCGGGAGAGGGACAAAAAGCGGAACGAGACCGAAGAAGATTGCCGTAACAAGGTGGTCGCCGGTTATATTGCCGAAAAGCCTGAGACCCAGCGAGAGCGGCCTTGCGATGTGCCCGATAAGCTCGATGGGTACCATTAACGGCGCAAGCCACCAGAAAGGCCCCATGAACTGTTTGAGATACTTTATGCCATGTTCCTTAACGCCGTAATAGTGGGTCATAACGAAGACCGTAAGAGAACATGCAAAGGTCGTATTGACGTTATCGGTTGCAGGCAGAAATCCAGGAACGAGCCCGGAGAGGTTATTAAAGAGGATAAAAAGCCCCAGGGTGCCTATCAGAAGTACAAACTCCTTGCCTTTTGGTCCCATGGTGTCGACGACAATATTCGAGAAGCTTTCAACGATCATCTCCGCAAACGTTCCGAAGGTCAGCTTCCCTTCCGGGACAATGTCGTCCCCCCTCTTTTTGAGCTTTGTGTAACCGAGTATCGCAATAACGACGAGGATAACCGATATAATGAGGGCATTCGATACGTGAGGGGGCAGTTTTTTCAGAAAAGGAAAGAGGGATGCCCAGGTAAAGACTTCGTGCTCCATTAGTTTTGTCTCCTTTTCGCAACAGGTGTCAGGGCTACCTGAATCTGATTTACCACAATAGATATAAATACTGTTGACAGGCCGATGAGAAAACATACTACGTCAATATCGCCGAAGACAACCACCAGAACTACCAACCCGACAAGGACAAGAAACTTCAGCGGGAGTTTGATGAGAAGGTCTTTTTTCTGGACCTTGGACTGGGTAAATCCGCCTTCAATGATCTTTTTCAGGAACCTGAAGTTGAGGGTCATGATGGAGCTTGCAACGGCGAAGCTGAAGATATACTTAAATTCGCGGGTTATGAGTAGAAGGATGATCGAACCGAGGATAAGAATGATTACGTTTATCCGCTCTATGTCATTTATGATTGTCTCTTTCATTGTCCTTCTGAACCTTTTTCAAAAGCGTGAATATGGTTTTCATCGCTGCGGCGACGCCGAAGATCATAAAGATGATCGTCAGATACGGCGACGTTTTAAAAAACGAATCCAAGAAGTAGCCGATGGCAATGCCGATGGCAACGGACAGGCCCATCTCCAATCCCAGCGAGCTGTAACTCAAAAGAGATCTGACCACATCCTTCTTGCTACTCTGAATAGTCATGTCCATCAGATTTCCGTCTTTTTCTAACATATGGGTACCTTTTAGTCAACGTTTTTTGTTATTTTATTCACAATTTCATTTTCATATAATAGCCTGACGCCATTACGTGCATATTATATGAAAATTGTTTTGAATTTCCCTTTTCTTCTATGTTATAAAAGACAACTCAGGGGCCGTTAGCTCAGTCCGGTAGAGCAGTTGACTCTTAATCAATTGGTCGGAGGTTCGAATCCTCCACGGCCCATATTCAATTTTTAACAATATCGGCTATATAGTCATTATTTACAATTGAAAACAATTCTCTCCCCATGCCGTGCCTTACGCGACACCCTCGAGGAATGTGAATAATGTATCCCGGAACCTTCTTGAGGATGGTCATCGGTGTCGGACTCTTCCCCGCAAACACGCTCATACGCTCCAGCGGCTTACATTCGCTCGCGTTCGGCTTCGGAACTTTTGCCTGACGGCAAAAGACCGAGCTTCCTCGCCTCACGACGGTTTGCTACAGGAAAGTCCGGCGCCGATGACCTGATGACATATCCGGGATACGCTATTTTCTATGTAATGGGAAAAAATAGGGATATTTCTGTTAGGTTCGTTGCGTTTTGCAAACACGACCGGAATGATGGAAAGAAATGTCGAAAGAGAATGTGCAAATTGGAGCAAGAGATCAGCAATAACAACGATCGCAATGGAATGGCGAGTCAGCCGCGCCCTTAAACATCTTTCCGCCTGCCGTAAACAGACATTTTCCGCTTGACATTTGACATCAGCCTGAAGATAATAGATTTATTAGAGGGGGTAGCAGTAATGCTCTCGTGGGTTGCAGACACGTGGGTAGGAAAAAGATCGGAAGATTCCTGTAGTATACCTCATGTAATATCAGCAAAAATCACTCGGAAGCTCAATTTACCCGTTAAAAAGCGGTATCTTTAACCTCCCCCTCTTCGTCTTGATATGTGTTTCAAGAAAGCTAGGTTGGCAGATTAAGCGTTAGGACACAGCGAAGAACTTTCTTATTTGGGGGTAATCAATGAATATCGAGAAAAGCACCGGCCCCAGGCTGCTTCCAGATGACTACTCTCTTGACAGGTTAGACTCCCACTCCTTTATGGGGAAACTGTTTAGCAGAGCGAGTGAGTATTTGGAAGACAATGAAGCTCTGAAAACATTTTACTGGACTATTCGTTTGATGTTGGCTTCGCGCCCCATTGTAAGATTCGTGAGGCCAGTCATTGGGTTTAGGTTTTTAGGGTTTGGCTTCCTTGACCCCGAATTGGAAGAGGACAACTTTGGTGTTATTGTGTTTGCTACCAATCCCAATTACGGAAAGCCATTTTTTCTTGAACCTATCGAACTTGAAGAAAAATCGTTCCCGGTAGTAGTACGTCCGTTTATCGAAATTCCACACTGGCCATCTATCCACCTTTCTCTGGGGAGATGTGGGTGTTGGGCTGAGACCCGAATGTCATCAAACTCTGTTGGTCCAGGCGGCCTCACTGCGAAACACTGTGTCTCAGGCTTGACAATGGGTTCCAAAGTGCCCCTTACTGATGGTACTTGGGGTACTCTTTTAGATATCGCTCCCGAAGGTATCGACGCCGCAATAGTAGCCACAGGCGAAACTCCTGGCAGCACAATACTCAAGACGGAGGAGTTTGTCACTCCTTACACAGACGTTGAGTTTGAAGGTGCTTCAGGCCCGGTGAAGACGAAGATCACGGCCGTTACAGACACTTTCGGTATCCTATCTTCGCCAGTTTTGCCATCGAGGGTAGCACTCGCCAGAAGCGGTGCGCACGGTGACTCTGGTGCTATAGTTAAAAGTATACCTTTGGGCCGTGCAGTCGGAATCTACATGGGGGCCTATACCGACACTGCCGGGAGATATGGCGGTCTGGCACAGACCGCTCATCAGGTAGCGCTAACAATGGATGGGAGGTTTTTGCAATGAACACAGAGAAACGAAGCAAGAATCAAGTATTGTTTATAGCTCGCGAGACAGTACCATCAGTTGGCAATGTTGAACTCCACAGATTTAAAGAGAATGGTCTGACTCGCACTCTGAAAGAAGTGAAAGACGATTGGCGTGTCGTGAGCAAGCAGGTAATTGAATTGGTTGAAGAAACTGAAAGAGAAGCATCTGGGAAAAAGTATCGTTTAGACCAAGTGACTGTGGGGCTCGGATTCAACGCTAAAGGCAAGCTCGCATTTCTCGCAGAGGCCGGCGTTGAAGCTTCGGTTACAGTTACCTTCAAGCGCTATGAGTCACCATGACTGCCTCCTTTGCTTTAGATGTAACGAATGGAGTGTTCTAACAAATCGCTCCAAAGGAGTGAATATCTCAGATATTGCGGTAATAGTGTTGACGAGCATATTGCGTATGCCCAGATCGTGGCTACGAGGGGAAAATCAACTTCACATGAAATATGGCTGGCACTAAAATCGAAATGATCCAAACTGCCCAACAAGTGCGCACAGTGGGGGAGGGGATCATTGCTAATAACATTGGCTCCAACTGATTTCAGTGTTGGGGGGGGAGGTGATGCAATATACAGCTAACGGGCTTCACGATGCACGCAAGGTGGAACTGCAACAAAAATAACAGAGAGGAGGTTCAATATGAGCGTTGAGGTAAAATCAAATGATATTGATTTCCCACGCGCAGGAACAGCCAAATTAACTAGTTCGTCGTTGGTCAACGCATTGATTAAGGATCAAGATGCAGCTGTCGGACTCCTGAGGGAATGTTATACGGAATTCAGTCTTGAAACTCTTTCCATTGATTCTTCCGGCCGTGTTGTAATCGAAAACGAGGGATTTACAAAAGCCCTTCAATCAAAGTTGGCATTACCAACAAGAGGGTTGATAAACGTAATCTGCGGCTTATCGTGTTAATCCGCGGTATGCTGGATGATGTGTAACACAAGAATGCGCGAAGAGATTATGGAGGCTCTCAATAGTGAGAGCCTCCACCTTATCATATTTCCGACAGAACAATGCAACTTGCGTTGTTGGTATTGCTATGAACAGTACCAGATTGGAACAATGCCTGATAATATAATTGCTGGCGTGAAAAGGCTGTTAACCAAAAGGTATCAGGGTCTCAAGCAATTAAATATAAGCTGGTTTGGTGGAGAACCTCTTCTTGCAGTAGGTTGCATTAGAGCCATTTCCCAGCATATTCATTGGCTCAATTCGCAGTTCCCATCAGTTCAATACCACGCCAATATTACCACAAACGCAACATTGCTTTCTCAAGATCTTTATAACGAACTGTGCATATATGGAATTAATCTTTTCCATATAACATTGGATGGCCCAAGATGGATACATGACCGTCTGAGACGCTATCGAGGAGGACAAGGTAGTTTTGACAGGATATGGGGGAATCTGCTATCCATCAGGAACGAGTCTAAGGGGGGAGCAGGCAAAATTTTGCTTCGGATACATTACTCTATGGACACTTGGCATCATCTTGAGTTTTTGATTAAGGATATTTGTAGGGAATTTGAGGCCGACAAGAGATTTAAGCTTTATTTCAGGCCTATACAGCGTTTGTCAGATAAGTGCAATCCTGCGTTGCTATCATTTCCGAAAAAGAGACAGGCGGAGATTGAAAGCTCTCTCAGAGGTTTCATGGCAGCATCTGAGATGGAGGAAGTGCTTCCCGCAAATGAAAATTCCATTTGTTATGCCGCCGCAGCAAATTCACTCGGTGTTCGTTCAAATGGCACATTATGTAAATGTACGGTTGCTCTGGATAAACCCATAAATAACATTGGCAGAATTGATTCAGATGGTACTTTAGTAATAAATCAAATGAGATGGCGTCTTTGGCTTCATGGATTAAGCACAGGAGATCAAAAATCTCTGGTGTGCCCATTAAGAGCTATGTTGAATGGTTTTGCGGACAACTGGGCGAAAGTAGAAAACGAAGAACTCTCCAAGCTATTAAATTCGCAATAAAACATGTGTTTAATAAGGTTAACCAATAGAAAAACTTATCATTCTATATTTTTCATCGTGACGGCCATAGACTAACACAACAATTATAGGTGAAATTCTTAATGTAATTACCCTACCCTGCCTACTCCGCGTCCTCGAGCGCCTTTCTACCAGCCTTAATCAAATATTTTCCGCTTGACATTGGACAACAGCCTGAGGATAATGGATTTATTGGAGTTGGAGGGGGTTGCAGTGCTCTCGGAAGTTCCCGGCAGTATACCTCATGTAATATCGGTATGCACCCGTTAAAAAGTTGCATTGCAAGTCTTTTCTTTAGTTTATATATGTTGTTTTAAGAAAAAACCGGGTTAATAGATTAAATGCTAGGTTGCACATATAGACTTTCCACAAAAGGATAATTCCATGAGGGTAATACGAAGAATTGATCGTGGCGGTTTTGGCTTCGTGGAGGAAGTGGAGACGTCTCAGGAAGACCGTGTTGCACGAAAAACGTTCGACCCTCTAACAAGAGACCCAGTAGAATTATCGGCCCTAAGGCGTCGGTTTGAACGCGAGGTTCGAATCCAATCGGCTATTCGTCATTCTAACATCATGCCGGTGCTTGAGGCTGGTCTTAGCGATTCACCACCTTGGTTTCTTATGCCACTTGCCTCTATGTCCCTTGAAGGAAAACTCCAAGATGATCATCGCAACAGTAGGTTCGACACCCAACCATGGCCAGATATTCTTGCTGCAGCTGAAGAACTTCATCGACTAGGGTATGTCCATCGGGACTTGAAGCCCGCGAACATCCTTTTGGTTCAGAACAAATGGGTCATTGCTGATTTCGGTCTCATCTTGCCGACTATGCGTGACACCACCATCTTAACGGGGTCAAGTTCTGCCTATGGTTCACGTAACTACACTGCTCCCGAGCAAACAACTGACTTCCGCAACACCCCTGAACAGGCAGATATCTACGCACTTGGCTGTATTCTTCACGACGCCACCGATCCAACTCCTACACGTATCCCATTTGCCCAGATTCGCACAGGAGGTATTTACGGTCCTTTGCTTGAGAAGTGCACGGAAGTCGACCCCCGGAGACGTTTTCCAACGATAGCCGCTCTCCGTGCCGCACTATTCGACTTGTGGAGAACTTCGTCTTTCCCTCCTCCTCCTGTAGATGACGCAGCAATCTTACAACACGTTCTGGACAATCCCGAATCGCCTGAGGCATGGAGACGGTTTCTGAAGTATGTCGAGAACCTCCCTGCCAATAGTCACGATCTTCTATTGCGAGCGATAAATTCAGATTTATTGTTACAGCTCAACACGCTAGATAATGTTTTGTTCGGGCGTCTCGTAACACTCCTATGCCAATGGGCAGGTGGGAACGCATTTGAATGGGAATATTGTGATGTAGTCGGTGACCGATTGCTCGATGTCTACAGAGTCGGACCTGTTCGCTTACGATGCGACATCGTTCTCGCAGCTTTGAAGCTTGCCGTCTCACATAATCGTTGGCACGTTATGAGACAAGCTGGTGGTATGCTCGGTACAGCTGCTGACAACGGTCTTGTGGATCGTTTGCTTATTGAAATTTCGTTAGACCCAACAATCGAGAATAGACTACGCCAAATCGAAAGTATCATCCACTGGCCGCGTGAACACTGGCATGAGCGCATTGCGAACTTCCTTGAGGAAAGCTTAGCTACCACACAGATCTAGCCGGGTATTCGGAGGCGACGCTGCTGAAATGTTGAAATAGTGAAACTAGCCGTTGGAGTCAATCGGTAGAAAAAAATGCCCGCCTCTGGCGCAATTCTTTGTTGGGCAAAAGAATGAATGCACTGCAAGTCCGAATATGATACGATAAATTCATGCAAACGCAATTATCACTATTTGAAAATGATATGAAGACAAGGTCCGACGTTAAGGTGTCGAGGTCAGGCACTTTCCTTGATAATATGGCGCTTCCTATTCATCGGTGGTTTCGCTATTCAGCCGGTTTTGCAGCCCAATGGGTTGAGCAGGTCTTGGCCGGATGGGGAATAACAAAAGAACAGATTGTCCTTGACCCGTTCGCAGGTTCCGGTACAGTATCTGTCGTTTGTGATACCATGGGTATTCCAAGTATAGGAGTCGAAGCACATTCTTTAGTATCGAGAATATTAAAGGCCAAGCTGCTTTGGCCAACACCTCCCCAACATGTCGTTGAATTTGCTTCTAAAGTCTTAAAACGAGCCCAAAACGAAAGACCTCATACAACGACGTTCCCTCCTCTGCTTGAACGAAGCTATGAACCGAAAGCCCTTGCGTCTCTTAATGCATTGAAGTCTTCATGGCTGTCCCTTCGGGATGAGTCCCCAGAATCAGAATTGGTCTGGTTAGCATTAACGGCAATTCTTCGTTCAACTTCCACGGCTGGAACTGCACAGTGGCAGTACATCCTGCCTAACAAAACAAAAAAACATATCATTGAACCATTCTTCGCTTTTCAGCAACAAATTAGAATTATCAAGGCAGATTTACGGTGGATGCAAGCACGAGCCGACCGATCATGCGCTGATATTATTGCAGGGGATGCCCGAGCGTTTGCTGGCATCGTCTCGAGGAAGGTGGATGCTGTAATTACTTCTCCGCCATATGCAAATAATTACGACTATGCAGACGCATTACGTCTTGAGATGACGTTTTGGGGTGATGTGAATGGATGGGGAGACATCCATCACGCAGTAAGGCGACATCTTATCGTTTCATCATCCCAGCATTCGTCACGCGAAAGACTCCTCCTTGAAGACCTACTTGCTTTGGAAGCTGTTGCCCCTATTCGTAGTGAGCTGGCGCAAGTTGTCCATGAATTGGCAGCTGTGCGCGAAAACCACGGGGGCAAGAAGCATTATCATACCATGATTGCAGCCTATTGCCGCGACATCAGTCTTACTCTGCAACAACTACAACGTGTCTGTAAGCCAGGCTCTCGAATGTGTTGGGTCATTGGCGATTCCGCCCCATACGGTGTATATTGCCCGATTGAAAGATGGATTGCCGAACTTGCAATAGCAGCTGGTTTTAAAAATTATAGTTTCGACAAACTACGAGATCGAAATATTAAATGGAAGAATAGAAAACATAGGGTCCCGCTTAAAGAAGGACTACTTTGGATTGAGGGGTAGGATATGGCAGAATCACCCGCACATAGATTCGGACAGGTCATTGGAGAATTACTTGAAACAGTCGTCCTTCCACAACTTGAAACATTTTGTAAAAACCAAGGTCTTTATCTTGATCATCAGAAAAAAAACAGACCAGCCAGAACCGGCAAAAGGGTTTCTTGGACTGACCAATATGGAAATGTTCATGATCTTGATTTTGTGATCGAGAGAGAAGGCACGGATCATCAGATTGGTAGTCCGGTTGCCTTTATTGAAAGCGCATGGCGCAGATATACAAAACATTCACGGAATAAGGCTCAGGAAATCCAAGGAGCAATTCTACCTCTCGCCGAAAAATACCAATGGAACAACCCATTTCTCGGAACAGTGCTGGCGGGGGTGTTTACCGAAGGATCGCTAGAACAACTACGTTCGCTTGGATTCCAGGTCCTCTATTTTCCATACGAGTCACTCGTTGCAGCATTTGGGTCGGAAGGGATCGATATAGCATTTGACGAAAGCACGGCAGATGACGTATTTAGGCAAACAACGAATCGGATAGCACGTGCCCCAAAGAGGCAAATGGACAGAATAAGGTCGCATCTTATTGCGGCCAACCAACATGTGATTAATAGTTTTTTTATGGCTTTAAGGCAGAGACTGGGTAGGCACATTACCCGTATAGTTGTGATCCCCCTTTACGGACGTATAAACGAGTTCGCTACAATAGAAGCCGCGCTTCGATTCCTCGATGGCCATATGATATACGAAGGCTCTGGAGAATTCCGAAAGTATGAAATTCGCATTGAGTTTTCAAATGGTGACAAGGTTGAAGCTTCATTAGAGGCCAAAGACAAAGTAAAGGATTTTTTAGATTTTGTTGCAAGACAATAAAATACCTAATAGGGTAATTCTGCAAATGTCTTTCAACTGCCACTGATCGCAGTGTTGAGCCTGTAGAAAAAGTCCTCAAGGAATTTTTTAGGTGCGATGTAAAAAAGAATGATCTTACAGAATGCGCCACTTCATGTTCGGGGGAGGGGTAAATGATTGTCCAAAAACTAACCTCTAATCGTTTTAGGACGCAGGAAAGGGTTTCTCTACAGGTGGGAGGCACGGTAGGTCATGAATGAACCGAATATAGAGAAACTCAGACGATTTGCTCTTGCTGTCGCCCTCATTGTATTGACATATTCCGTTGCTGGTATATCTCTTGGGCCTGAAAGTAAGATTTCTGTACTGGGTATGACCTTCAAGGTATCGAGACCAGAGTTGTTGCCAATCGGACTACTCATGGCGTCGGTATGTGTCGTCCTACGGTTCTATTATTATGGTTTTATGCTTAATAGAAGTCCTTATCGCTTACGCCGCGATGCTATAGATGGACTTATAGACACAACACCGCGCGTATCCCGTACCAGAAAAAGGAAGATATCGGTTTATTTTAGTTCAGCAACGGAATTCGACTCGCTAGTCTGGGAGTCAAATCGAACGAAGGTCGAAAAGTACGTTGAGGATTTTCCTAATCTTTTCCCCAAATTCGCTCGGGCAAGGGCATCAGCGCAAATTAATTCAGAGCCATCCTATACGGAGAATGGAGACCCGGCGGGTCCCATGTATAGCGCCAAAGTGGTGATCCCGATACGGTGTAGAATGGCTGCAATTTTTCAGGACATAGACTATGCCTCCCCTGTATGGTTAAACGCGATTTCATTGGGTACATTTTTCTGGAGAATATGGAAAACCGGGATAAACGCATAACAACGAGGCGCCTGATCAGCAGGAAAGGAGCCAGATCCTAGCGATCTGGTATCAGGTTTGGATAGATGAATAAACAATTCTATACCGTATTTGGATACCTTACTTCGGCCTTCGCATGCATGGAAGGTGATTTGCGGTTTCTTGTGGCAGGCATCGCGTTTGGTAACGATTCAATTACTACTTCGGCCTTTATGGATAGCTCACAGTTGATTGACAATCTCAGAATTTTGAGAAAACTATCTCGACAGTATTGGGGCGCTGAGTCTCAATTCGCTGAAGTGATTGATAGCATTGAACAGATTCGCTCTACGAGAAACCTTTTTATTCATGGGTTGTGGACGCCGGGCAAGTTCGGAGAGACAAATGGTGTTGCATCTGTACAGGACCTCAAAACCAGTTTTGAAAGCAGCTCGACTATGCGGGAATGGAGACACGGTCAAACCATGGATTTCTCATTGGACGATTTCCGTATTCTCTTGGCAGATGTAAATGAAGCTATTGATAAAATTGCCAAGCTTCGTGAGTGGCTCGAGAAACATGAAGGTATTGAGTTTGGATACATAGGCTTCACCAGCAAACTCAAGCCGGTGTCTATTCGTATTGATTCCGGTGACAAGTTTGAGAAAAGCCTGCCAGCGGAAATAGAAGAAGAAACCTAACGCGAGACTTATAATCCCACATCTCTATCTTTAACTTCACCCCCGGCCATTCCTTTTGAGATCTTCAGGACCGCATTATGGATATCTTTCACGTCCCTATATATCTTGTAGATAAAATAGGACATGAGGGTAGCAAGAACCGCCATGATGATAAGAAAGTCAATAAGTATAAAAAAGAAAATTTCCCTGTCATGCAGAACTAGGATGTAATTGCCAAGATACGAAAAAGAAGTATAATATGTCATCTAAAAAATAAGGAGATATTCAATGGCAAGAAGCATATTGAAGGCAAAACCACAGGTGATAATGAAAGACGGCAGGCCAAGCGCCGTAATCATTGAAATCAACGACTACCGTGCATTGCTTGAAAGGCTTGAGGACAAAGAAGACCTTGCAGACCTTGAAAAAATACGTATGGGTGGTGTGCGGACAAGGAAGGCGGATGGGTTTTAAATGTCCTTTATGCTCAGGCCGGATATCCTGTTTTTGCTTACAGCGTTTAAGACCAGCAGGACTATGATGGCTATTGCCGACAGGATAACGGAAAATATGGCTGCCCTCATGAACTCGCCTTCAAAGACCGCGTTGTAGATCGCCAGGGAGAGCGTTTCCGTGCGCCCGATAATATTGCCGCCGAGCATCAGGCTGATGCCGACCTCTCCTACCGAGCGCCCGAATGCAAGCAAGAGCCCGGCAACGATGCCGTTTTTGATGTTCGGCAGTATGACTTTGAGCAGGGTCTCGCCCCTGGTCTTTCCGAGGGTGGCGGCCGCCTCGATTAACGAATGATCCATTTGCCGGCGTGCCGCCTGCACGCTCTTGACCATAAAGGGGAGGCCTACAATGTAGACTGCCGCAAGCACTCCCCAGGATGTGAATATTATCTTAAGATCGAATATCTTCAGGAGAAGGTGTCCTATAACTCCGTTTTTTCCCAGGAACAAAAGGAGAAAAAAGCCCAGTGCCATCGGCGGAAAGATCATGGGCAGTGCAGCGATGATCTCCAGGATGCTCTTCAACGGGCTTTTTTTACCGGCCAGATACAGCCCCAGCGGTAAGCCTGTCAGCAACTGCAAGACCAGCGCCAGCAGGGTTACCCTGAGGGTGAGTCCGATCGCCGGATGCGCAAGGTAATCGCTTGCCAGTGTCTGAAGCGTCATTTCAATCCGTATTTTGCAAATATGTCTTTCGCATTCTTTGTCTGCAGGTAGTCAATAAATTTGCCTGTCTCAGGTTTGTTTTCGAACCCTTTTACAATACCGGCAACGATCCGGATCTCCTTGTACTTATCCTGCGGGACGATCAGGTAACCGCCCAGCCTGTCCTTATTGGCCATGGCCTCGGTAAGGTTGATAAATCCCGCATCGGCCTCGCCCGTAAGGAGGTACGAGACTACCTGGGGGACGGTAGCTACCTGGGTTATTTTGCCGGCAAGTTTTGTGGTGTAGCCGTAGGATTCCAGGGCCTCAGTCCCCGCTGTCCCGTAAATGGCCTTTTTATCCTGCGGCATGAACAACGATTTTACCTTGTCCGATGCAATGTCTTCAGGTTTTTCCAGTACGACCCCTTTGCGGTATGCAAGGACCAGTATCCCTTTTCCTATGAGGCGATAATCGGTGAATTTTACCGTGGAGCCGAGCGCATCAAGTAATTTTTGGTCGCCGATAATGCAACTGATCTCACCGGTCTGTTTTGCCTGGCTGGCCACCATCTGTATGTTCCCGAATGCGGCATCGGTCTTTATCCCTGTGTCCTTTTCAAATGCCTTCATCACTTCGGTAACGGGCTTTTTGTATCCTGCCCCTGCCGCGATCATCAGGTTTCCGGCAAAGAGCGCGGACGCGCCGAACAAAAAGATAACTGCACAACAGAAGATTGTTCCGATAAAAAGATGTCTTCTCTCCATTTTGTTTAATTACCTCCTTCTTCTTTTTCTTTAGAATTTAGTTTTTGAATAATCGGGTTAAATGCCTTGGAGATGATCAGCGCCTTGTCGCCCGGTAAAAATGATTCCTGGTGATTGCTGCATACGGCAATTTTAACGGGAGAGTTCCCTATGAGCAGGGTTAATATATTCACGACATCTTCCTTTTCAACCTTCAGTACCTCGGCAACGAACTGGAGTTTGCCGCTGGTCTTGTTTCTGGCAAATATTTCATAAGGATTTCTGTCGTCGGTGACTCGTCCGTCTTTAAATGTTATCACCCGGTTGCACAATTTGAATACCTCGGGCAGATCGTGGCTGACCAGGATCGTGGTGATGCCCCATAATCTGTGGATATGCAGGATCTCGTCCTGCAGCGTGCTCCTCATCTCAAGGTCCAGCGCGGAAAGCGGTTCGTCCAAAAGGAGTAATTCGGGTTTCCGGGCCAGGGCACGCGCCAAGGCGACCCTCTGGTTCTGTCCTCCCGAAAGCACAGCGGGTTTGCGGTGCTGCAGGTTGGAAAGTCCGAATATTTCGAGCAGTTCGTCAATGTGTTTTTTGTCCACCCTTGGTTGGGCAAACCGCAGGTTTTCGCGGACGCTCATATTAGGGAAGAGGGCGTAGTCCTGAAATACGAAACCGACTTTCCGTTTGCGCGCCGGCAGGTTTATCCCGTCTTTCGAGTCAAACCAGGTCTGCCCGCCGACCTTGACAAACCCTTCGTCTGCATCAGTCAGTCCTGCAATAATGCGCAGCATGGTCGTTTTCCCTACGCCGGACGGACCGAAGAAGGCCACTATCTCGCCGCTACCGATATTCAGGTCGGCCTTAAATGAAAATTCACCCGTAGCCGTGAACAGTTTCTTCTTTACGGATAATTCAATCTGCATTCCAGGGCTCTTCCGGTTCCTTCAACAGTACCTCGTTGGTTTTAATAAAGGCCGTTACATTGTCTCCGATCTTGAGATTTAAGCTTTCAGCCGACCTTGTGGTGATCAGCGAAGTTAAATGTTCTCCGTTAAATGAAAGCATCACCTGGGTAAATATTTCTCCGGAAATAAGGTCATCGATAGTGCAGGTCAGTTGGTTGATAAAGCTTATCTGCCCCTGCATGAGCTTTCCTATTGAAACCTCAGACTCATTGAACAGCAACTCGATGTCTTTCGAGATCTGAAGATAGCCGACCTTTTCGGGTATCCCGATAGTAATGGCGGTCATCTGTGCCCCTTTTACGTCGACATCCACCAGCGTCATGTTGCCGGATGTTGTCAGGTGCGATATTTTTCCGCATAATCTGTTCATAGATTCTGATATTTTGTTATCCGGCTGAATGAGTAATATGTAATTGCAATGGATAACGGTAAACTTGCAACGTGATTATAACGTGCCCCCCGGCATCCATTGTATATTAAAATATATAACGAAGGGTAAAGTCAATCATATTTCGATTAATTATATTAATATCATATAGTTATGCAGTATCAGGATTTTCCTTCCACGAAACCGGTTGTGGTGAATAATGTATCTGTTGCGGGGGGGGGTATTACCGGGAGGGAATAATCCCCGATATGTCTTACTAAGGCCTGAGGACTTTATGTATTTATACTTTGCGTAAAGGGCGGGGGTAAATATACAACCCGGGGGTTATGGTAGATGTGTTGCAGGTTTTTTTATCCGAAGTGCTTGTGAAACGTCTTTTCGATTGCGTACCGGACGTCCTCACGGAACCGTTCATATTGTTTTAAGAAGGCTTTTCCTGCCACGGTGAGGTTGGACCCGCCGCCGGATACCCCGCCGACCCTTCTTTCGATCACGTCGAATCCAAGCTTTTTCTCACAATCGTTCAGGACGTTCCAGGCCTTCTGGTAAGACATTTCCAGGTTCATGGCTGCCATATGCAGGGATCCCGTCTGCTCAATCCCCCTCAGGAGTTGGTATGGACCTTCACCGAACGCCTTTCCTTCATTCTCAAGCCATACTTTATAGGCTACTTTCATTCTAACCCCTTATATTAGGGTATTGTAATCAATAGTATTAACCATGTCAACCGGTAGATTCAAATAATTTCCTTGCCTTAACTTAGTGAAAAAAAATACTTGACCTACCGTTATACTAAATGATATATAACTCACGTTATATAATAAATAAAATAACGATGAATTTATTAGATAAAAGCTGCAGCATATAGTTGATGGCAGCGGGATTATACCTATAATCGCTTTGGGATGAAAGGATTATACCTTTATAGATAAGTATGTATAACGAAATACTTAAAAGAATTAAAAAAGATTAAGGAGGGAGATATGAGGAAAAGATGTATTGGGCAAATGGTTGTTTTGTTTATCTTTATGCTGTCATGCATATTGGTGTCTCATCAGACATCGCAGGCAGCAGAGGATACGAAACAAGAAAGTAACGTATTTACCCTCGGCGAGATTGAGGTGAGGGATAAGTCGGAAACAACGAAAAACGTTACAGTAGAAAGGATCAGCAGTGAAGAGATCCAGGAGTTCAACAGGGACAGGCTTACCGATGCTCTTGATCTGCTCCCCGGCGTAACGGTCTCGGGCACGTCTCAAAGAAATGAAAAGACTGTAACGGTGAGAGGGTTCGGCCCGACAAGGGTGCCTGTATTCCTTGACGGTATCCCCATCTACGTTCCAAACGACAGAACATTCGATTATAACCGTTTTACAACATTTGATCTGTCGGAGATCATTGTTTCGAAAGGATTTACCTCGGTACTGTACGGTCCGAATACCATGGGCGGGGCCATAAACATGGTAACGAGGAGGCCGGTGAAGGCCTTTGAAGGGACGGCAGGCGCCGGGTATTCAACGGGAAATACCTATTACGGCTATGCCAATGTAGGGACCAACCAGAAGAAATGGTATCTCCAGGCAGGGGCATCATACCTTAACAGCGACTATTACCCCATGTCCAACGACTATACCCCAACACCGAGGCAGGGCGGCGGCAGAAGGATAGAATCATATTCAAAGGACGACAAGGTGAGTTTCAAAGTGGCCCTTACGCCTGCCGACAATCACGAGTATGCCTTTGGCTTCAGCACCCAGCATGGAGAAAAAGGCGGTCCTCCCGATACGAGGCCCTACGGCCCGAACATCAACAACAGTTTCTGGACGTGGCCGAAATGGGATAAGACGAGCTATTACTTTGCGTCAAACACGCCTCTCGGAGACAAGAGTTATGTAAAGGCAAGGCTTTATTACGACAAGTTTGAAAACTGGCTCGACTTTTTTACCAACAACACATACAGCGCACCCAATTTAAGGCAAGGGGACAGGAGCTACTACAACGACTGGACTGTTGGGGGCACCATTGAGGCAGGTACGACCTTGATCCCGAGAAACAATATCAAGGCAGCCTTCCATTACAAGAGAGACACCCATAACGAGCGCAACAGGGCGGGCAGGACCACGATAGGCACCCGTTATTTGCCTGAACCATGGCAGCGTTCAGATGATTTAACGACCTCAGCCGGTATCGAGGATACGATTGATATCACAAAAAAATTCTATGCCATTGCAGGGATAAGCTATGACAAATCAGAGGGACTGCGCGCCACGGAATGGAACCCGGCCAACTATGGCGCCATCGGATGGCATCATTTCGAAACCGGCAGCGAATCTACCTGGAACCCACAACTTGGCCTCTTTTATATGATCTCAGACACGGGAAAGCTCCATGCAACCGTTGAAAGGAAGACGAGGTTCCCGTCCTTGAAGGATAAGTTTTCTGGGGGGTTCGGGACCAGGCTGGAAAACCCGGACCTGAAAGCGGAAAAGTCTATAAATTATGAAGTAGGTTATGAGGACGTCTTTTTGAAAAAGATAAAGTTCAAAGGCAATATCTTTCATAATGACATTACCGATGCGATCCAGAACATAACGCTTACCGGCGGCCTTACCCAGAATCAGAATATCGGGAAGGTAAAGCAGTACGGTATAGAACTGGAGGGGATTGTCTCGATAATGGACAACCTTGAAGGGGGCGCCAATTACACGTTCATCAACAAAAGCAACGAAACGGATATGGATGTCAACAATCCGAAATATCTCAGGATCACCGATGTGCCGGTACACAAGATATTCAGTTACGTGAAATATACAACCCCATGGAAAGGGCTCAGTGTGCTGGGCAGCGTGGATTATGCCTCGGGCCGTACCAGCAGTTCCGATGGGATGTACAGCACAGGGGCCTTTGCAAGGGTGAACATGAAGGCATCGTATAAGATAAAAGAAGGATTGACCTTTGAGGCAGGTGTCAACAACCTGCTTGACCGGAATTATGAATATTCGTCCGGTTATCCCGAGCCGGGGAGGATCTGGTTTACGAACGTGTCATACAGATTTTAAGAGGTGTAATGATATTACCGGAGACGATAAGCATCATTGAAGGTTTATACGGGGAGAGCTTAAGGCGTATTACCATCGAGAGGATAGTGATTGGTATATTTTTTACCGGGGTTAAACTTTCCAACGGATGCGGGGGCGTATCATATACGCCCGTCTCCGAGATACATGAAGATGTGAGCCGTAAGAGCCCGATATTTACGAAAGACAGACCCGTTATGCTCAAGGGCATGTCCGCCCATGAGGTTCTGGACGGTCTAAACGATACCCCGATGCATACGACAGTGAAGCTTGTTGTCCTGAATGCCCTTTCCACTCTTTTTTTCAACCGTGAACGGTATTTTATCATCGAAGACGGTGATGCCCTTGACAGCATCAACCTGGATATTACAAAAAGGGTCTGCATGGTAGGTGCCTTCCCTCCTTTCCTGGAGAAATTTAGAAAGATCAACAATATTGAGCTCAACGTGATCGAAAGGAGAAAGGAAAGCCTGACCGGTGATGATGCCCGATATTTTGTGCCTGCCTCTGCTGCACAATCAATAATCCCTCTATGCGATACGGTAATCATTACAGGGGCCTCTATTGCCAACGGGACTATAGATGAACTTTTAAACTATACGCGCCCCAATGCCCAGGTAATAGTTACGGGACCTACGGCGAGTTTTCTGCCTGACGCCTTCTTCAGAAGAAACGTGAATGTTGTAAGTGGTGTAACGGTCACGAAACCGGACGAGGCCCTTGATATGCTCTCGGAGGGTGTGGGTGCATATCACCTTTTCAAGGGGTGCGTGAAGAAGATGAACGTACTGGACAGGATATAACGGCAGACAAAGGCTGTAAGTCTGAAAAAGAAGAAGGAGGGTGATCATGGAATGGCTTCATTACATAATTGATTACGGCATCATAGCAGTGCTTATCGTGATGAGCGTGATAGCCGTGGCTGTGGCCATAGAGAGAAAATTCTTCTACAGGAAGGTGCAGATTGCTGCATATGCCGATAAGAAGACGCTGGAGTTGCAGCTTACCAAGAGGCTCCACCTCATCGCCACGGTGGGGAGCAATGCGCCCTACGTCGGGCTCCTCGGCACGGTGCTCGGGATTATGCTGACCTTTTCCACGATCGGAACGCAGGGGATCGCGGATACAGGCCAGATCATGTACGGCCTTGCGCTTGCCCTGAAGGCAACCGCTGTAGGCCTTGCCGTTGCCATCCCCGCTGTCATCATGTACAACCTGCTTTTAAGATCGGCAAAAGAACTGATCTTTCAATGGGAGATCAGCAATGGAAGATAAAGGTTTTGACTATATGAATGTGATTCCGCTGGTAGATGTGATGATGGTGCTGCTTACGATCGTCCTCATGACATCGACATTCATTGCAAGCGGTGCGATCCCGGTGGAACTCCCAAAGGTCACGCAGGATCAGAAGGCGGCCCTCAAGACGGCAACGGTTGTTGTTGACCGTCAGGGCATGATCTACTTCGAGTCAACTCCGACAACGCTCCAGGGCCTCAAGGAGAAGATAAACACGCTCAAGCGGGAAACGCCGGTACTGGTAAAGGCGGATCGTTATGTTGCAGTACAGGCCTGTGTCGATGTACTTGATCTGCTTTCCGGCAGCGGGTTCAAAAAGGTCGGCCTGCAGACCGAGCGGGACCGGTTGTAAGGTTTTTTGTTTATGAGGTTGTATTATTTACTTTCCCTCCTGATCCACTCGGTGCTGGTGACGGCAGTCTTTGTTGTGGGTGCTTCAGGCGTGCAGAAGCCGGCTGAGACGGTTACAGTCGTTTTACACAATGAAGCATTCATGGCCGGCGGTTCCGGCGGCGATGGAAAGAGACCGGGATCCCAGGTGATAGAAAACACTAAAAAAAAGATCATCAGGGAGGTCGTGAAGTCTAAGCATCGCAAGGCACTGGTGATGGACAAAACCGAGGCAGCCCCCGATAAAAGTATGCCTCCCAAAGAGGCTGAAAAGGATAACGCGATACCATCGAATGAATCGTCCGAGCTTGCCATGCTCGGCAAGCCTATGCAGGCAGGCGGTGATTTCGATGCCGGTGAGTCGGGGATCGGCCTGGGAGGAGGCGGCACCGGTATCGGGGGACACGGTTCCGGTTCGGGCTTCGGCGGTACCGGTAAAGGGGGTACAGGCGGCACCGGCAAGGGTTATGGCATAGGTCAGTCTGAAGAATACATGAAGATGAAATACGTTAAGGAACATTTCCGTTATATACGGGACCTGATTATGAAACACCTTACCTATCCGTTACTGGCAAGGAAGATGGGCTGGAAGGGGCAGGTAACGGTCTCTTTTATAATCGGCGAGAAGGGCACCGTTGAACAGATCAGGATCATAAAGAGTTCCGGTTATAAGATCCTTGACGAGAACGTGGAAAGCACTATCAGGGAAGTACAGCCCTTCCCTAAACCGCCGGTGAGGGCGGAGATTATCATCCCCGTCGTATACCGGCTGGGATAGTCAAAGATAAACAGAACATTTGCAGGAAGGAGACATGTATGGGTGCAGACAATCTTGATTTAGAAACATGCCTTGAAGAGGCAAAGGCGTTTCACGGCGATCTTTGCGCGGGGATTATGCTCGGTACGAGGATGTCCATTCTCGGACTTAAATCCATAGGCATAGACGACCCGAAGGGGAAAGACAGAAAGAGTATCATTGTATTTGCCGAAACGGACAGGTGCGTGACGGACGCAATCCTGGTGACGACAGGCTGTCATCCCGGCAAACGGACCATGAAGATATTCGATTACGGTAAAATGGCAGCCACGTTCGTGAACGTTAAAACAGGCAAGGCAGTCCGGGTTTTCTTGAAGAACAGGGACGGCGATAAGAAGATGACACGTGAAGAGATCGAGAAGTCGCCCCATTCGGATGCCTTCGTGATGGGTCCCGCGGAAGAACTTTTTAACGTAGTAGAGGTTTCCGTAGACCTGAAGCCGGAGGACCTGCCGGGTAAGCCTTTACAGATTGTGACCTGTTCCGTATGCGGAGAGCGCATCATGGATAAAAGAGAGGTTTACAGGGACGGCAATATTCTATGCAAACCCTGTGCGGAGGGCAGGTACTACTATACGGTGGTCAACCCCGGTTGATAAAGCAGCGGAGAGCTGAGAGCAAAGGGCTGAGAGCGAAAGACGAACCTTTCAATTATCACTGTATCAGCTGATGGCCGGATGACGCGGCGAGTCACAGGATATAGAAGCGGCAGCACATGCCGCAGGATATATCTGTTTGGTGGGATAACGACATGAAGGATGTCAGGGCAATTGACTGGAACAATGTATGGAAGAATGCAAGGATGCAACGTACCACCCCGGTGCGCAGTCCCTCCTTCTGGAACAAGAGGGCGCCGAGTTTTGCTGAAAATTCACTGAAAAAAGGGTACGCCGAGGCGTTCGTGAAGATAGTGAATCCCAGGAAGACATGGAGTGTCCTCGATATGGCCTGCGGTGCAGGCATTCTTGCCGTCCCTTTTGCAAGGCATGTCAGGTCTGTTACCGCGGTGGACTTTTCCGAAGCAATGTTGGAAAGGCTTCAGGAGCGATGCAGAGAGACCGGGATCTCCAATATAAGGATACTCAAGGCAAGCTGGGAAGACAACTGGAGCAAGGCAGGTATAGGACTGCATGATGTCGCTATAGCTTCACGTTCACTCGTGGTGGATGACCTCAGGCATGCCGTTATGAAATTGAATAACATTGCGCGAAAACGGGTTTACATATCCACCATTGTAGACGACGGTCCTTATGACAGACGCATATTCGATGCCGTAGGCAGAAAGCTCGATGCAGGACCCGACTACATATACAACTACAACCTTCTCTATCAGATGGGCATCCATGCCAATGTCTGTTTTATCACGGAGGATTATCAGAAGACCTATGGAGACCGTTATGAGGCGCTGGATTCCGCAAGGTGGATGGTGGGCGATATGACGCCTGAAGAGGAGAAAAGATATGTGGACCATTTCGATAAACACCTTGTCTGCTATGCGGGACGATGGGTGCTGGATTACCGCAGGACCATTCGATGGGCCGTGATCTGGTGGGACAAGGGAACAAATACAAATCACCGATGAGAAGAAGGAGGATGAGAGAAAGGATGAAAGGTCTGGACAGGGGTTTCATAGTATTCGTACTCGTACTCGCAGTTTGTTGTTTTACTCAGACAGCATTTGCGCAAAAGGAAGAGGAACAGAAGAAGGATAAGCATGAAACGTCGTACAACCTGGATGAGATCACAGTTTCCGGCAAAGGCGTGAAGGAGCCGGTAACAAGCCCCTATGCGGTGACTGAAAGCAGTAGACTTCAAACAGAGGTCTTTACGCGGGAAGAGATCGAGGCACTCCACCCGGAGAGCGTATGGGATATCATCGAGCAGGTCCCCGGCATGGAGGTAACATTCCAAGGGAGGCAGCACATGGATTTTTCCAACATGAGAGGGACGGGAAGCTATGGCGTCATCCTTGACGGTGTATATGTTCCAAGCCTTGACAGACTTCTCAAAACCCTGCCTGTTGACGCCATAGAGTCCATGACCGTTGTGAGGGACGCGACAGCCCTTACCCTCGGTCCTCTCACCAACTTCGGATCGAGTACAGGCTCCGGCAATCAGGGATTTGTCATTATCAAGACAAAGCGCGCCTCAAAGCTGGAAGGAGGTTTTGTGGCGAGTTACGGAAGTTTTCATACGGAAAAGGAACATGTCTACCAGGGTTCAAAGATAGGCAATTTTGATTACAGGATAGCCGGAACGTACAATAATACACTGGGCAAAACGAACTGGTATAATGCAAGCCGCAACGCCTCTGTTCTTTTCCGCGGCGGGTATACGGCGCCGGTATTTAATGCCGATGTATTGTACTACTCAAGCCGGGGGATGAGAGAATTCCAGCGGTCGGAGACCGTTGCACCATCTGTCGTAAAAGGGAAGCTTTACTGGGGGAATGTGGGGGAACTCAGCAATGCCAAATGGAAGATAGACCCAATGGTCTCCGACATGTTTGCCATAAACTTAAGCAAGCCCTGGAACGATGTGCATACAACAACCTTCAGTTACGCATACAACAATCTTATTGTGGCCAGCGAGACGACCAATTTTCCCGACGGGTCGGCAAAAATAAGTGTAGGTGATCAGAACAGCCGCGGTCAGAGTGCAAATCTCAGGCATGTTATCAATGCCCGCAATAATATCCTCAAGGTGGGAGGGCAGTTCCTTCAGGCAATTGCCCCTGACGGTTCTGCCCCTAATATAGGCCGAAGATCCGGAGAAGACATGTACGGTCTTTATGCGCAGGACGAATATCATATGCTGAATGATAGACTCACCATTGACGGCGGTGTCAGGGTAGACAAGAAACATTATGAAAACAGTCCTGCGACAGGTAACTCTGTTAACGAGTGGGCGAAGGAGACCTACGCCTGTGCCCTCGGCGCTTCATATAAGCCGGGCTCAATTTTTACCCTTACCGGACGCTATGCATATACGGAAAACTCCCAATCGAGTTATCAGGCAAGCAGCGACGGGACAACGCTGCCTCCTGAGAGACGATCGAGATATGAGGCCGGTGTCCTTGCCAACATCCATCCCGTCTTTAACCCGTGGCTCACGCTTTACTATTACGACACAAAGAACCAGAAGGTAAGTTCCACGGGTATCGATCCCTACACGGGGAAAAAGGTTTCGTCTTACACAGACCCTTTCACAGGGGAAGAGGTAAACTTTGTGGCGGCCGACGATGTGGTTACCAAGGGTCTGGAATTCGGCATATCGGGACAGATATTGAAGCATTTCAGCTACAGGCTCCAGTATACCCATGTTACGACGGATAATACAGACACCAATAACAGCAGTCCCCATCACCTGGCAAGCGGACGCTTCAGCTACAAGTACAAAAAGTTTTTTGCAAATGCCAGTCTTCGTTACGTAAGTTCTTACAGCCGCACCCTATATGATGAACGTGGCGGCTATACAAGGCTTGATGCCAATATGGGATACAATTTCCAAATATTCGACAGGGATACCCGGATCACCCTCTACGGCAGAAACCTGGGCAATAAAGCCTATTATACCTCGGGCAATGGTCAGTACTACGACCCCGGCATCCAGTATGGCGTGGAGCTGGCATATAAATTCTGGTGAAAAAGGGATTTTAAGAATGGAAATAGTGTTTGATGGAATCACTCACAGGATACCTGCTTCTTATCGGAGAAGAAGGCAAAACATAAATGAAAAGTTTATCGGGAGGTATAAGAATATGAAAAGCAGGATGGGAGGTCTGATTGTAAGCGTGGGTATTGTTCTGATTTTATGTGTATTCCATACGGGTTTTGCAGGAGAGAAGGCTGTGCAGGATAAAGACGCCTCAAAGAAGATGAACGTGTCAAGGTACGACGAGACCGCCCGTGGCATCAACGCGCCTATGTATGCCTATTACGCAGAACAGATAAAAAAGAAGACAGGCATCACAAAGGGCGTCTGTCTTGATGTCGGATCAGGTGGCGGATATATGGGGTTGGCACTCGCGAAGATCACCGATCTCGATTTCATATTTCTCGACATATCGGCGGATGCCCTGGAGAAGGCAAAACTGCATATCGTCGAAGATGGCCTGCAAAAAAGGGCAAAGACCCTCCTCGCCGATGTGCACAGCATTCCCCTATCGGATGGGTCGATCAACCTTGTAATCAGCCGCGGATCCATACCGTTCTGGAAAGACCCTGCAAAGGCACTCAAGGAGATATACAGAGTGCTTGCACCTGGAGGGAAGGCATATGTGGGCGGCGGCAGGGGCACGCCGGAGGTTCGAGCACAGGTCGAAGCGAAAAGGAAAGAGCTGGGCATGGAGCCGCAGTTTGGACCAAAGCCGCGTAAAGACTCCAATGACAAAGGTCCCGGAAGAATACCGCAGCGCAATTACGAAGAGATATTAAAAAATACCGGCATTGTGAATTATACAATGAACAGGGGCGATGACGGCATGTGGATACAGATTTGGAAATAACGCGCATGGACCGCTATGACATTTAAGAGAAGACTGAACCTTTTTGATGCCGTGATGCTCGTCGTGGGCAATATGGTCGGCGCCGGCATCTTTACCACCGCCGGTTATCTGGCCGGGGAGCTTACTAACCCGTGGCTCTTTACAGGCATATGGATCATCGGGGGACTCCTCACGCTGTGCGGGGCGCTTACCTATGCCGAGATGGCAGGCATGTTCCCCCGGTCGGGCGGTGACTACCTCTTCCTGAGGGCAGCTTACGGGCCATGGGCCGGCTTTCTCCTGGGATGGATCTGTTTCTGGATCATAAACCCGGGGTCCATCGCCGTCCTCTCTATCGCGCTGGTAAAATACCTGACAGGGTTTTTCAATTATACGGGAGTTGTAAGCGAAAAACTATTAGCTGTGGCCGTTGTCGTCTTTTTCTCCATTATCAATTACAGGGGGATCCGGCTGGCAGGCACAACACAGAACCTCTGGACCATGGGGAGTCTTGTGATACTCCTGTTCTTCATAATAGGCGGACTGGCATCGGGAAAGGGTGACTGGGGACATATCACCGGAGGCGAGGTTGGGATATCGTCAATGCCGAAACTCCTTGGACCTGCCATGATCGCCGTGATCTTTTCCTACAGCGGCTGGTTTGTTACGGCTTACATAGGGGATGAAGTCAAGGATCCCGAACGAAACCTCCCGCTGTCCCTCACCCTTGGGACAATCATTGTCGTCGTGCTCTATACGGCCGTCAATGCGGTCTATCTCTATGCCACACCCGTTGATAACCTGAAGGGCGTTATCAACGTCGGGCAGGTTGTCGGGGAACATCTTCTGAGCAGCGGATTTGTCCGGATCATTACCGTAGCCATTGTCCTGGCAATTGCAGCAAGCATAAACGCCACGATTCTCTCAGGTGCGCGCCTCTCCTATGCGATAGCCAGGGATAGCCTCTTCTCGTCGCATTTTAAGAAGGTCCATGCCCGGTACGGTACGCCCCATACGGCCTTGCTTGTCCAGGCAGTACTGGCATGTATTTACATCGTCGCAGATACATTTGAGAACCTGCTCGGCGCCGTCGTTTTTATCATGCTCCTTTCCTCCATCGGATCAGGTCTGGCACACCTGGTCCTGCGCCGGCAGGGGCCCTTCATTAAAAGACCTTACAGGACATGGGGTTATCCCTTCACCCCGTTGCTCTTTGTTGCCGCCTACGCGTGGATTGCCGTGCAGGTTTTTCTGTCCAGTCCTGCGAGGTCCCTCCTTGGCATTGCAATCACGGTATCCGGGATACCCTTCTACCTCCATGCAATACGCAGGGAGGGAGGACATGCCGCCCATGCTGCCGTTGTCGCACCATCCATTGAGAAGACTGATTCAGAAGGAGTGTTGGAATGATGACCGGCGTTGATGTAAAAATGGACGTTCAACAGTTTGACAGGATGGCCCGCGAGGTATTTGCCCCGGCCTATGTCTCCATCGCGGAACAGATAAAGGAAAAGACGGGCATAACGCAGGGGATCTGTCTTGATGTCGGTTCAGGCGGAGGGTATCTGGACATTGCCCTTGCTGGTATGACGGATATGGTATTTTTCCTCCTCGATCAATCCAACGAGATGCTGGATATAGCAAAACGGAATATCCTTGAATCGCACCTCGAAAAAAGACTTTTTACGCTGCACGCCGATGTCCAGAGTATCCCCCTTGACAGAGAATCGGTGGACCTCGTCATCAGCAGGGGCTCGGTCTTTTTCTGGGAAAACAAGATAAGGGCATTCGGAGAGATATACAGGGTGCTCAGGCCCGGAGGGAGGGCATATATCGGCGGCGGTCTCGGAAGGCCGGAGATCAGGGAACAGATCAGGGCAAAGATGCTGCAGATCGACAAAAACTGGTCCTGGCGGAGGAATGGGAACGGCGACAATCAGGAGAACTACAGGGAGGCACTGAAGAAGGCCTGCATCACCAACAGCTCGGTGACAAAGGGCGAGGTGGGCACATGGATAGAGATGTGGAAATGAAAGCATTAAAAACAACAGGAGGCTATACCAATGTTTAACGAGAGAAAGACGGGAATCGCCGTTGCGATAATTGTCATGTTTCTTGCATTAGCCGTCATTCCGGCGTACACAGCCATGGCGCGGGATATTACCGATATGGCGGGGCGCACGGTAGCCTTACCGGACCCCATCCGGAAGGTATACGCGCCCTCGCCTTACGGTTCGTACATCATGTATTCCATTGATCCATCCATGCTTTCGGGGCTCAACCTTCCCATTAAGGAAGAGGACAGGAAATACTTTCCGAAAGAGGTACAAGGGCTGCCGGTGATCGGTTCCCTTGCCGGACAGGGTCAGGCTGCCAATATCGAAGTGCTTTTGAAGACAAGGCCGGACCTGTTGATCATGTGGTCGGCGAACAGGTCTGCCATCAACGAAAGGACCGAGGCATCCATGAAAAGGCTCAATACCCCCTTTGTCTATGCCGTTGCAGAAAGTCTCAACGATTATCCCGAAGTCTATCTTTTTCTGGGCAAGGTCCTCAGGAGGGAAGAGCGGACGAAACAACTGAGCAGTTACTGCAGGAAGACCCTTGAAGAGGTTAAGGGCATCGTGAGCAGAATACCGAAGGAAAAAAGACCTGCCGTCTATTATGCGGAAGGAATGGACGGGCTCAGCACGGAATGTAACGATTCGATCCACGTGGAACTCCTCGGGATTGCCGGCGACAGAAATGTCCACCGCTGTCACACATCAAGTCACAAGGGGTTTGAGAAGGTCTCCATCGAGCAGGTAATGCTCTACAACCCCGATGTGATCGTAGCGCAGGAAAAGGTCTTTTACGATAAGGTCTACAGCGATCCGGTATGGAAGAACGTGAAGGCCGTGAAGGAGAGAAGAGTCTATCTTATCCCGAGGGCCCCTTTTAACTGGTTTGACCGTCCCCCCTCGTTTATGAGGATCCTTGGCCTGAAGTGGCTTATGAACTGTCTCTATCCCAACGAGTACAGGATCGATATCGTAAAAGAGGCGCAGGCGTTCTACAGCCTCTTCCTCGGTGTTGTAGTGTCGGACGAAGAGATGAGGAGGGTTATCTATCGGTGATGGACGTGACCGGATCAAAAAAAGGTATCATGGAGACGGCCCCTTTCCGTTTTCAACGGGTCCTTCAATGCGCGTCGATGCAGAGGCGGGAGGCGGTCCGTCCATGAAGCGTTTCGGCGTCTTTCCTTTCCTCTCGTTGCTGCTTATAGTCACTACGGCAGGGTCGCTGATACTGGGTAAGTACCCGATTGCCTTCCGGGACATGGCCGGCTTCTTTCTCTTTAAATTCTTTCACGTCGGGCAGATGAGCACTGAAAGCTGCCAATTACTGGAGAACCTCCTACTGGATATACGCCTGCCCCGTATACTTGCGGCCATCCTGATCGGTGCCTCGCTTTCGGTTTCAGGGACGGCCTTTCAGGCGATGTTTGTAAATCCCCTTGTTTCTCCCGGGCTCCTGGGCGTACTTGCCGGGGGCTCCTTCGGTGCAGCCCTGGCCATGATCTTTTTTAAGAGCTGGGTTGCCGTACAGGCGTGCACGTTCGTCTTCGGATTTGCCGCCGTCCTTATCTCTGTCGGCGTTGCAAAGATACACAAGGGCAACACGGTCCTCCTGCTCGTTCTGGGCGGTGTCATAAGCAGCGGCCTTTTTACATCCCTCCTGTCGGTCGTCAAGTATATCGCAGACCCTTACAACCAGTTGCCTGCGATCGTCCAGTGGCTCATGGGCGGGTTATCTATGATTGAGGTAAGGTCCCTGGTGGTCATCGGTATCCCCCAGGTGGTGAGCATCGTTCTTATCGCCCTTCTCTCCGGTTACCTGAACGCCCTGAGCATGGGTGACGAAGAGGCGCGGGCGCTGGGTATCCCGGTGGAATGGGTGCGCATGTTGCTTATCTTTCTTGCAACCGTCATGAGCGCCCTGACGGTTGTCGTAGCAGGGATGATCGGCTGGGTAGGCCTTGTTATCCCTCATGTTACCAGGATGCTTGTCGGCCCCGACAACAAGGTGCTTATCCCTGCGAGCGCACTTATAGGGGCGATCTATCTTATCGTTGTGGACGATGTCTCGCGGATGCTCTTTAACGTAGAGATCCCCATAGGCATTACCACAACGCTGATCGGTGTACCCTTTTTTGCAATAATACTCAAAAAGGCAAGGAGGGGATGGAGTTGATGTCGCATATTTCGGTAAGGGGAGTTTCTTTCGGTTATACAAACAAGATCGTCCTCAGGGATATTAACCTCGATATCGCACACGGCGAGATCGTCACGCTGCTGGGGCCTAACGGCTGTGGAAAGAGCACCCTTATAAAACTCATGCTCGGTCTTCACCGTCCCGGAAAGGGGAATATCTATCTTGACGGTACGGATATCTCACGCATCGATTCAAAGACGATTGCCCGCACGATTGCCTATGTACCACAGATCCACAGGAGTTCCTTCCCATACGCGGTCATCGATATTGTGCTGATGGGCAGGATACCCCACAAGGCCTTCTTCTTCCGATATTCGAAAGAGGACATGAACGTCGCCCGTAATGCGATGGAGAGGCTTTCCATATCGCACCTTGCGGAAAGACCTTACACGGAGCTTTCAGGCGGCGAGAGGCAGCTTGCGGTTATTGCGCGGGCGCTTGCCCAGGGGGCGAAGACGTTTATCATGGACGAACCGGCGACCGGTCTCGATTACGGGAACCAGTTGAAGCTCCTTGATCAGATCATAAAACTTTCGGGGGAAGGATACACCTTCATCAAATCGACCCATTCCCCTGAGCATGCCCTCTGGATAGCGGACCGTGCCGTTATGATAAAGAACGGCACCATAGTGGCAGATGGAAGATGTGATGAGGCGATCAGCACCGAGAGCCTTTTTCATCTCTATAACGCGAGGGTAAGCGTGTTAAGGCTCAACGGCTCCCTGAGGGTCTGTGTCCCCCAGACCATATGCGGTTGCAGGGAATCAGCCGGCGACCAGGAGGAAGAAAGCCTCCTGTGAATGAAAAAGGCCATTTACCCATGAGGGGGTACCAATGAATACCAATACGAGATACGAAGCTGCAGATCAAAAGGATATAAGCGCACCGCAGCCTTCCGCTGCGGACAGGCGGGAGTTCTGGGACGGGAGGGCACAGGAGTTTTCGGAACACGCCGCCTCTACCGGGTATCCCGAGCAGTTTATCGGGGTTATGATGCCCCGCAGAACATGGACGGTCCTCGATATGGGCTGCGGCGGCGGGACGATCGCCGTCCCTCTTGCCAGAAAGGTGAGATCCATTACTGCCGTCGATTTCTCGAAACGGATGATAGACATCGTTGATCGGCGCTGCCATACCGGCGGCATCACCAATGTGAAGACCATCCAGGGAAGCTGGGAGGACGACTGGAATAGCCTGGGGATAGGTGTTTATGACGTGGCCATTGCCTCGAGGTCGCTTATCGGTGACGACGTAAAAGGATCCATAGCAAAACTCGACAGGGCTGCACGGAAAGCGGTATACATCACCACGATTGTCGGTTCAGGCCCATTCGACAAAGAGTTGTATGAATCAACGGGCAGGACACTCAACATGGGAAAGGATTACATCTACTATTATGCTGCGCTCTATGAAATGGGTATCATGGCCAACGTAGCGTTTATACCCGAACACTACCGTAACCAGTGGGACAGTCACGAAGAGGCCCTTGAGGACCAGCGATGGATGTTTCGCGGAATGATGACGGGCGAAGAGGAAGATAAGGTGCGGGCATACCTGAAACGCCGCCTCGTACAGGTCCTGGGACGCTGGCGGTTGCCCTATTCGAGACAATGCCGTTGGGCAGTCATGTGGTGGACAAAAGACAGGAGGGTCGAGCGATGATGGACCGGGGAAAGACAGCACATCAAAAGCGCCACTGCATACTAAGGTGCCGCTGTATACTTAGACTGTTTGCCGTTTTTCTCCTTATGGCCCTGGCATGTACAACGCATTCTCAGGGCAGGGAAATCACCGACATGTTCGGGAAAAAGGTCCCGGTGCCCGATCGCCCGCAGAGGGTCTTCAGTACTTCTCCGCCCATAACCTACATGCTCTATGCCATCGACCCTTCCATGCTGGTCGGTCTCAATTTCCCCGTCAGGGAATGGGAGAAACGATATCTCCGTAAAGAAATGCAGGCATTGCCGGTCCTCGGCGGATGGTTCGGGCAGGGCGCAACGCCCAACCTCGAAATGGTCCTCAAGGTCAACCCTGAGATAGTGATAGTGTCCAAGCATGACTCCGCTATGAATGATAAGGTAGACAATGCCATGAGAATGATGCCCATGCCCGTGGTCAACGTGATCCTGGACTCCATTTTCGACTATTCTGAGGCGTTTCGCTATCTTGGCCGGGTGCTAGGCCGCGGCGCGCGTGCAGAGGAACTTGCTGTATACACCCGCAGAACGCTTTCGGAAGCAACCTCCCTTGCAGGGTCGGTGCCTGTTCAGAAAAGGGTCTCGGTCTATTATGCGGAAGGCGTAGACGGCCTGAGCACGGAATGCGACTCGTCCCAGCATGCGGAGCTTATCCCTCTTGTGGGCGGACACAACGTCCATCACTGCAAGAGCGGCGACCTCTTCGGCATGGATAAGATCTCCCTTGAACAGATCATGCTCTACAACCCTGAGGTGATACTGGTCATGGAGGGCGTCTTCTACGGGAAGGTATTTTCCGACCCCCGGTGGCAGCGGATTAAGGCCGTACGGAACAAAAGGGTCTATCTTATCCCCAACCAGCCCTTCAACTGGTTCGACCGTCCGCCTTCCTTCATGCGTCTGCTGGGTGTAAAATGGCTGGCCAATCTTCTCTACCCTGAGCGCTACCGTATCGATATCGTGAAGGAGGTCCGGGCGTTTTTCAAGCTTTTCCTTGGCGTGGAGCTTACTGCCGAAGAGGCGAAGAGGATGATGGAGAGATGAAGAAAGGCTATGGGCCGGAGAGTGCCGTCACAGGAGAGGTATGAGGTATGCATTGCAGTTATTGTGAACGGAGATGCGAGATAAAAGACGGCAAGACGGGGTTGTGCGGCATGTATACCGTCTCGGGAGGCGTTGTCAGGGAGCGGTTCCCGCATTGCTGGAGTTCCTGCGGGACATCGGTAACGGAATCGATCCCCTTCTATCATGCCTATCCGGGAAGCCGGTGCCTGGTCATAGGCACGGCCGGCTGCAATTTCCGGTGCCGGTACTGTTCGAACGCTTACATCGCAAAGGAAGACCCGGAGACCCAGCAGGACAGGATGTACCATCTTACACCCCGGGAACTGGTAGACATGGCACGACGGCTCAATTGCCGGAGCATCGTATTCAGCGTCAACGAACCTACCGTTTCCATACCTTCCCTTTTCGATGTAGCACAGGCAGCGAAGGCTGCGGCGATCCCCATGGGATGCCTTACGAACGGCTACACAACGGTTGAGTCTACTGAGCTTCTGGCATCCATCTTCTCTTTTTTTAATATAAGCCTCAAGGGGCTCTCTCCCCTTTTCAACAAGAAATATATCGGCATACCGTCCTCCAAGCCCGTATTGCGCAATATCGTACGGCTGGCGCAGGACCGGCACGTGGAGGTAACGACGCCGGTCATCCAGGGGGCGAACGACAACGAGATCGATGTGATTGCAGACTTTCTCGCAGGGATCGATACGGAGATACCCTGGCACGTCTTCCGTCTTCTCCCGGAGGATGAGATGAAGGATGCCGAATATCCCAATATCCAGACGATCGACAATGCACTGCAGTCTGTAAGGGAAAGGCTCCGTTATGTATATTTTCATAATTTTGTCGGCTCCGATTGGGTGAATACCCTCTGCCCTGCGTGCGGATCCGTTGTCGTCGAGCGCTTCAGCCTGGGGTGTGGGGGCGACAAGCTGAACAGGGTACTTTGTGAAGACGACAGGTGTCCCGACTGCGGCAGGGAGATAAAAATGCTGAGCGAAAAACCCGTAAGTCGTGAGGCGGGAAAGGAGCAGTGAATAACAGCTTTCAGCTTAAAGCCTTTTTTGTTTCAGCTGGCTGCTGATAGCTGACGGCTGTCTGCTGGTTTTATGAAACGGTAAGGAGTGTAACGATGAGCATTGCGATTGTGGA
>MVRS01000245.1 GCA_002067975.1 Syntrophorhabdus sp. PtaU1.Bin058
TACCTTTGCCTCGTCGAGCTTTTTCCTGTAATGCTCCGATCCCTTGTATGCATGGTTTACCGTCCACTTCAACCCTTCGAGCTGTAATGTCTTCAACTCCTTCGCGCTTTTTACTTTCGCATCAAATCGCTTTTTCATCCTCCTACCTCCTTATGAAATGCGGCTCATAGCTCATGGTTCATGGCTCATGGCAACGGCATAAAACCAGGTTCGTTTTTGCCATGAGCCATCAGCCATGAGCTGTTTTTGCTCTTTATGGTCTTGTCGTCAGCCTCGTAACTTCTTCGTCTCCGCCTCGTTTACTTTAAGTGTAACCGGGTCTATGGCTACCCCGTAATCATCCCGTGCGCTTTCAATGCTGACATAGCCTTCGATCACGTCATTGACCACCAGCTCCGGGTCGCGTTCAAGGGGGTTTCCGTACCCGCCGCCGCCGGGGGCATCGATGGTCACCATATCGCCGGGCTCCAACTGCGTTAAACCATATGGGTTCCCCGATGCGCCGTTAACGAGAAATCGCCCCTTTGCACCTACCTTCCCGTTAAAAAGACCCTCTGCCGGATAGGTATATCGCCCCGCCTGTATTCCCAGGTTGACGGGCGGGATCGGGGCATACTCGTCGTCAGGCACCCTGAAGAGCTCTCTTTTTCCGAGACCGCCCTTCATTTTGCCGGCACCGCCGGAATCCGTAAGGAGTTCCCGCTTTTCCACGATCAGCGGCGTGTCGCTTTCAAATATCTCTACAGGCGTATTGGCGCCGTTGGCCGGGAAGATATAGACGTAGTTGCCGTCGTTGGCAGCGCCCGCACCCATGCCGCCTCCACGGATGATCACGGAATGCCACTGTCTGCCGTTCTTCCTTTTCCCGTAGAATACGTTCATTGCCGCAGGCGTACCGCCCGACCCTGCAATAACGCTTTTGGGCAGGACGCCGGAGAGGGCCCGGTAAATGACCTCTGTCAGGAAGTGGCCTATCTGCATCCGGGCAGCAACGGCAGCAGGGAACCTGCAGTTCACAACGGTCCCCTCAGGGGCCGAGAGCACGATAGGCCTGGCGCAGCCGTCATTATTGGGGATGTCCGGCGCGAACATGCTCTTTACCGCCATGAACACGTATGCATAGGTAAAGTTGAACACCACGTTGCCGCCCCAGTCCACCTGCGGAGAGGAGCCGGCAAGGTCTACAACGATATCGCTGCCCTTGACCGTAACCGTCGCCTCAATGACAATATCATCCTTTCCCTTTGTCTGCTCGATCACGCCCCTGGCGCGGTAAACGCCGTCGGGGATCTTCACGATCTCTTCCCTGATGCTCTTTTCCGTGAGTCCTATGATCTGATCGGCCAAGTCATCGAGATCGGGAAGGTCGCTCTCCTTGAGCATCTGGCGGATCTTCTCGGCGCATACGTGGTTCGCCGCTATCTGCGACCGGATATCGCCGATAACCTCGTCGGAGGTCCGCACGTTCCACCGGATCATGTCGAGCACCGGCTCGTTAAGGACGCCCCCGTCATAGAGTCTTACCAGGGGCATGAAAAGTCCCTCCTCGAAGACGTCGTGGTTGTCGGAGGCAACCCTGCCGCCGATGTCGGAGTGATGAAAGACGCAGGCGGTAAAGGCTACCAACCGGTCCTTATAAAAGATGGGGCTCATGACGCAGACGTCGTTAAGATGGCCTGCCAGCGCCCATGGGTCGTTGGTAATGAATATATCGCCCGGTTTGTAATAATCCAAGGGGAACTTGTTCACGAGGTTCTTGATCCCCAGGGCCATTGCCCCTGACTGTCCCGGCGTTGCAAAGGTCCCCTGGGCCAGTTCCCTGCCGAACCTGTCGGTAAACATGCAGGTATAGTCGTGGGCATCCCTGAGCAGGCTCGAAAATGCCGTACGGGCAACGCTTGAGTCTGCCTCGTCAACGATGGAGATGAGCCTCCGCCATAATATTTCTAATGTGATCGGATCAAATGTGCGGCCCATTATTGCACCTCCTTGAGGTCGATCCAGAGAAAACCGAAATCGTCCACCTTGATCTTCGCGTCCTCGCCGACTATGAGGGTTGATTCCTTCTCCTCGATGATTGCCGGGCCCGGGAAGCTTGCACCCGGAAAGAGCTTATACCGGTCATATATGGTATAGGGTATAAAATCCCCGGCGATCGGCGAGTATGCGGGGCGCTGCCCCTTGATCGCGGCCTTGATCGACTGCCCTTTCTTCTTGCTGAGTTTCGGCAACTGCAGGAGCCGCTCGGGAAGACTCGCCCTGATCTTGAAGTTGATGAACTCCACCTCGGAGTCGGGATAGGTCCTGCCGTAGAGCTTCTCATAGGCGTCATCGAAGAGCCGCCTGATCTCCTCTTTCCGGAATTTTGTAAAATCTCCTGCGGCTACGGGGATATTCATCTCCGAACCCTGTCCTACGAAGCGCATGTCGATGGAACGCGCATAGTGTATCGTGTCGTCTGCCGCCTCTTTCTTCAGTATCTTCTCCGCGTCCGCCTCGAGTCTTTTAAAGATATCCTCTATCCCGGCAAAATCAACATTAGCAAGGGAGACCTTGTGGCTTCTGAGCAGGTCGAAGGCGCGGGGGGCCGTAAAAAACCCCATCGCCGATCCTACCCCCGCGTTGGGCGGCACGAGCATGCGGGGCGCCCCCAGCTTCTTTGCCAGTCCATAGGCGTGAACAGGTCCTGCCCCTCCGAAGGCGGCTATCGTCACGATCTTCGGGTTCCCTCCCTTTTCGGCGATATGCGTCTTTGCCGCCGCCGCC
>MVRS01000246.1 GCA_002067975.1 Syntrophorhabdus sp. PtaU1.Bin058
TATTCGCTGTCCTTCTTCGACAGTATCGCATACTCGAACCCGTCGAGGAGCGCCATGAAGGAGGCCATGTTGATATTGTCGGAGATCTCGGTCACGCTCCAGACCTCTTCGCCGTCGGTGAATACGATGGAGACCTCGACCTTTGCAGAGGTGCCGGACCGTGCATCGTGCACCTTTGCCGAATAGTCCACGAGCTTGACCCCCTGGATCACGGGGAACATGGAGGAGAGTGATTTCTTTAATACGTTTGCGAGGGCGTCGACGGGACCGACACCGGTGGCGGCCTCGTGCATCTCCTTGCCGTCTGTCTTGAGGATGACCGTTGCCTCCGGCCGCAGGCCGTCATCGATGAGCCTGTAGGTGCCCACTACCCTGAAGGGACGCTTGTAGCTCCGGAGGGACCTCAGGATATTCAGTCTCTTTGTCGCATTCTGGATCTTGAAAGACCTTTTCACCGCTTCTTCTCCTCTTCGATAAGCAGTTTGTAATCGATGCTGTCTACGAGCGCACGCCAGCTTGCCTCGATGATATTCTCCGATACGCCGACAGTGTTCCAGGTCCGCTTTCCGTCGCTGCTTTCGATGAGCACCCTTGTCGGGGCGCCTGTGCCGTCCTTCGTGGACAGTACCCTGACCTTGTAATCGACAAGGTCCATGCCTTTAAGCAGGGGATAGAACTTGTGGAGGGCCTTCCGCAGTGCATTATCAAGGGCGTTTACAGGGCCCTTGCCGAGGGCCGCTGTGTGCTCGACCCGGTCCCCGACCTTGACCAGGATCGTCGCCTCTGTCACGGGATGCGCCTTCTCCTTCTTTTCAACGATGATCCTGAAACCGATCAGCTCAAAGTAGTCCCTGTGGATCCCCAGTTTCTTCTTCATCAAAAGCTCAAGAGAGCCTTCCGCACCCTCGAACTGGTAACCGTACATCTCGAGGTCCTTGATCTTTTTAACGACCTCTTTTGCGACCTTTTTGTCTTTCCCCATGTCGATATTGAATTCCTTTGCCTTGTAAAGGATACTGCTTTCACCTGACAGGTCCGAGATCAGCACCCGCTGGATGTTTCCGACCTGCTCGGGGACTATGTGTTCGTATGTCTCGGGGTTCTTCCTGATGGCGCTCACGTGGATGCCGCCTTTGTGGGCAAATGCGCTCTCACCCACGTAGGGCTTATGCTTATCCGGGATAAAATTTGCCATCTCGTCGATGAAGAGGCTCAGGTCGCGGAGCTTTTTCAACTGTTCTTTCGGTATCCCTTCGTGACCCATCTTCAGGATAACGTTGGGTATGATGGAGCAGAGGTTCGCATTCCCGCATCGCTCACCATAGCCGTTTACGGTACCCTGAATGTTTTCGCACCCCGCGCTTACCGCCATCAGCGTGTTTGCAACGGCAAGTTCCGTATCGTTGTGGGTATGGATGCCGAGTTTCGCCTTCATCGCCTTTCTGACGTCCGTCACCGTGTCGTATACCTCATAGGGCATGGTACCGCCGTTGGTATCGCAGAGGACAAGCGCATCGGCGCCGGCATCGCGGGCAACGCCAAGCACCTTCATCGCGTAATCGCGGTTCCTCCTGTACCCGTCGAAAAAATGCTCGGCATCGAAAAATACATACTTCCCCCTTTTCTTCAGGTAACCGATCGTCTTCTCGATCATCCGCAGGTTCGCATCGAGGCTGACCTTCAGCGCGTCCTTGACGTGGAGGTCCCAGCTTTTACCGACGATGGCCACCCACCCCGTATCGGCCTCGAGGACGGCCTTCATGATCTCGTCATCTTCCGGATTGCTCTGGGGTTTGATGGTGCTGCTGAAGGCCACTATCTTCGCTTTCCCGAGGTGAAGCCTTTTTACTTCCTTGAAATACCGGAGGTCCTTCGGATTTGATCCCGGCCATCCTCCCTCGATGTAATGGATGCCGAACTCATCGAGCCTCTCCGTGATCCTCAGTTTATCGTTGAGAGAAAAGGCTATATCCTCCGACTGGGTGCCGTCGCGAAGCGTCGTGTCGTAAAATTCGACCCTCACTTCTCCTCCTCAACCGTTTTCTCATCAAGATCGAATGCAGTATGAAGGGCACGCACTGCAAGTTCCCCGTATTTCTTCTCAACGACGCAGGATATCTTGATCTCCGATGTGGTGATCGCCTGTATGTTGATCCCTTCCTTCGCGAGCACGGCGAACATCTTCGAGGCAACGCCGGCATGGGACCTCATGCCGAGCCCGATAATCGACACCTTGGCGATGTCCTCGTCCACGGCCACCTTCTCGGCGCCGATCTTTCCCGCCATCTCATCCATAAGCTTATGCGCCTTTTTTCCGTCTGCATTGGCGACGGTAAAGGTGATATCGGTAAAATTGTCACGGCTTACGTTCTGGACAATGACATCGACGACGATCTGCGCATCGGAAAGGGCGGTAAAGATCGTTGATGCGATACCCGGCTTATCGGGGACCTTGCTTACCGTGATCTTTGATTCGTTCTTGTTGTATGTGACGCCTGTAACTTCCATTCTTTCCATGTCGGAAACCTCCTTGCACACAAGTGTTCCCTCACCATCGGTGAAGGAAGATTTTACGAGAATCGGCACATTGTATCTTTTTGCGAACTCGACAGATCGTATCTGCAGTACCTTCGCTCCAAGGCTCGCCATCTCGAGCATCTCCTCATAGGAGATCCTGTCAAGCCTCCTGGCCTTTTCGCAGATATTCGGGTCCGCCGTGTATACTCCGTCCACATCGGTATATATCTCGCACACGTCCGCATTCAGGGCTGCCGCCAGTGCAACGGCCGAGGTGTCGGAACCGCCCCGCCCCAGCGTTGTGATATTGCCCTTTTCATCAACGCCCTGAAAACCGGGAACCACAACGACCTTCCCTTTGTGAAGCTCGGAGACGATCTGGTCCTGCTCGATACGGGAAATCCTCGCCTTCGTGAAGCTTGAATCCGTCACGATCCGCACCTGGTGTCCGAGGAGGGACATGGCGTCGCAGAGCATGGTCTTGAGCATTATTGCGAGCAATGCCGAGACCACCTGCTCACCGGTTGAGATGAGCACATCAAGTTCCCTCTCGTCGGGGAATTTGCTGATGCTGTGCGCCAGTCCCAGCAGCCTGTCCGTTTCTCCTGACATGGCGGAGACTACAATAACGAGATCGTTGTCCTGCTCCCTGTAACGGATGATCCTCTTCGCAATATTGGCGATCCGTTCAAGATTCGCTACTGAAGTTCCTCCATATTTCTGCACAATAAGCATATATATCCTACCTCCGTATATAAAATGGCCAACAGTCCTTGCCGGTCTTCTGCTTGTGCTGAGCGCCGGCAGATCATGGTTTCGTAATGGTTATCCTTCTCTCCTCTTCATTGATCGCATCAATATACACCTTAATAGTGCCGTTCCACCAGGCATTTCTTTCCGCCCACTCAACGGCTACGATGCCCTGCTCAAGAAACCTCTCGATGTCGAGGTCCTCAACATCATACCCCTCAATCCTGTAGAGGTCAACGTGGCAGAGGACAAGGTCGCCTTCATAGACATTCATGATCGTAAAGGACGGGCTTGTCACATACTGCCAGTCCCGGATACCGATGCCCCGCGCGATACCCTTGACGAGCTGGGTCTTGCCTGTGCCGAGCTCGCCGTAAATGGCATAGAGTTCGCCCCGCTTCGCACCCCTCCCGATACGTTCGCCAATGTCCCACGTCTCAGAGGGACTTTTCGATATATATTCTATCCTTTCCATCCAGGATTTCCTGCATTGTCCTTCCTACTCCGGCAAGGAGGTCACAGGCGAGCATGTCGAGGCCAACACCGCCTTCGGCCCACGTGTCGGCGATATAGCCGTGGATATAGGCGGCCAATATTGTTGCCTCCGTGAGCGAATAACCCTGCGCGACAAAACCCCCGATGAACCCGGTGAGTATGTCGCCGCTCCCGCCTTTTGCAAGGGCCGGGTTGCCGGTAGGGTTGATGATTATTTCACCGCCGGGATCGAAAAGGATGCTCCGCGCGCCTTTCAGAAGAAGGTGGACGCCGTATTTGCCGGTAAATGACCTCCCTGTCCCTATCCTGTCGGCGTTGACGGCCTGCGGGGTAATACCCGTCACGCGAGCCAGCTCGCCGGGATGGGGCGTAAAGACGGTCCCGTGTCTTTTGGTCCTGATCATATCGGGATGACCCTGGAACGCATTGACCCCGTCGGCATCGACCACGAAAGGCTTCTGCACGTTCCCGTACAGTTTCCTTACGAGTTCCATCGTCTCCCTGTTCTGCGAAAGTCCCGGTCCCATGACGACCACATCCTTGTCTTCAACAAAATCAATGATCTCTTTGTATGCTGACGTGGGGAGATATCCTCTCCCCCTGTCTTTCACAGGATACGTCATCACCTCCGTGAGCTTTACCTCCATGATGCCGTTTAAGCTCTCCGGGATGATGAGCGTGACAAGCCCTGCTCCCACCTTCAGCGCAGCCAGTGAGGCCATGTGGGCTGCGCCGGTCTTGCCCGTTGATCCGGCAATCACCGCGACGTGGCCGAAGGTCCCTTTATGTGACCAGGGCAGTCTTTCCCTGATGAGCCCCCGCAGCATCGCGCCGTCCGCAACAACGCCGTCGATACCGATTGTATCCTCGATGGATGCCGGGATGGAGATATCGATAACCGTGAGCCTGCCGGCGTGGTAAGCACCGGGATAGAGTATCTGCCCCAGCTTCGGGTACCCGTAGGTAAACGTGTGGGTGGCCCGTATTGCGGCGCCAAGGGGCAATCCCGTCTTCCCGTCGATGCCCGAGGGGATATCGACGGCGATGACCGGCTTCCCCGACCCGTTCATCGCCTCTATGGCGAGTTTCTCGTTTCCCCCTGTGGCCTTCGAAAGTCCTGTGCCGAAGATCGCATCGACTAAGACATCGGCCCCCTGTATGCCTTTTCTCAGGGCATCAATGTCCTTTGTACATTCGACGACCTCTCCTCCGATCGACGCGTAGAGCTCCATATTAAGCGCTGCATCACCTTTCAATTCCGATCTTTTGCCGAGAAGAAAGACCGTCGTACGGAAGCCGTCCCTCAGGGCGTATCTCGATATGACGAACCCGTCGCCGCCGTTGTTCCCGCGACCGCAGACAACGGCAATGGCTGCGGCCCCCGCGAGATACTGTTCCTTCATCAGCCTGTACGTGTTCCGGCCGGCGTTCTCCATGAGCACTGTGGAAGGGATCCCCCACGTCTTTATGGCATACCCGTCGTACTTCGCCATCCTTTCCGGTGAGAGCACTTTCATAGTACCTCCATTGTTAGCTCATTGTTCATGGCTGACCGTCCTTTATCCTTCGTCCCTCGTCCTTCGTCCAAGTCCCGCCTTGCGGGACAGTCGTCCTTCACTGTTCATCGATGACCACCACTGAAACGGCATATGCCCGTTCATGGGAGATGCTTACCCCGCGGTAGAGGGCGTCTCTATAACAGATATAGGGCCGCGCATCAACCTGGGATATCTCTATCTCCTTCCATGACAGCCGCTTTCCCATGGCCTTCATAAAGGCCTCTTTTGCCGCAAACCTCCCGGCGAGAGATTCCTGGACCCGCTTTTTCCTCTGTGCATACCGGATCTCTTCTTCGGTAAATACCCTGTTGAGAAATCGTTCACCGTATCTCTCCAGTATATCCGTTATCCGTGAAATCTCGACAATATCAATACCGACCATTTTAAACCCCGCTCACAGC
>MVRS01000247.1 GCA_002067975.1 Syntrophorhabdus sp. PtaU1.Bin058
GGTACGTCCTTGAGAGACTGACCAAACTGCCCTATCGCTGTCCTTGCACATGAAACTATTACGACTTCTTTCATAATCAGGTCTCCTTTCATTCAATTGAAAAAAAATTCACAATCTTTTATCCTAATTGCGAACATTTGTCAATGATTTTAATCCAAATAGACGGTAAAGGCAGTAGATAGTCGATAGTGAATAGTAGACAGCAGTCAGCACACAGCCATCAGCGTCGATTATCGATAATCGAGTATCGAGTATCGAGCGACCAGCGACGAGTATCAGGCATTGAGCAATGGGTTGTCGGGGGTTATTTCAGTCCTTTCAGGAAATACGTAAGCCCGCTTGAAAGCATTACCAATATGCCGAATATCATTATCCCGAACCTGAAACTGATATAATCGCCTGCAAAACCGAGCAGGTAGGGAACGATGCCCAGTCCGAACGTGACGCCAAGCGTCACAATAAAACCCGTCGCCATCCCCCTTCTCTCCGTATCAAATACCTTGGAGATAGAGACAAGGCCTACGGGGAAGAAGGCAGTGGAAATGCTTGCCTGGAGGAAAAGAAATACCTCGATACATTGAATATTTTTAACGGCGATCAATATGGTGAGAATACCTGTAATAAGGACCACCAGAAATATAGTCTTCTTCAGGCTGAATTTATCGATAACAAATCCTGTCAGAACAGATACGAATATCCCGCCAAGTCGCGAGATACTGAATATCATATTGGCATATTTAATATCCAGCCCCAGTTCTTTTGTCAGATAAAGGGGCAGCACGAAATAAAGTCCCAGACAGGCGCCTGCAGAAAACACCCATATTGTCCCGAACGTCCACAGGTGCCCGTTCTTCATAAGGTCGCTGAAAAACCCCTTTTTCGTGGACCGGACCTTCACTTCTCTGCCGGCAAAAGAAAAGATAATAATGGGGATAGTAAACAAGACACCGAAGACATAGAATATCCCCCGCCACGAAAGATATTGCAGGAGGAAGATCGCTATCAGGGGAGAGGTAAAGATACTCATGGCAGGACCGGTTTCATGTATCGATATCACCCTCCCCCACGTCCGTTCCTCATAATACTCGGTGATAAGGGGAATAACGGAGGGGATGTAGATGCCGACTGATATACCGAGGATGAAGGAAAGGAGAATAAGGACATTAAAGATCCTGACGCTGGGGATAGCGAAAAAGATGCAGGAAGAAACGGCCAACGATACGATTATCGACCGTTTGTACCCGAGAGAACCGGAAAAGATACCGGACAGGAAGACCGAGCAGGCGTACCCGAATGACGTAAAGGCAAAGAGGCTGCTTGCCCTGGCATGGCTGACAACAAACTCATCCTCAATGAGAGGCATAATAGGGGCAAAGATCGTCCTGCCGGAAAAATTCATAAACCAGAGAGACCAGAAAAACATGAGAAACAGAAGGCCTTTCCCTTTAAGGCCCGAGAACTTTTCCATGGTCATTAATCTACTGTGTTTCTCTGCATGAATTCAACGTATTGTTGAGAATAAATCCGGAAATATGCTAAAATGAGAATCATACAACAAGAATCTCGTTCCTCGTACCTCGATCCTCGTTCCTTCAAGTGCAACTGACCAGCATCGAGCATCAAGTGTCGAGCATCGAGCATCATTAAGGAGACGGCAAGCACATGAACATACCCCCTATCAATCTGAAGGCCCAGTTCAAACTGGTACAAAAGGATCTGTTAAAAAACATTAAAGAGATACTCACCGAACAAAAACTCATCCTCGGGCAATATTGCAGCCGGCTTGAAGATACCATCGCACAATACGTAGGCGTACCCTCGGCAATATCCTGCGCAAACGGCACCGATGCGCTGATCCTCGCCCTCATGGCTCTTGGCATCAAGGAAGGCGACGAGGTCATCACAACCCCTTATACATTTTTTGCAACGGCAAGTTCGGTCGTCCTCATGGGTGCAAAACCTGTTTTCGTTGACATAGACAAGGAAAGCATGAACATCGACCCTGGGTTGATCGAAGGGGCGATCACGCCGAAAACAAAGGCCATCATAGCCGTTCATCTCTTCGGAAAACTCTGCGACATGGACAGGATACTGGCAATAAGCAAGAAGTACGGCATACCCGTCGTCGAAGACATAGCCCAATCCCTCGGTTCCCGGAACGATCAGGGGATGTCGGGGAGTTTCGGCGATATTGCGGCCTTAAGTTTCTATCCCACGAAAAACTTAGGCGGCATAGGTGAAGGCGGAATGGTTCTTTCAAGGAGGGGAGACCTCGGGGAAAAGGCAAGAAAACTGAGGGTCCACGGGATGGGCAGCGTTTCATACCTCCACGAAATGGTGGGCATCAACAGCAGGCTCGACGAGATCAAGGCCTGCGCCCTCGTCGTAAAATTCCCCCACCTCGAAGCCTGGAACCGAAAAAGGATCGAGAACGCCCGGTTCTACAACAAGAAACTGAAAGACCTCCCGGTTTTACTCCCCCATATCGGGGACGACCTCTCTTACATAGCGCACCAATACGTCATACGTGTACAGGAAAGGGACAGGCTGCAGGAATTCCTGAAGCAGAAAGGCATTGCGACCGGGATATACTATCCCCTGCCCCTGCACCTCCAGCCCTGTTTCGCATATCTTGGATATAAAAAGGGAGATTGCCCGATTGCTGAAGAGGCGGCATTAACAAGCCTCGCCCTGCCAATATATCCGGAGTTGAAGAAGACAGAGAAGGACTATATCGTCGCTTCAGTAAAGGAATTCTTTAATCGTACATCGTAGTTCGTATAGCGCAAGGATTCCTTTGCAGTTCACGATATACGATATACTATCTACTATCTACGGGTTTAACGGTTTTCCGATCATTACCTGCACCATCCTCTCGAAGGTGAGGTACTTTCTCGCTGCCCTGTCTACGTCTTCCTTCGTGACCTTTGTAATAAGCCCCGGCCATACCTTGAAGTAATTCGGCTTCAATCCGTACATCGTGTCAAAACACATGGCCGTCGTGATGGCGCCGTTGGACTGCATCCTGATGTAATGATTTCCAATGAGGTAATTCTTTCCGTCCTCAACCTCTTTTCGGGTAAAACCGTCCCTGAGGATCCTTTCTATCTCCGCCCTTACAATCTTTTCAACCTCTCCGACCCTCTTCCTGTCAGTTCCGATATAGATGCCCATACCGCCCGCCTCATATGCCATCTGGTTGAAAAAGGTCAACGCATATGCGTACGGGTTGTCTTCACGCAACACCTTGTGGATCCTTCCTCCCATTCCGGAGAGTATGGCGTCCATGACCTCCGCTGCGTACCTGTCCTTATCGAGAAGTCCAGGGCCGAGGAAACCGAAGATGAGGTGAGTCTGGAGAATATCCTTTTCAACGGTTACATTCTTCTGCGACACCCTTGCAGGTTCCTTGCGCAGCATATGCGCTTCACCCTTCCAGTCTGAAAAAAGCGCCCTTACAAGTGTCGTCAGCTCCTTTTCATCAATATCGCCGGATACGGCTAAGACCGCGTTGGAAGGGCTTATGTACCCTTTATGCAACCTCTCCAGATCATCGATCGTAACGCCCTCTACATCGCTCTCTTTTCCTATGGGGTCTTTGCTGTACGGATGCCCTTCATACAGCACCTCATTGAAACGCCTGAACGTAAAACCGATAGGGTCGTCATCCCTCTGGCGGATCTCCGACAGCACCTCTGTCTTGATCTTTCCGAGTTCCTCTTCCTTCATGGCCGTTGCAGCGAGGAGTTCATGGAGGAGCCCGAGGGCAGCCTTCAGGTCCTTGATCAGGAACCTTCCCGAAAGTCCGAAGATGTTCCTTCCGTTAAAGGGTGTGACCTCGCCGGCAAGGAGATCGATCTCTCTCGCTATTGTCGTCGCATCTTTGTCTTTCGTGCCTCTCAGGAGCATCTTTGAGAGGAGGTTGAATATCCCGTTCTTGTCGTGCGGTTCTTCTTTCAGACCGCCCGGAAACCCTATCTTAAATGAAAAACTCGGGGATGCCTGATTTTTATTTACCACAAGCTTAAGCCCGTTCTTCAGCTGAAACGTATGGGGGTTCTCGGTCTTCTTAGGTTTCAAAACAACAACGCTCTTTTCCTTACCGATAATATATCTTTCAAGGACGCGCCTGATATCTTCCCGCGTTACCTTGTCAAGTGCGAGCAGATATCGTTCAAGATAATAGGCGTCACCGGTGAGGGTCTGAAGATTGCCGACCTGCATCGCCCTTCCCTGCACGGTCTCTGCGGAGTATACATAAGAGGCCTTGATCATATTCCTTGCCTTCTCCATCTCCCACGGCGTAACCCCGTCGCGCCGTATCTTCGTAAACTCTTCCTCGATCTCAGGCATGATCGCCTCATAGTCCTTTTCCCTGAAGGTGGCGAAGATTACAAAAAGGCCGGGGTCTCTGGGGGCAAAGATATATGTGGAGATGTTCGTTACGATCGCCTTTTTTCGCCTCAACCCCTCCTGGAGGCGGGAGCTTTCACCGTCACCGAGGATGTTTCCGAGCATCTCCAGGGCCGGTATGTCCTCGTGCACCTTCTGGGGGATCGGGTATGAAAGGGCAAAATAGCTCTCCCTCACGTCACGCTCTATGATCCTGATCCTGTCCCCTTCCGTCCTCTCCTGAACGTGCTGCCGGACCTCTTCCCTTTTTGTCCTGCGGGAGGCCATATATTCCTTGATCAGCGAGCGTGCCTTTTTCTCATCAAAGTCGCCGCACACAACGACGGTCATGTTGTCCGGCGTGTAATGCGCGGCAAAGTACGTGAGGATATCCTGTCTTGTTATGCTGCTTACCGTTTCGGTATAACCTATGATGGGTCTCCCGTACGGCAGGCCGTCGTAGCTGACCGAGAAGAGTTCCTTGAAGAGTTTCCTCTGCGGCTCGTCTTCCCCCATCTTGATCTCTTCAAGGACAACCTTCCGCTCCTTCGCAATCTCTGCCTCGGGAAATGCAGGGTTGCTGACGGCATCGATGAGCAACTCCATACCTTCTTCAAAGGCCTTGCCGGGGATTACAATGTGGTAAACGGTATTGTCATAAGAGGTAAAGGCATTGACGCTTCCCCCGAGGGCCTCGATCTTCGATGCCATCTCGTTCGATCTTGTCTTCTCGGTGCCTTTGAATATGAGGTGCTCTATGAAATGTGTTATGCCGGCCACCCTCTGCTGCTCATACTGGCTCCCTGTCTTTACCCAGACCTGGACAGCAACGACGCCGGTACCTTTTCTTTTTTCAAAGATATATTTTAAGCCGTTTTCCAAGGAAAATATCTCCATTGCATATACCGTCCCTGAGGTTATAAGGATATAGGTAATAAAAACGAGTACGAAGCCAAGAAAAAAGGGGGAAGGCCCCCTTTTAGAGGGCCTTTTTTCCTTCGTAGAAAGCTTTGACATTGAGGTCATGTAATTTCGGCGCAAGCAGGGCCTTGATCGCGTCGATCCACTGCTCGTCTTTGATCTCGGGGAAGAAGTTTGAGAAGGCTCCGACGAGAACAACATTTGCAGCCTGCATATTGCCGAGGTTCTTTGCAATCTCCTGTCCGTTGACTAAGTGAACATTTTCTTTGAAATATTTTTTGAATGCCTTTTCAACATCCTTCGGGTACTGGGCCATGCCAAGGTTAACGGCAGGCGGGAGGATCTCCTGGTTGTTGATAACGATCTTGCCTTCAGGCTTTACCCAGTTGATGTAGCGTATCGACTCAAGAAGCTCGAAGGAAAGGAGGAAATCCACATCACCGTATTTTATGATCGGTGAATAGACCTTCTTACCGAACCTGAAATGCGTGGTAACATCGCCGCCCCTCTGTGCCATTCCGTGCACTTCCGCCTTTTTTACCTCGTACCCGGCCTTGAGGAATACTTCGGCGAGGATATTGCTCGCAAGGATAGTACCCTGGCCGCCGACGCCGGAGAGAAATATATTCGTGACTTTTCCGTTCTTTTTCATTCTCCACCTCCTCACTTTGTGCCTGGCACAATGGCATCGAACTTACATACCTGGGCACAGACCTCACAGCCGACGCACTGATCGGGATTGATGTAGACGGTTCCTTTTCTTTTCTGTCCGTCCTTCGTCTGTCCTTCTTCTGCATGCCAGCTGATTGCGGGGCAGTTGATCTCGAGACACATCCTGCATCCCCTGCACTTATCCGTGTCAATGACGTAGAGGGAATTTTTAAACCTTTCCAGCGGTTTTGCCCTGCGGAGGAGCATGCAGGGGCTGTCCTTACAGATAAGCAGCGACGGCTCGTTCTTTGCCATCTCTTCTTTGATAATCTCCATACATGCCTTTATATCGTACGGATCAATCTTCCTGATGCTCTTTACGCCCAGGGCCTTGCCGAGTTCTTCGTAATCGACCATGTTGGTCGGTTCCTGCCTTATGGTGAAACCTGTTCCCGCGTGTTCCTGGTGGCCGGTCATACCGGTGATCCTGTTATCGAGGACGATGGTCGTGGAATTGCCTTTATTGTAGACAACATTCATGAGGGGTGTAACCCCGCCGTGGAGGAACGTGGAATCGCCGATAACGGCAACGACCTTTCCGAGCCCTTCATTGCCGAGGGCCTTCATCGCCCCGTGCGCCATGCCTACGCTGGCGCCCATACATATACATGCATGGAGTGCCTGAAGGGGCGGAGCTACCGCGAGGGTATAGCAGCCGATATCGCCGAAGACAAAGGCACCGAGTTTCTTGAGGGCATAGAACAACGGCCTGTGTGAACAACCGGCGCACAGGTTCGGCGGCCTTCTGGGCAAGTCTCCAGGTTTTAACCTGATCTTTGGCGCTTTATATGCCTTCCCTTTTAATGCACTCTCTACGATCTCAGGAGAAAGTTCATACCTGATCGGGATCACGTCTTTGCCGTGGAATATCTTGTAGCCCATTGCCTTGATCTCTGTCTCGAGGAACGGATCAAGCTCTTCAACAATAACGACCTTTTTAACCTTCTTGAAGAATGCAGCGATCATCTTTTTCGGAAGAGGCCAGACCATACCGAGCTTCAAATATGACCATTCCGGAAATACCTCTTTTGTATATTGGTACGAGACGCCGCTGGAGATGACGCCGATCTTTGTGTCATTGATCTCCATGACGTTATATTTAAATTTATCGGCGTACGCTTCAAGCTTCTCCATTCTTTCGTCAACAACTTTCCTTCTCACACGAACATTGAGAGGCACCATAACATACTTCGGGGCTTCCTTGGGATCGAGCCCCATGGACATTGCCGATTCCTTTCTTTCACCAAGCACAACCGGAGAGTCCGAATGAGCAACCCTGGTCTCTGTCCGGAGCATTACCGGTGTGTCAAACTTTTCACTGATATCAAAGGCGATCTTTACAAAATCCTTGCATTCCTGGGCATCTGCCGGCTCCAGCATAGGGACCTTTGCAAACCGTGCCCAGTTCCGGCTGTCCTGTTCATTCTGCGAACTGTGGACGTTCGGGTCATCGGCAACAACGATCGTAAATCCACCCTTGATACCTGTGTAGGAAAGGGTCATAAAAGGATCAGCGGCAACGTTCAGACCAACGTGTTTCATGATAGCCATGGACCGCGCGCCGGTCAGTGCAGCACCGGCCGCTACCTCAACGGCTACCTTTTCGTTTGGCGTCCATTCTGCATAGATCTCAGGATACGTACCTGCAATATCCTGCAGGATCTCACTACTCGGTGTTCCGGGATATGCGGCGGCGATCTTAACACCGGCCTCCCAGGCACCCCTTGCAACTGCAGCATTTCCTTGCATTAGCTCTTTCTTCATGTTTCCCCCAAAAATGGCATAACGCCTGAATTTTAAATGATACTATCGATTCACCTCCTTCTCTATTTTATCTATGATTATTCTTTTACAGTTTGTTAAGAAATTCACTTAATTATTCTCAACAGAATAGCAGCGCTTTGTCAAGAAATTTAGTTGCCGCAGAAAGTCCGTAAGTCGTTAGTCGTTAGGCGTTAGGCGATTTTAACCCCTTACGACTTACGCCTCACGACCTACGGATTTTACAGAGGGTTATTACGATGCCTTGCAGGATGCCAGGAATTTCAGGATCTCGCAGCAACCCTCCAATCCTTCCCGTATGTTCGCCACGGAGATCCTCTCATCGATACCGTGCATCCTGAGAAATTCATCGCTCGAGAGGGTGACAGGGAAGAAACCATATGCCGGGATGTCAAGGTTCCTGAAATACCTCATGTCCGAGGCACCGGTCATGAGAAAAGGCAGTACCGGGATCTTGCCTTTCATTGCACAGACCACCTTCCTGATGCCCCTGAAATACTGCGTATTGTACCCTGATCGGAGTGATCTGCTCACATCGCTGCCGATACGGACCAATTCAACGTCGTCCCCGCATAGCTGGCTGACCTTTTTGAAAAAACCATCATGGTCCTCTGTGGGGAGCAGCCTCGCGTCAAAGGATGCCGAGGATTCCCTCGGTATGACGTTTATCTTCTCACCGCCTTTTAAGACCGTCAGGGTTACTGTGTTGCGAAGAAGGGCATTGTAGATCGGGTTACTCTCTATAAAATCCCTGAAATACCTGTTTTTTAAAGATTTTTTTAAGGAAGAAAAGACAAATCCCCTTCCCCGCTTGCCTTTAAGGGCTGTATTCAGGTATGCGCTCACGATGCTCGTGGGCTTCAGGGGCCACTGATAGGAGAGTATTGCCTGGGATGCCCTGACAATCTTCTCATTGGCGTTATCCATGTGGGGCATGGACCCGTGGCCGCCTATCCCGGTGGCCTGTATCCTGAACTGACCGAGTTTCTTCTCGGATACGGATATCTGGGCATGCACGAGGCCATCTTCTTCAACGAGGGATCCCCCCTCGCTCAGGACAAAAGAGGCGTCTTTCAGATCCGGGACATTCCGGAGTACGAACTCGACGCCATTATGTCCGCCTACCTCCTCGTCACAGGTAGCCAAGAAGATCATATCCTGTTCAGGCTCTGTCCCTTCTTTATAAAGCTTTATAAAGGCAAGGAGCTGGCATATGGCCTGTGCCTTCATATCAATGGCGCCTCTGCCGTAGACAAAACCATCTTTCAGCTCACCACCGAAGGGGTCCACGGTCCACTCGTTATGGTTGGCAGGGACAACATCGATATGACTCAGTATGATAACCGGCTTCCCCTTGCCCTTGCCTTTGATCCTGGCAAGGATATTTGCCCGTCTCGGCGCAGGAGAATAAATCTCGGCCTTGATCCCCTCCGCGCTGAGGATACCTTCCAGGAACAGGACAGCGCTCTCTTCGTTCCCAGGTGGATTCGACGTGTCAATACGGATAAGTTCCTGCGTCAGCCGCACAGCATTCTCACCGTTAATCATAATATAACCTGTTCTTTCCTTCCCTCTTCGCTTTGTAGAGATTATTGTCAGCTATCTTTATGAGGTCATTAGCGATATGACCTTGCCTGTATAAAGCGATTCCGCCGCTCACCGTCAGTTTTATATGATGGTCCTCATAGGTGAACTGCTCCTGTTCAACCCCGGTCCGTAAACGTTCCCCGACAACATAGGCCCTTTCAAGGTCTGTCTCCGGAAGGACCACGAGAAACTCTTCCCCACCGTACCGACCGACGATATCAATAGTCCTCAACTTTTTTGTAAACAGCTCCGCAATCTTTTGTAAAACGTAATCCCCTGCCAGATGGCCGTATGTGTCGTTGACATCTTTGAAGTTATCCAGGTCAAAGAGCATTGCGGAAAGGTCGGAATGGTACCTTTTTGCCCTTTCAATCTCTTCATTCAGTTTGGTGATGATATACGTATGGTTGAAAATTCCTGTAAGGCCGTCATGGATTGAAAGGGTTTTGATCTCCTGGAACAGGCGTATCTTTTCAAGCGTAACCGATATGTGGGAGCAAAACTTGCCGAAGGTGGTCTCTTCCTGGGACTGGAATGAGGAACCCCTGAAGAGCCCTGCAAAACCATATACCGTATTTGTCGTTGACAATTCCGCTATAATCGATTGATAATCATCCCCGGCATCGGTTGTTTTTGCGTTAACAGCCCCCTGGGACATCCTTTTTAAAAGGATATTTGTTATCACCTCGGCAATCCTTCTATTACTGCCGGCTTTTGGATAGATCTGGATATTCACTTCATTCCCGTAAGTAAGAAGGACCCCGAAATATTCGAAATCAAGAAAGTTCTTCAAGAGGGCATAGGCATTCTTGAGAACAAATCCAGGTTCTTCCGCCTCCCCTATCATATGCTGAAGGCTTTTTAAAAAGTCTATCTCGAGGATATTGATCTTTTCCAGCCTCTGTTTCTCTTCTACCCGCCTTGCAAGCTCCATTGTCCTGAGGGATTCAATACAATGTTCCATCGCGTTGTTGACAACGTGGTAAACCTCTTCGAAGCTGTCAAAGGGTTTTGTCAGGATCGTGTATGCCCCCTTGCGGAGAGATTCGATGCGCCTTTCATCATTCGTGTATCCCGTCATCATAATAACGGGCATCTTCGGCCGGATATCTTTTATTTTCTGTAAGATTTCAACGCCTGAGGTGCAGGGCAAGACGATATCGAGTAATACCGCGCGAGGGTCTTTTTCTTTCAGTTCTTTTTCAAGATCGGGCGGCGCGTCCTTGAACGCAAAAACCGCCATTCCACAGCGCTCGAAATAATCTTTCAGAACATTCAGGGTTACTTCGTCATCATCGATAATAAAAAGACGTTTTGCGTCATCCATAAACAAAAAAGAGGGGCTTTAGACCCCTCTCTTGAACCCCTTTCTTTTCACTTCTTGGTCTTTTTTTCCTTCTTCGGGGCAGCCTTTTTGGCTGTCTTCTTTGTAGTTCCACACTTCGCCATACAAACACCTCCTTGTTTTAGGTTAAAATAATGTTATGTAAATTGAAGGTCTTTGTCAATCACTATATTGCAACAACCTCTTTTACCTCAGGTATCTCTTCTTTCAGCTGTTTTTCGACGCCCATCTTCAACGTCATCATGCTCATCGGGCAGCTTCCGCATGCACCCTGGAGTTTCACTTTAACTATGCCGTCCTGCACATCAATAAGCTCAATGTCTCCGCCGTCTCTCTGTAAAAAAGGTCTTACCTTGTCTATTGCCGCCTGAACTTTTTCTTTCATATGTACCTCCAAAAATTTTTACCCCCTATCGGGGATTATTAAGTATAAGCATAATTCACTGATATGTAAATAGAACCGCCG
>MVRS01000248.1 GCA_002067975.1 Syntrophorhabdus sp. PtaU1.Bin058
AAACCGCCTCGGTTTTGTCTTTCAATTTTTCAACCTCCTCCCTACCCTGACCGCCTTTGAAAATGTATTTCTGTCACTCGAACTCGCCGGGCGGCCCGATCCTGCTTCTGCCGTCGCAGCCCTTGCGTCAGTGGGGCTCGCAGGGAAGGAGGACCGTTATCCCCATGAACTTTCCGGCGGCGAGCAGCAGCGGGTGGCGATCGCGCGGGCCCTCGTCAAGGGACCTTCCATTATCCTCGCCGACGAGCCCACGGGCAACCTCGATACGGCGACCGGCGCACACGTCCTTGAACTCCTCGTCAGCCAATGCCGCCAATCACGGACAACGCTCATCATGGTCAGCCACGCAATGATAACCTGCCAGTATGCACAGAGGATCCTGCGGATGGAAGACGGCATCGTCGTGGAAGATAGATCCTGCGAGGCGCAAGGTCCTTGAAGATCGTCACAAAGGCCTTTCTCCGTTACCGTTTAAGGAGGCGGAGTCTAAGCATCCTCCAGCTTCTCGGCATTGCCTGCGGCGTGGCTGCGGTAATCGGCATGGGCCTGTCTGCGCAGTCGGCGCTTTCAAGCTTCGGCAAGGCCGTTGAATTCCTGCGGGGAAGGTCGACACACCTTATGGAGCGGCCCGCTGGACCGATGGAGGAAATGGTCCTCGCCGGACTGATGAAGGACCCTTCCGTTGACTACTTCGCACCCGTTATCGACCGGCGCGTAAGACTCGCAGACAGCGATGCGATCCGCGTCCTCGGCATAGACCCCTTTCTCGACAGGACCATCCGGCCCGAGATCTCCCGCACCTATCTTGCTGAAAGGGCACAACGCAACAAGGAAGACCCCTTCTCTTTCTTTACCGACGACCGGTCTGTCCTTATCGACTCCAACCTCGCCTCCCGGCTGAGGGTAAAACCTGGGGACCAATTCGAGACATCGCAGGGCGCCCTGAAGGTAGTCGGCACCTTCCCGAACCCGTCAGGCGAACCCCTTATCCTGATGGACATGCTCAATGCCCAGAGGATATTCGACCTCAGGGGGTCAATAGACCGTGTTGACCTCATTGTGAATGACGAGGCAGCATTCCGGTCCCGCTGGGAGAAGGGTTACAGGATCGAGTCGAAGAGGCAAAGGCAGGAGACCCTGACCGCGCTCCTGCATGCCTTCAAGCTAAACCTCCAGGCCCTGTCGCTTTTGGCCCTTTTTGTCGGGACATTCCTCATCTATAATACTGCGATGTTCGTCGTGGTAAGCCGCAGGAGGGACGCAGGCGTCCTGAGGAGCCTCGGCGCCGGCCGCTATGAGATCGTAGCCGCCTTTCTCACCGAGATATTCTGCCTGGGGATACTGGGCGGTGCCCTGGGCGCTGTTTTCGGCTATATACTGAGCCGTTTCCTCACGGAGATCGTGGGGAGCACCATAAGCACGCTCTACTTTTTCCTCAGGCCATCACCGCAGCCCTGGTCTTTGCTGACGCTCGTTGCCGGCATCGCTCTCGGCTGCATCGCAAGCCTGCTGGGGTCTGTTGCGCCCCTCATCGAGCTTATCCTCACGGAACCCGTTAAGGCGCTCCGGGGCAGGACGGCATACAGGGGCGGGAAGAGAAAGGCAGGCAAGATAGCCCTTACCGGTCTCGGCATACTGTGTATCGCCGCCTGCTTCCTGTTGCTCTCTTTCTATCACGTATACGTGGGATACGCAGGCACATTCATCTTCCTCCTCGGCGTCAGCCTTTTTACCGGGCTCACCGTGATGCTCGTTGCACCGGCGCTTAAATGGCTCTTTGCGAAGGTCGGAGGGGTCCAGGGAAAACTTGCCGTCGCTAATATCCGGAAGAACATGGGACGTACCGCTGTGGCCATCGCCGCCTTTATGGTGGCCCTTTCCATGTCGATCGGCCTCGGATCGATGATAGACAGCTTCCGCCATTCCCTCATCTGGTGGATGAACAGCCAGCTCAAAGGGGAATTATATATCTCAACAAGGGGGGACGTTGACGTGCCTGAAGACTTCTATAAGGAGTTGAAGAAGGTGCCCGGCATAGGAGGTATCGATACCTACCGGAACGTCCAGATAACATACCGCGGGATGCCGACCTATATCACGGCGATCAATGCCTCTATCCTCCAGCAGTTTGCCGAATTCGGCTGGGTAAGGGGCGGCAAAGAGAACTGGGAACCGGTAAAGCGGGGATCGGTGATCATCTCCGAGAGCTTTTCACGACGCTTCAACGTGAAGAAGGGGGACACCATTACGATCAATGGGACAGAAGGGGCGATCCGGTTCCCCGTAGCAGCGATATTCTATGACTATACAACAGAGCACGGGCTCATTATGATGGACCGGTCAATATACATCCAGCACTTTAAAGACCGTACGATCAACAGCCTCGGGATCTTCGTCGATCCGAAATATCCTGACCGGGAGAAGGTCATCGCCGAGGTAAAGCGCCTGGCGCACAACCGAAACCTGCCTGTCGCGACGAGGAGCGAGCTCCACGGGACCATACTTTCCGTCTTCGATAATACCTTTGCCGTCACGCGGTCGATGAGGGTCCTCGCCATCATAGTGGCATTCTTCGGGATCGCCGGCGCCCTCATGACCCTTTTCGTGGAAAGACAGCGTGAGTTCGGCATCTACCGGGCCCTCGGCTTCTCTGTCCGCCAGATCGCGGGGATGACGCTCTTTGAAGGGATAGGCATGGGGCTTGTGAGCTTCCTTATGAGCATCGGCGTGGGCACTGCGCTGGCGATGATACTGATCAAGGTCATCAACCTGCGGAGCTTCAACTGGACGATCTTTTATCACTTCACCTTAGACCCCTATCTCCTTGCCGGAATCACGGCCATAGCAGCAAGTATCGGCGCGTCGTTGTATCCCATATGGAAGGTCTACCGTACCTATCCGCAGATACAGATAAGGGAGGAGTAGGCAACGCTTCGCGTTGCAGTGATGAATCGAATAGTGAATAGTCGATAGTGAATAGCAAGAAGCATAAACCCGTAAGTGGTGAGGCGAGGGATAAGGACCGAGGGACGATGAAAATCAGAAGAGCAGAAGGTGAGAGGGTGAGAGGAGCAGAAAGCAGAATATCCAGCCGGTTGGCGCTGCCTTTTTCATTTGGTCTCTACGCCGAACGCCGAACGCCGGCAACCCGCAAGCGGGTGCCCCGACGCCGAACGTTTTTCTTACTCATATTGGCAATCATTCTCTGCGTAACATCCGTCAACGCAGCCGATTGGAAGCAGGCAACGGGTGAGAGGACATGGTCTTTCCCGAGGGACCACGGCAGCCATCCTGAATACAGGACCGAGTGGTGGTATTTCACCGGCAACCTTTCGGACAGGGGCGGCAACAGATACGGTTACCAGCTCACCTTCTTCAGGCAGGGCATCGAGAAAACACCGAAGGACCCCGGCAACCCCTGGTCGATACGCGATCTCTATCTGGCACACTTTACGATCACCGATGTCACGGGCAAGGGATTTTGGTTTGCCGAGCGGATATCACGGGCAGGCCCGGGCCTTGCCTTCTCCGACACAAAGGGCCTCGACGTATGGCTCCTCAACTGGTCTGCGCGTATGGTAAAAAACGTTATACGCCTCTCAGCCCGCCGGGAAGACATGGAGATCGACCTGGAGCTTGTCCCGAAAAAACCGCCAGTCCTGCATGGTCAGAAGGGGTTAAGCAAAAAAGGTCCGGGTGAGGGACAATCCTCGTATTACTATTCCTTCACGGACCTGGCAACGACCGGCACTGTCAGGTTACCCCTCTCAAAACAGCATGTTCACGTAAGCGGGACAAGCTGGTTTGACCAAGAATTCGGCTCTAACCAGCTCTCCCCTGACCAGGCGGGATGGGACTGGTTCAGCCTCCACCTCTCGGACGGCCGCGACCTGATGATCTATCTTTTACGGAAGAAAGACGGGGCAACAGAGCAGGCATCGTCGGGGACTATCGTTGAAAGGGACGGTACAGGCCGCCACCTGAGGTTCTCCGACATCGCTATCGATATCCTCGGACAATGGAAAAGCCCGAAGAGCAGCGGAACCTATCCTGCCCGATGGCGCATTCGCGTCCCCTCCGCACAGATCGATCTCACCCTTTCGCCCCTTGTTGCCGACCAGGAACTCATCACAGGGGAATCAACGGGGATCACTTACTGGGAAGGGGCAGCAGGAGGCAGCGGCACGTCGATGGGGCAAAACGTGACCTGCGAGGGATACGTGGAACTGACAGGATACGCAGGAACTATCGGGGGGACCTTTTAGCATACCGAATAATAACTCATCACGAAACAACCGTAAGTCGTAAGGCGTGAGGGGAGAAAGGCAGCGGAGAGCAGAGAGCGAAGAGTGAAAAGCATAAACCTCGTAAGCCGTAAAGGGTTTAATCGCCTAACGCCTTACGACTCACGACTCACGGGTTTGTTGCTGACAGCTATCTACCATCGACTGACGACTGCCTTGATTCCGGGTTAATCCTCACGGTATTTGGTTTCTTTTGCCTCTACTATTCACTATTCACTATCGACTGACGACTGCCTTTATTCTGTATTAATCCTCACGGTATATAATAACCGCCGCTGTCTTCCCTCACAAGGCCTTCATCGCGCATCCGGACAAGTATGCGGTCCACCCTGTCCGGGTCCGCCTCTATCGCCCCGGCGATCTCCTTTGATTGCAGAGATCCCCTTTTGAGCAGCGTCCTGATCACTGCGCCGCGAATCTTCCTGTCGGAGACCTCAAATGGAGGCTGCTTCTTGTAATGGGCGCTTCTGCGGTTCGGGTTCAGCACCGCCTTCTTCAGCATTGCCCCGTAATCCATGAGCGCATAGTACCACTCCCTTGGATTTTTCCTGTCCAGCGTCTCTTCAACGAGGCGGAGCACCTCCCTGTCATGAATGTTTTCGCTGTCCCGGAAAAAGAAATGGATAAAGACGCGCCTGATGTTCGTCTCGGCAAACACCGATGGTTGATTAAAGGCAAAGGCGGCAAGCGACCCTGCAGTGGCCTTCCCGATCCCGGGGAGCGACGCAAGGGCCTCAACATCCTGCGGCAGGTTTCCGCCGTAATCGGCAACAATGGTCTTTGCCAGCTTGATAAGCGCTATTGCACGCCTGTTGTAGCCAAGCCCCGACCATACCCGCAGAACTGCGTTCAACCCTGCCCGTGCCAGGGCGGAAAAATCCGGGAATGCTGCAATAAATTCCCTGTACTTTTCGTTTACCCTTTCCACCTGTGTCTGCTGGAGCATGACCTCGGAAACGAGGATGTAATACGGGTTGTACGTATCCCGCCAGGGAAGGCTGCGTCTGTTCTTCTTGTAGTATCGGTAGATTTCCTTCCGGAACGACAATATCTCTTCAGGGGACAGTATCGGGGGCAATGCGGCTACGCTCTATCTTTTGTTTTCCGGATATTCCCTGATCTCTTCAGGGCTCACCTCCGGGAGTTCGCACAGATACTCACAGAGGCACAGCTTCTCATATCCTGTCTTTTCTGGGTCGTATATAACAAAGGTCTTCTCAATCGCCGGAACACCGTCCGGACACCCTTTATTCTCTGCCATGGTATATCATACACCGGTATCGTAAAAAGTAAAAAGTGAAAAGTGAAAGGTCAGGAAGGGTCTCGACTTCTAAATCGAGCAGAGTAAGATGAGGACGGCTAAGCCTATCCGGTAATAGGCAAAAAGATCAAGGGTGTGTCTTTTCAGGTAATTTATAAGAAACTTCAGGCTCAGGATCCCGAAAACGAATGCCGAGGCTGCCCCGTAGATATATAGCGCCATACCGTTCGCGTGAAGACTGAGGTGCCTCATCTCGTACAAGGAAGTACCGAGTATGATCGGTATCGCCAGGAGAAAGGAAAAATCAACGGCCTCCGACCTCTTAAGGCCCAACAAAAGCGCTGCGGTAATCGTTATCCCGCTTCGCGATACGCCCGGTATCAGTGCAAACGCCTGGGCGATGCCGATCGCAACGGCAATGGGGTAGGTAATTTTATTCTCGTTAAAGTTCATCCTTTCGGAGATGATCATCAGGATCGAAACAAGGGCGAGCGTAAAGACAGTCACAAAAGGGGTCCTCAGAGACTGTTCAATGAAATCCTTCCCCAGAAGTCCTGCAACCCCGGCAGGAATAGTGGCAATAATGATCTTCAACAGCATGGCATCCTTGAATTTCCCATCCCTGAGATCGATAAAGCCTTCAACGATAACGCGGATGAATTTTTTACCGTATATGGCGAGGATTGCCAGAAGCGTCCCGAAATGCAACATCACATCATAGGTAAGCTGATTGACGTTGCCTTCATCGATGTGGAAAAACCAGGGGATGACTATGAGATGTGCAGAACTGCTGATGGGCAGGAACTCGGTGATACCTTGTATGGCACCCATAATAACACTTTGCAGTGCATTCATGAAAGGTCACCGGGCAGGAACCTGAAACCCAGTTCCATGTAATCCATATTGAGCGATGCCGGTATCGGCGGCAGCGGGTCAACAGCCCTCAAGACCCTCAGGATCGATTCGTCGTATATCCTGTTTCCGGACCTTTTTTCTACATTGATATCCACTATCCTTCCGTCTTTACGTATCTTAATGATCACAATCGTTTCGAGGTCCTTCTTGTATGTCATGCCGGGCACACCCCAGGCGCTCTTTACCTTATCCCAGATGTCGAGGATATACCTCTGTGTCGCCGGATCGAGCGGTTTGCCGCCGCCTTCAGACCCGAAGGGGAGTCCGGGGGCGCCTGCGCCTGTCCCCCCCTTGCCGCCGGCACCGCCAGTCTTTGTCTTCGATACATCAAGGTAATCGGCCCTCTTCTTCATGTCGCGTATCCTATCCTCGAGGCGACTCAGTTCTTCTTTGGTGGTCTTCTCCCGGGCGGCAACCTTTTTTTTCGATAAGGAAACTGCTTCCTTTACGGGTTTTCTTATGGGGGCAGGCCTCTTGGTAACGCGTGCCGGAGCCGCAGGGACGGGTTTTTCGGGCAGGGCCTTTTCGGCATGCCCTCCCCCTGTCGAACCTCCCCGGCCGCCAAGTTCGCCGACAAGATTGACAGAGTACGACGACAGGGCATCGAACCTCTTTGATGATCCTTTAAAAGGTATGCTGAACGCAGCAATAATGAGGACGTGGAGCGCAAAAGAGATGATGAGCATTTTGTACCAGGCTTCTTCGCGCATCATTCCTCAAGGGGTTTGGTTACGATGTTTATCTTCTCGACCCCTGCTTCACGAATCACCCCCATGCACTTTACAACAAACCCGTAAGGAACGTCCTTGTCGGCCCTGAGAAAGATCTCTTTATTGCTCTTATTGGCGAATAAAAGCTCGATCGCAGGCTTGAGTTCCCTCAAACCGAGCCTCTTCTCGTTCAGTATAAGCCTTTGTTCCTTTGTGATATTTAGTATCTGAGGTTCGTCTTTGGTGGGCAAGGGCTTTGCGGTGACATTGGGTACGTCGATATTCATTCCGTGCTGCATCATAGGGGCTGTAATCATAAAGATGATGAGGAGCACAAGGACAACGTCAACGAGGGGTATGACGTTTATCTCCGACAGGGGTCCTTTTTTTTCCTGCGATAATTTCATTTTTCAATGATATTGATGAGGTACAGAGATGCATTCTCCATCCTCGACATGATCCTTTTGAGCCTGCCCGAGAAATAATTATATGCAAGCACTGCGGGGATGGCCGCTGCAAGTCCCATAGCAGTGGCAATGAGGGCTTCGCTTATGCCGGGGGCCACAACGGCAAGGCTTGTCGTTCCCCTGACGCCTATCTCCCGGAAAGAGTCCATGATCCCCCAGACCGTACCGAAGAGACCGATAAAGGGGGAGGCATTGGCGGTTGTTGCAAGGAACGAGAGCCTTCGCTCAAGCCTTGTCGATTCCTCGGAGATAGTAATCTTCAGGGCGTTTTCTATGATAGGGACTATTCCGGGTTTTATATCAGGGTTGTTTTCTTTCTGCCTCTTGGTAATCTCTTTGTAACACGCCAGAATGAGCCTGTAAAAAGAATTGTCCGGGTTGTCCCTGTATATGGTTATAAGCTTTTTAAAGGAATCTGCCTCTCGTGCAGCATGAAAAAAACGTTCTCCTTCCCTTTCCGTCCTCCCGTACTGACGGAACTTCACAAACATAATTGTCCAGGAAATTACCGAAAAGATAAAGAGAATCAGCATGACGGCCTTTGCTACAGGACCTGCAGAGTAGATGAGGCTCAAGAGCCCGCCTGAGTACATGTTGAGACTGGAAAAGCCCATTGCGCAAACATCTTACAATAAAAGACTATCCTTGTAAAGTAAAACACCTGCCAAAGAAAACCCCCTGGGTGGGTTCCCAGGGGGAAGGGGGGTTATTATGAGAAGCTATGGAGGTGGTTTTGCAATTTCAGCCACTTTGTGAAAGAATGTACTTGGTAGTCTTCCTAAAACAAGTATTTCCAACACAAAGCAGGGGCATGTTTCAATAACCCATAACTATCAATTACTTTATAGTAGCTATTATGTGAATTATTTAACATACCTGAATAAATAATAGATCAAAATGGTATTTTTGTCAATAGAAAACTTTAATAAAAAAAGAGATCAATGAAAAAAACATAAGGGGAAGCCGGTCGGCTATCAGGTAACCATTGAGTGTGGGTGAGACCCTGTTCTCTTCAACCCTGACAATACCTGAGGACGTAAGCCGTGCCAGCACCTCACCGTTAAAGGGTTGATCTACGATATCATCCATATCCACGCCCCTTGCAGTCCTGAACCCGAGGAGGAGCATCTCGAGCCTTACCTGTTCCGGGGAAAGTCTCTCTTGCCCGGCCACAGGGCGTTTGCCTTCCAGGAGGAGGCGACAGTAATCCCTCACAGACCTGCAGTTCCACCAGCGCGCGTTATCCCGGAAGGAATGTGCTCCGGGGCCGAGCCCGAGGTATGGCGCACGTTGCCAGTATTTCAGGTTATGGCATGAGAAATATTCCTCTCCCTTTGCAAAATTCGAGACCTCATAGTGTATAAACCCATGATCTTGCAGGAAATGCGAGGTATGGATGAAGAATTGTCTCTCCTGTTCCTCGGTAGCCCTTTTGAGCGTGCCCTCCGATACCATTCTGCCGAAAGGGGTCCCATCTGAGAGGGTCAACTGATAGCAGGAAAGGTGGGCCGGTCCCCATGAAAGGACCCGCTCGAGGGTATCTGTCCAGCTCTTTCTGGTCTGGCCATGGAAGCCATACATGAGGTCAACGCCGAAATTACGGAAACCGGAGGACTGTACAAGCCCTATTGCCCGCTCTGCTGCAATTGCCGTGTGCCTTCTCTGCAAAAAGCGGAGTTCCGCCTCCTGCAACGACTGGACCCCTATGCTAAGACGGTTGATGCCCAGCGCCTCGTAGCAGGCAAGCCGGGAGGCTGTAATATCGTCGGGGTTCACCTCGATGGTAACCTCCGTGTCCGGGGCAAAGGAAAAACTATTCCGGAGGATGTCCATCAAGCGTCCAAGCCCATATTCGTCGAGGATCGACGGCGTCCCTCCGCCGATATAGAGCGTATCAAAGGCCGGCAACCATTCCCGATTATAGATAAGGGCCTCTTTTTCAATCCCATCAAGCCAGGATTGTATGAGGGAGGGGTCCGTAATGGAATAGAAATCGCAATAAGGACACTTTGTCTTGCAAAATGGTACATGGACATAGAGTCCGGGCAGGTCTTTGTTATTCATTGTCTGTCTTCAATGCGGCCATGAAGGCGCTCTGGGGTATCTCGACGTTGCCGACCATACGCATGCGCCTCTTGCCTTTCTTCTGCTTTTCGAGGAGCTTCCTTTTCCTCGTGATGTCGCCGCCGTAGCACTTGGCAGTCACGTCCTTCCTGAAGGCCGAAACAGTAGAGCGGGCGATGATCTTGCCGCCGATGGCGCCCTGTATGGCGATCTTGAACTGCTGTCTCGGTATCTCCTCTTTCAAACGTTCGCATATTGTGACTGCACGGTCCCTCGCGCGGTCTCTATGGACAAGGATCGAGAGGGCATCGACCTTCTCGCCGTTCACGAGGATATCGAGCCTGACAAGATCGCTTTCCCTGTAATCGGTGATCTCATAATCAAAGGACCCGTATCCTTGAGTGATGCTCTTCAGCTTGTCGTAAAAATCGAAAATGATCTCTGCAAGGGGCAAGTCGAAGGTCACCTCGACCCTGCCGGGCGTAGGGTAATTGAGGTGGGAATTAACGCCCCGCCTGTCCATGCACAGCTTCATCACGGCCCCCACGTAACGCTCAGGCACAAGGATGGCTGCCCTGATAAAGGGCTCTTCCGAGGCCTTGATCTTCGCAGGGTCCGGGTAATAGAGCGGGTTGTCAACGACTATAACGTCTCCGTCGGTCAGAATAAAACGGTACTGAACGCTCGGCGCCGTCATGATGATCGACTGGTCGAACTCCCGTTCGAGCCGTTCCTGCACGATCTCAAGGTGGAGCAGTCCCAGGAAGCCACACCGGAAACCCTGTCCCAGCGCTGCCGATGAATCCTTCTGGTATATCAGTGATGCGTCGTTCAGCTTGTATTTTTCGAGCGCTTCGAGGAGTGACTGGTAATCGTCGGAGGCGATGGGGTAGATGGAAGAAAAGACAACAGGTTTTACCTCTTTAAAACCCGGCAGCGGAGCTGGGGCCGGGTTCGCGTCGAGGGTTATCGTATCGCCTATCCTCGTGTCGCTCACCGTCTTGATGCCTGCGATGATATAACCGACCATGCCCGCGGTAAGCTCTTTTCTCTGTTCCCGGGCGAGGTGGAAGATGCCGACCTCCTCGACCTTGTAGGTCGTTCCGTTCGACATGAGCCGGATCATGTCGCCGGGGCGCACGGTGCCGTCAAACAGACGGCAGCTCACGATGGTCCCCCTGAAGGGATCATAGTGGGCATCAAAGATCAGCGCTGAGAGCGGTTTTTCAGGGTCGCCGGCAGGAGGGGGTATGCGGCCTGTTATCGCCGCGAATATATCCTCTATGCCTGTCCCTTCCTTGGCTGAACAGAGGATCGCGGAATCGGGGTCAAGGCCAAGCTCATGGTCTATCTCGAGCTTCACCCTTTCAATATCAGCGACAGGCAGGTCGATCTTGTTTATAACGGGGATGATAACGAGGTCGTGTTCCATCGCTGCGTAGAGGTTTGCGAGGGTCTGCGCCTCAACACCCTGCGATGCATCGACAAGGAGGAGTACGCCTTCGCAGGAGGCAAGCGCCCGCGACACCTCATAGGAAAAATCCACATGCCCCGGCGTGTCGATAAGGTTCAGCTCAAATTCCCGGCCATCGTTGTCCATGTACGGCAGGTCGATGGTCTGGCTCTTGATCGTGATCCCCCGCTCCCGCTCGATGTCCATCGTGTCGAGTATCTGGTCGCGGAACTGCCGTTCATCGACAAGGTTCGTATACTGGATCAGACGGTCTGCCAGTGTTGACTTCCCGTGGTCGATATGGGCGATTATGCTGAAATTCCTTATATGCTTCATAAGTTGTTGATGGTATCCTTCTCGACTTTCGCCTACGACTTACGATTTACGCCTTACGGGGTTTCAGTTCGATATCCACTTCACCGCCGAATTCCGCTGCGAGGTCATTCTGGAGCTTATCAAAATTCTCCTCTTTTTCCAGTTCAATAACAAGCTCCCTGTCATCGAGGACCTTTAATCTGCCGTACCTTTTTACAATCTCGGTGACCTTAACGGGATCTGTGGTCACCCATCCCTTCATCCTCTTGACGAGTTCCTCACCGCTGAATGCCCGCTCGATGGTAAGGTCCACCCTTCTCTTCTTCGCCTCCCATCCTACGAGAGCCGGCTGCGCCACCATGGGCGTCACCGGGTCATGCATTGCAGCGCACCGAAACCATAGTTTTGCCCTGATCATCTGTTTCGCTCCTCTACGATGGTTTTTTATTCAGCCTGTCCTTAAATTAATGGTTTACACGCATAAAGTCAAGCACGCAGATGCCTTCCGGTACACCCGCTACAGAAACTCCTTCAGGGCGCTCATGGTCTTGTGGAGCGTGTCCTCTGTATTGAGCCGCAATACCCTGCAGTACGGAAGCTCTGCGGGCTCCTCCTGGTCCTCGATCTGCCTCTGGAGGGTCTCTATGTGCGCGTCCGATATGTCGGTATTTTCCGCCATCCTCTTTATTATCCTCTCCCGCAAGACCTCCTCGCAGGCAAAACAGTGGATAAAAAGGGGATTGAGGTCCTTTTCCACGCATCTCTGATAAAAGGCAAGTCTCTGGGTCGACTTGAGATATGTTGCATCCACGACCACCCGTTCGCCCTCTAAGGTATTCTTCACCGCCTCTTCCAGGAGAAGGGAGTATATCCTCTCGGTCTGTTCCTCCGTATATATGCCGGTCCCGTATTCGCCATATGTATGTTCGCCTTCCCTGATGCCCGACAGCCTTTTCCGTATCGCGTCAGACCTGAGGATGGTCCAGTCCGGCGAGAATTCCTTTGCGATAGTAGACTTTCCGGAGCCTGAAAGACCCATGATCACCACGGGATTAAAGGCTTGATGGGAGTGGTTGAGATAGTATCCCACGAGGTTGAAGTAATCCCGTGCCGTCTTTATGCCCTGCCTCTTCGCGTCTTCGTCTTCCACGTCATGCGCCCGGAATCCCTCCACCTTCCCCCTGACGACCGACCTGTATATCTTATAAAACCTCAGGAGTTCTTTATCGAAATCATCTCTTTGATGCATTGAGTATGCCTTGAAGAGCCTTGTGGAAAGGTCGAACCGTCCCCGGTATTCCAGGTCCATGAACAGAAAGGCGATATCCTCAAGGACGTCTATGATCCTGAATGCCTCATTGAACTCTATGCAGTCGAAGATGACCGGGGGACGCGTCAGGCATATGTGCTGGGAATGGAGGTCTCCGTGTCCTTCCCTTATATGGCCGCCCCTTCTTCTTTCCCGGAAGGCATATCGATGTTCGTCGATGTAGCTCATCGTGTAGTCGACGAGCTGGTCGTACAGCCTTTCCTCGAACATGGTCCCGCAGAAGGGCCTGATCTGCTCAAAGTTTTCCTTGGCTGCATTCGTTATGGTCTCAATGCCGCCGTATCTTTTTCCGCGGTAAACCGCCGCATTGTGATGGAATAAGGCGATGGTCTTTCCGATCTCATCAAGCTCGCCGTATAGGGGCCTCCCCTCCCCGATAAGGTTGTAGAGGATAAGCTCATGGGGGATCCTCTTCATCTTCACTGCATACTCAATAATGCGACTCCCTTTCTCCCTGTGAAAGGAGTACGTGTCTCCCTTTTGATAGATCGGGACCACACCAAGATAGACGCCCGGTGCAAGGCGGGAATTGAGGACGACCTCTTTGTGACAGTAAAAACGCCGCTTCCTCAGCGTCGAAAAATCGAGGAACCCGAAATCAACCGGCTTCTTTACCTTGTAGACGAAATCGTCTCCGAGAAAGACGTGCGATATATGGGTCTCCTCACGGCTTACGCGGGATGTCCGTTCCGGGTAATGTCCCGGGTCCGATAAAAAGTGAAGGAGACCGTTCTCTGCGCTATGGGCTGGGTAATCCACGGGGGAAGTATACTAAAGAATTGTACAAAAAGAAAGGTGCAGCTATTGATCCCTCGCGTTGATGATCCCTCGGCCTTTCATAATTATCTACTTTTTTAAAGATGTCCCCCTGGCTTCCCCTGTTTACTCAAACCTGAATCCCTTCTCCCTGAATACCGACAGGCATGCATCTACAACCTTTTTATCATAGCAGATGCCCTTCTTCTTCTCGATCTCTTCCAGGGCAAAGTCAACGCCAAGACCGGCCCTGTAAGGACGGTATGAGGCCATGGCCTCTACCACATCGGCAACAGCCAGTATCTGCGCCTCAAAAAGGATTTGTTCCCCCTTAAGTCCCCTGGGGTAGCCCGAACCATCGAGCCTCTCATGATGCTGAAGAACGATATCGGCAATGGGCCAAGGAAAGTCAATGTCTTTAAGGATGTTGTATCCTGCCTCGGCGTGACCCTTGATAATATTAAACTCGATCTCGGTAAGTTTCGACGGTTTGCTCAAGATCTCTGCAGGGACCGCTATTTTCCCAATATCATGAACGAGACCTGCCACTCTGATACCATCGACAACATCCTTGAAGAGGTGCATCTCCTGGGCAATTGCCCGGGCGAGGTTCGCTACCCTCTTTTGGTGCCCTGCGGTATAGGGATCCCGCGTCTCGATGGTTACTGCCATTGCCCTGACCGTAGCGTTCAGTGATGCACGGAGTTGTTCGAGGGTATGCTTGAGTTCCTTTTCGGCGAGTTTGCGCTTGTTGATGTCTTCGATGGTGCCTTCGTAATAAAGGACCTTCCCATCGGCGTCCTTCACTGCACGGGCGTTCAAAGAGACCCAGATTGTACCTCCATCTTTCGTGTAGAATTGTGTTTCAAATGCCTTGACAACACCCTCTTCTTCAATAATCTTTTGATATTTTTCCCTCTCTTCAGGGTTTACGTAAAGCTGCTCACTGATATTGACAATGTTTGTTGCCATCTCTTCAGGGGATAAATATCCAAAGATGTGCGCCATCGCAGGGTTGATACTGATAAAACGGCCTTTCGGCGTGCTCTGAAAAATGCCCTCTACGGCGTTCTCAAAGATGGAACGGTATTTTTCTTCACTTTCCAACAGTCTTTTTGCTGCCAGTCTATTTTCAGTTATATCCCTCATAAAACCACCAATGCCGATCCTGTTCTCATCGAGCATTACAGGAAACTTCCTGGTCTCTATGATTCTATTGTTGGCTGTTTCTTCAGTGACAACAATATCATTAAGCTCCAAGGTCTTTCTGTCTGATAAATCGCATTGTTCTGCAATGTGAAACGGCCTGATCTCAAACCCTGTCTTTCCTATAACGTCTTCTTCCCTTTTGCCGATGTACTCTAAATAGCCCTTGTTGACAATACTATATCGACCCGTTTCATCCTTGAGGAAGACCATGTCGTTTGATGCATCAATAAAGGTTCTGTATAAACTTTTGCTTTTTCTCAGCCCCTCCTCTGCAAGCTTCCGGTCAGTGATATCATGAACAAACACAATTCCTCCTGATATCCTCCCTTCCACATCGAAAACAGGGTTGCAATATATTTCAAAATATCTCTCTGCCCCGATTTCTTCAAAACAGACCGGTTCGCCTGTTGTAAAAACTTTATCGAATTGTTCTTTTTTCAATTTCGCTAATTCCGGGGGGAGAAGATCATATAGACAGGTACCGACAAGTTCCTGAACGCCTTTTCCGAATCTTTCAGCAGCCGTCTCATTGGCAAAAAGGATTATACCTTTTGCATCAATCAACAACAGGGTTTCTTTGATGGCGTTGACAAATGCCCGGAGCGCTTCTCCGCCTTGATTTGGATCCGTTTGTGTCTGCCTTTTTGTAGAGGTTCTCATAACCGTGTCACCTCACTCATTGAACATTCCTACGATGGTATGATTCTCTCCATACCCCGCCTTTTCCTCCATTTTCCTCTTATTTCATATATTTTGCAAGGGAGAATCTATGGTGGCTAACGGTTCGTCAGGAGCCGCTCCGTGCATCGCGATTCCTATCACGATCAGAGGGCCATCGCATGTACAAAGCTATTTGATCCCATCATGAGAATGTTTCGTTGGCACCTGCGCTTGAAATTTTTAATCTTGAAAATTCAACAGACAGAGAATGTTGAGCAGTATCCGTTCCTGTGCCTGAACCGTTTCCCCTATTTTATTGCCTGTGGGTCTGATATAACATGTAACAATTTCTGATATTTTATACCATATATGGTATTTTTGTTGACATCATTACGCCCTTTGATTAAAGTAAGCAAAATAAACAAATACTTCGGGATAATAAGGAGGCCAAGGAGAGATGAACAGGAGAAGGTTCTTAAAGGCATCGGCAATAATGGGCACTGCGGTAACAGTTGGAGATACTGTCTTTTCTTCGATCAAAAACAAGGTCTTTGCCAAAGAGCCTGAAACCAAGGATTCAAAGGCGCAAGGCGCGGCCGCCATGCAGAAATTGACCGGCGAAACCATGGAGAAGGTAAGCTCTTACATCGCCGGCAGTCAGAAGACGGATCTTCCTGAAAACGTCGTCAAGAAGGCAAAACACCACATCATGGACACCCTCGCAGCCGTGGTGTCAGGCTCAGCATTGCGGCCCGGCCAATTCGCGGCAGAATTCGTCAAGACCCAGGGAGGGGTCGAGGAGGCCTTAGTAGCAGGAACGAAAACCATCACGTCAGCCATCAATGCAGCTCTGGCAAACGGGATGATGGCCCATTCCGATGAAACCGACGACTCGCATGAAAAATCCTTAACCCACCCCGGAGCAGCGGTGGTTCCTGCTGCCATGGCGATTTCCGATCGGGCGGGCGCAGACGGACGGACCTTCCTCAAGGGGGTTGTCGCCGGCTATGATATAGGCTGCCGTATCACGCAGGCCCTGGGGGTGGATCAACTGGACACGCATTCCCATTCCACGCACGCCCTGGGAGAAGTCTTTGGAGCTGCAACCGCGGCGGCGAGCATTCTGCAATTGAGCCAGGGAAAGGCAAAGATCGTACTGTCATACACCGGCCAGCAGGCATCCGGGGTGACTTACTGGCAGCGCGACCCCGAACACATCGAAAAGGCATTCGTCTTCGGAGGCATGCCGGCGAGAAACGGTGTGACCTCAGCCCTTTTTGTTCAGGCAGGATTTACCGGGGTCTCGGACATCTTCAGCGGACAGAACAATTTTCTCACGGCCTTTTCACCCGACCCTGACCCCAAACAGTTGTTTGACGGGCTCGGCAACAGATACGAGGTCGTGCAGACAAATATCAAAAGGTTCTCCGTCGGATCGCCGATCCAGGCGCCGCTCGATGCCGTACTCCTGCTCAGAGAAAAGTACCACCTCAAGCCCCAGGATGTTGCGCGCATCGTCGTCCATGTGCCGCCCGGAGCCAGGGCCGGCGGCAGGGTCGTAGACAGCAGGGAGATGCCGGACGTAAACATCCAGTACATACTGGCGGTCGCACTTCTCGACGGGACCCTCACGTTCGAGGCCGCCCATTCTTACAAGCGGATGTCCGATCCCGCCGTTGTCCCCTTAAGAAAACTCGTCTCCGTAGTGCTCGACCCTACACTGGACACCTCAATAACCACCCGCCAGGCAGCCGTTTACCTGACCACGACAAAAGGAGAGACCTTGAAGGAGCACGTGCTCCATGTACGCGGAACAACGGCCAACCCGATGACGGATGCTGAAGTGGAAAAAAAGTGCCGGGACCTCTTCGAGCCCGTTCTGGGACGGGAGCGCACCTCGAAGGTTGTGGAGATGATCTGGAACATCGAGAAGGTGCGGAATATGCGTGAGTTCTGGCCCCTTCTCCGGAGCTGACCTCAGAGAGCCGCATTGCGGCTTGGTGAGAATTACCGGCTTTATATATTTTGCAGAAAGAATTTATAACAAAATGCAAGATAGGGTCAGGCCTTTTGTCTTTTGTCCTGTATGTATTTACCGTTGCATAGTGATTATTAGGACAAAAGACCGTCCCCTAAATACCCATATCTTGTCGAACTGTTAAAAAGGCAGTTACTTCGTAGGGATCATGTATGAAGAGCGTCCCCAATTCCTTTCCCTGAGGTTGTTAAGAGCTATGTACTTATTTACGGTCGTCCCCCTCTATAATCCTAAATACCTTTACTAAGTCGTTGTTGGCGAGTAGAATATAAAGATTTCCGTTATGAGTTACATACCAGTTGAAAATCGACAAATTATTACCTTTAAGTTCAGTGAGTTCACTTCCAGGCACTGCTCCTACATGGTACTTCATATTTCTACTTAACCATTCGCTATCAATTTTGAAAACAAGATCCCCACTTGGGGAATACTTAAGCAATGCTTGATCTCTGTTAATCCCTAATCGGTTTTCTCTACCTGTATGGCCCTGGGAAATTGTATAATAGTAATGGTATCCTCTATTATCCACGAATGCCAATATCATGTTAGGCATTTTATCCAGAAGCGACGAGTAATATGCTCGGTCATCTGAGTATTCTTTTCTATGCAGCAAAGAAAAATTTAAATCGTAAATATCTTCATATATTGGCATAATTTTGTTATCTAAGACCCTATCGATGCCATAAACAAGTGTTAATTTATTCTTATAGCATTTTAGCGATAGTATTGGGACGCTCCTATAAAGAAGTTTGAAATAGCGGTATCCTGGATTAAAAGTACGTACAACAGTACCATCAGATGAAAACGTTATTACCCTTTCAATTCGGTCATCCGAAACAAAAATTTCATCATTTTCCGAAACACATATTTCTCCTGGCCAAAACAAGTCTGGCATTATTAGAGGCTTTAGTATGGTTCCATGTCTAGAAAAACGTTGCACCCTCATATTTACTACATCCTGGATCAAGATTTCTCCCCTCGAAGTCACAGCAAAACCCTTAAATGGGTCGCTGTAAGGTTGCTCTTTTTTGCCTCCTAATTGGTTCCCTATATCGTTAAGACCTGTACCTGTTTTAATGGATACAGTTTCATATAAAGATAACTGTTGAGCCCAATTGACCAAAGGACATAGAATAAAAAATAATAGCACTGAGACCATCTGTTTATAATATCTATTCTTCATGAGTTTTCTCCCTTGTGTTACTATGTTACTTAGTAAGTCTAAAAAATCTCACGCCCTTATATCCACTAAAATTACCTAAGCTCTCGTATCGTACCACTTTCCCAGCAGTTACTCCGGGGGAATGCAAAATTTGAGTCAAGGCACCTGCTGGTTTAGAAGCTACATAACCCACATGAGCAAAACTTGCACCAGGTAAAAGGGCGATATCTCCAGCTTGTACGGCGCTCATGTTATTGAAGCTAGCACCCTGAATAAGCTCAAGACCATCTGGAATATTGTCTGCCAAGAGGCCCTTTGCAGTGAAGTATCCAACTTTAGATCCTCCTGCTCGTGCAGAGTTGACAACAAATTCATTACAATGTCCTCCAGGTATACCAAGCTGCATTTGAGCAGCTTCGAGGGCCTTCTGTCCGATAGTCTGCGTTGGTGTGGGTGCAAAATCACCCGCCACCATCATTCCGATATCCAGCCTTTCAGCATTCTGTTCTGCAGAACCGGCAGACGCATACGGTCCCGCTTCATACGGACTTCCATATT